>NZ_JALBGV010000031.1 GCF_023006505.1 Neorhizobium sp. SHOUNA12A
GCTGCGCCTTCCATCCGCGCTGCCGCTTCGCGGTCGAGCGATGCCGCGCGGACGTGCCGAAGCTGGAGGTGCTAGTGCCCGGTCATTCCGCCGCCTGCTGGGTGAGCGCGGCCACTGGCATGCCTGTCGTGCCGGAAGAAGACGATCTTGTGCGCAAGGCCCGGCGGACTCTTTCGGTCGAGCCTGTCCTGCGGATCGAGAACCTCAGGACGGACGTCAACCGCGGTTCGGGGTCGTTCTTTTCCAAGGCCAAGCCGATCTTTGCGGTGGACGGCGTATCGCTCGAAATCCGGCCCGGAGAAACGCTCGGTCTTGTCGGTGAATCCGGCTGCGGCAAGTCCACGCTGTCGCGCACCATCGTCGGCATCAATCCGGTCGCCGAGGGCCGGATCACGGTCGCCGGCCGCGATGTCAGTGCGATGGATCAGGAGGATCGCGACACGATCACCAGAACCATCCAATATGTCTTCCAGGACCCATTCGCCTCGCTCAATCCGCGCCGCAGCATCGCCCAGTCGCTCGGTGAAGCGCTGGGCGTCGCCGGCATCCGCGGCGAGAAGGCGCGGCAGCGCTCGGTGGAATTGCTGCTGCGGGTCGGGCTGAACGAGGATTTCCTCGAACGTTACCCTTACGAGCTTTCCGGCGGCCAGCGCCAGCGCGTCGGCATTGCACGAGCGCTCGCCACCGAGCCGAAGCTTCTGATCTGCGACGAGCCGGTCTCGGCGCTCGACGTCTCGATCCAGGCGCAGATCATCAACCTCCTGGAGGAACTGCGCGACGAACTCGGGCTCGGTTACCTGTTCATCGCTCACGACCTTTCGGTGGTGCGCCACATCAGCGATAATGTCGCGGTGATGTATCTTGGCAAGATCGTCGAGCTTGGCACGGCCGAACAGGTCTACGGCTCTCCGCAGCATCCCTATACGGCGGCGCTGATTTCCTCGACGCCGGAACCGGTGCTCGACGCGCCGCAGGAGAAGATCGTACTTGCCGGCGATATGCCGAGCCCCGCCAATCCGCCGAGCGGCTGCCGTTTCCGCACCCGCTGTCCGATTGGGCCGGAGTATTTTCCGGAGCGGGAAATCTGTTCCACCAGTTCGCCAAGCCTCCAGGAAACTGGTACCGGACAGAAGGCTGCCTGTCATTTTGTGGGCACGCCTTTGCAGATCCGGACGGGGAGATGAGGTCGAGCATGGAGAAGAAAGAGACGCGCAGAAGTCCAAAGGGAGACAGCAGGCGGCGGGCGATCCTGGATTCGGCGCTGCGGCTTTTCTCCGAACGCGGCTTCAACTCCGCCAGCATTGCCGATATTGCCGCCGACGTCGGCATGACGCAGGCCGGCATGCTGCATCATTTTCCGTCGAAGGCCGCATTGCTTCTGGCAGTGCTGCAGGAGCGCGAGGAGCGAAACCAGAAGGCCAAATCGGAGAGTTTAGAGCGTGGTTTCGACTATTTAAGCACATTTCTACGCACGCTTCATACCAACGAACGAACACCAATTCTTGTACAGCTTTTTGCGATTCTTTCCGCCGAAAGCATCGTTCAGGATCATCCGGCCCACGACTGGTTTGTCGAGCGGTATCGAGAGGTGGCGGCCTCCATGACCAGTGAGCTAGCGGCGGTTTTCGATCAGAGTAAGCTTCCAGCCGGAATGACCCTCGAAACACTCGCCCGCTGGATTATCGCGGTAGCCGATGGCGTGCGGCTCCAGTGGCTTCTGGATCCGACGGCTGTCAGCCGCGAGACGTCAATGATCCAGTTCTTCACCATCCTCCGCCCCTATATGCGAGACCCGGATATGCACATTTCGCTCGACGAACCGAGCCGAGAAAAACGCCGATGACCGACGCGGTTCCCGCTGGAAATGCCCGCTGCTGCTCCACTTCGCGCGAGCGGGAAGGGGAGGCCATGCCGGCCGAGGCAAACCCGCAGACTTCCGGCGCACGCCCGATTCACCGGGAAGCGTCGCTGCCCGGCGGTACTTTCCTGATGGGCGATCATTTCGGTGAAGGTTATGCGCCGGATGGCGAGGCGCCCGTTCACGAGGTGTCGCTCGGCCCGTTCGCCATGGACACGACATGCGTGACGGTCGCGCAGTTTTCGGCCTTCGCAAAGGCGAGGGGATATCGGAAGGAGGCGGAGCGCTACGGCGATTCGAGCGTTTTCCGCCTCGCCGTCGCAGCCGACCGACCTGATATTCTCGGATATCACGACACGCCCTGGTGGCTCACCGTGTGGGGTGCGGACTGGCGCCATCCGTTCGGGCCGCTGTCCGGTATCGAGGGCCTGATGGATCACCCGGTCGTGCATGTCAGCCATGCCGATGCGCTTGCCTATTGCGAATGGGCCGGGCGCCGTCTGCCGACCGAAGCGGAGTGGGAATATGCCGCTAGAGGCGGTCTCGCGGGCAAACGGTTCCCCTGGGGCGGCGGCTCCTATCTCTGTCACGCCTCCTACTGCCACCGTTACCGGGTGGCGGCGCGCAGTTCCAGTACGCCGGGCTCCTCAAACTGCAATCTCGGCTTTCGAACCGTTTCCCGCCGATTTTCATAGCGCATAAGGACAGGACGTACCGATTTGAAAGCGATCATGATCATGTTCGACACCCTCAATCGCCGGTTTCTGCCTGCCTATGGTGCCGACTGGAATCACCTTCCCAATTTCCGCCGCCTGCAGGAGCGCACTGTCACCTTCGACAATTGTTATGGCGGCAGCATGCCCTGCATGCCGGCCCGCCGCGAACTCCATACCGGCCGATACAATTTCCTGCACCGCTCCTGGGGGCCGCTGGAGCCCTTCGACGATTCGATGCCGGAAATGCTGCGAACCAGCGGGGTCTATACCCATCTCGTCACCGATCATCAGCATTATTGGGAGGATGGCGGCGCCACCTATCACAATCGCTACAGCAGCTACGAATTCTGCCGCGGCCAGGAAGGCGATCGTTGGAAAGGCCATGTCGGCGAGCCGCTGATCCCTGCGACCGCAAGCTGGCGGTCCGGCAGTCTCTGGCGGCAGGACTGGGTAAACCGCCAGTACATGACCGACATCGCCGATCATCCGCAGACGAAGACCTTCGATGCGGGCGTCGAGTTCATCAAGGCTAATCACGCCGAGGATCGCTGGTTCCTGCAGGTTGAATGTTTCGATCCGCACGAACCCTTCTTCAGCTACGACCGCCACAAGGAACGGTATCCGCACGACTACGACGGCCCGCATTTCGACTGGCCGGACTACCGGGCCGTGACCGAAAAGCCGGGGGAAGTCGAACATGCGCGGATGGAATATGCAGCGCTGCTCAGCATGTGCGACGACAGCCTCGGCCGCGTGCTGGATGCGATGGACGAATATGGACTGTGGGACGATACGATGCTGATCGTCTGCACCGACCACGGACTGCTGCTCGGCGAGCGCGGGTGGTGGGGCAAGAACGTGCAGCCCTGGTATGAGGAAAACATCCACACGCCGCTGTTCGTCTGGGATCCGCGCCTGCATGTTAAGGACGAGCGGCGTTCGAGCCTGGTCCAGACGATCGATTTCGGTCCGACGCTTCTCGATTTCTTCGGGGTAACCCCGACGGAGGATATGCAGGGTAGGCCTCTGTCCGGCGTCATTTCTACCGACGAGCAGGTCCGTGAAGCCGGCCTGTTCGGCAGTCATGGCGGGCATGTCTGCATTACCGACGGGCGTTACGTCTATATGCGGGCCTGCGTGACCCCCGAAAACCAGCCGCTCGAGCAATATACGCTGATGCCGACCCATATGGACCACCGCTTCGCACCGGGCGAACTCAAGGATATCTCGCTTGCCGGACCGTTTCCCTTCACCAAGCAGGTGCAGGTCATGCGGCTTCCGGCCAAGGCGCTTGGCAATCCGTATATATTTGGAACGCTGCTCTTCGATCTCCAAACCGATCCCGAACAACAGAAACCTCTTCGCGATGAAGAGGTCGAAACGCGCATGGCGAACCTCCTCGTCGCAGCCATGCGCGCCAATCACACGCCGGCCTCGCAGTTCGAACGACTTGGCCTGCCCCTGGTGGGCGCCGTCGGTCCCGAGCATCTGCTGATCGACCGGCAATGGGCGCAGGTCAAGAATGGCGAGCGGCTGTCACAGCGCAACGATGACAGTTCAAGCTACCACCGTTGCGTCAGATTAACGCTAAACGAGGTTGTTAAGGACGTCCGGCTCTCGGCGGCGTTCAGGACGATTTTCGGATTGGATTTGTCATCTACAGTGCTCGATCGTTTCGGCCATCTGACCCCATGGCAGCTTTCGTTCTTGATGCCGAACGTCACTTCAGACATGCTCCGTGTTTTTGATGCCATCCCTGCCGAATGGTCGAGCGCTGGAGCTTTGCCATGATTGTTCCTGTTTGAGTCTTTGTGTCGCTTGGCGGCTAATCGTGAGAATGCGCCCGTTCGAGTGGTTCTTGGCATTTAATTTGAGATGTGCCGCCCGGGTTCCGCAGTGACCAATCCGTGGCCCGGTCGCATGATCGCGCCGATGCGCTGGGCAGGCACGGGATGCCAGCCTCGACACCATTTTTGATGGCAGGCTGGTGTCGGTCCACCCTTACCCAACTCCGGGACTTGAGGATTGAATGTTCCAAAACGGATTAATCATCGCCGCTGATTGGCGCTGATTTCCAAACCGACAATGTATGCCGCCGTTAGAATCGGACCGAGCGAGCCACCGTGGCCGGGATATCCTTTTCCGAATATACTTGCTGCAACATTCCCGCACGCAAAAAGTCCTTCAATCGCGGATCCGTCATCACGAACGACGCTACCGCGAGATTTCGTCTTCAACCCGCCCTTTGTGCCATTGTTTCCTGGTAGAACTTCAACTGCGTAGAGGGGAGCAACATCGAGCTTCCCCAGGCATGGATTTGGGGCGTGGCCAGAATCTCCATAATAAAGACCATGAACGTCCTCACCGCGTGCGAAATCTGGATCATGGCCCTCGCGAGCATACTGATTGAATCGTTCGACTGTTGCGGTTAGGCCTTCAACCGAAACGCCAAGCTTCTGAGCGAGTTCGGCCACCGAACCCGCACTGATCATCCATTCCGGTGCGGTTTGTTGCGGGGAAACGGACGCGACGGGATAACGCGACTTGAAGGCGTCATCGAAAATAAGCCAGGCAGGCCTGTTTGGGTAAGAAAACGAGCCGGGATCAAAAGCGTTGAACGCCATACCGAGGTCATTGTATGAGCTCGCTTCGTTCACGAAACGCTCGCCCTTCCGGTTGACCATAATGGAGCCTGGCAATGCCAGTTCACGCACCATGTTGCGTGTTAGTGGTTCTCCATCTAGGGCATCCCCCGGAATTCGATATGCAGCGGTCCACCATGCTTCAGTCATATTGGCCACTGCCGCGCCGGCCCGAAGACCAAACCGCAGGCCGTCTCCCTCATTACCAGGCGGTGTGGTCGGTGCACTTGAAAATCCAGGCAGGTAAGCCGAGACGAGGGACGAATTCCACTCGAACCCGCCTGTGGAGAGGACAACACCCAGCCGGGCAGATGTTGAACCCGAAACGGTTTCGACTCCTAGACAGCGCTCTCCGTCGAACGATAAACCCGCGGCGGCTTCATTAAGGTGAAATTGAACACCACGTTTGGCGCATGCCTGCGCAAGTCCGGCGACCAGGGCTGCTCCTTGCGTGCGCATTCGACGCTTCTGACGGTCTTCGATGATCTCTGATGGCAGACCTTTGCGGCTCTCGGACGATGTCACCGGCTGACGCAAGTGCGAAGACCGAAGCGTCTGAAATAGAGTCTCGTCCATTGCTGGCGCGAAAGGTAGCGGTTCGACCGATCGGCCGGAACGTGCGCCGGGCCAGCCGGGATGGTAGTCCGGGCGATCTACACTGAAGAAGCGCAGCTCCGAGTGTTTCTCCAGAAACAACAACATTTCAGGCCCGGTTTTTAGAAAATCGACCAGAAGGCTCTTGTCGATCTCGCCAAGGGTCAGTCGCGTCAGATAGGTGATACCGTCTGTCTCCAGGTCCTCAAAACCGGACTTTTGCATCACGTGGTTTTTTGGAATCCAGATGCCACCACCGGAAATCGCGGTGGTGCCACCGATTAGATGGGACTTTTCGAAAACACCGACTGACAGGCCCTGAATTGCAGCTGAAAGCGCCGTGAGTAGACCTGCACCACCGCTACCAAGGACGACAACATCATATTCCGACGGTTGCATATGACTATCCCTGCGATCTGCTTACTCGCCGATCATGGTTGTTGACCAGATTGCGGTGCGTTTCTGTGGTGAGCAGAATGATATTCGTGCGAACATGCGCTTCGATCTCGGCGGGAGATTTTTTGGCGATATAGGCCGCAATGATCCACTCGTGCCCTTGAAGCGTCGATTTCCCGCTATCCTTTCCAAGAGTATGCAAGATGGTCGCTTCCGTCCGAGGCTGGATGAAGCGATTGATCATCGCAATTCGCGATCTCAATTGCGCGATCTGCTCGACGATTGTTTCGTTCGGGCACCTCCGATTTATCACGGAGTGGAAGTCCAGGTTGCCCTGAGTCCATCCCGAAAGGTCGAAGGAAGCCAGCGCCTGTTCCATGCCCTCGTTGATTTTCTGAAGCTGCTTGATATCGCTGGCAGTAATCCTCGGCGCGGCGGCGCCGGTTACGTAGCCCTCAAGCAATGCCAGAAGTTCCATCTGCTCAGCCCAGAGATCCGGATCGGCTCCAGCCACGATTGCGCCAGAGTTTTTGCTGAATATGATCAGGCCTTCTGCTTCCAACCGACGGATCGCCTCGCGCACCGGTACAGGGCTGATCGATAGCTCCTTCGCGAGTGTGTCAATTACAAGCCGCTGTTTGGGTGCATAGAGGCCGCGATCTATCCCAGCCTTGAGATAATCGTAAGCAAGTTGCTGTTTGCTTCTAGCTTCTGTGACGGGTGCCACCACCTTTGCCATGCGTCACTCTCCAACGGTGATCAAATTGAAAATCAGATTTGATTTCCTTTTCGACCTAATGACTTCGGGTGGTTTCGGCAAGTGCTAGTGCTTCCAGGCCAGTCGCTGCTCAAGGCTCATACTCAACCGCGACAGGACGAAGACAATCAGGATGAAGATCACCCCAACCGCCGTCAGATACTCGAACTGCTTGTAGGTGATCGATGCCTGGGCATTCGCCACATAGAGGATGTCTTTGACACCAATCACGCCCACGATCGCGGAATCCTTCAAGATGACGATGAATTGGTTCAGAAGGAGTGGAATTGCAGTCCGTAGCGCCTGCGGCCAGATAATGATCGAGTTTGTTTTCCAGGGTGACAGACCCATTGCGGCGGCCGCTTCCCATTGCCCGCTATCAATGGTGAGCAACACGGACCGATAGATTTCTGCAACGTAAGCGGTATTCAGAAGTGTCAAGGATATGATAGCGGCTGTGATCGGATCCATTTTCCAGCCTGTTGCTCCGGCGAGGGCAAAATAGACGAGCAGAACGTAAACATATGGCGATAGCGAGCGGAAGACCTGGATGTAGAGAAACCCCATCGCTCGGATGGCAGCAGATTTGCTCCTGAGAAGGGATATCACTAGCCCTCCGAAGACCATTGAGAGTGCGAGCGAGACGATTGCGATCAGGAATGTGTAACGAAGCCCGTAGAGCATGTCGGGCAGGTGGTTGAGGACAACGTACCAGCTATTCATGAACTTCAAGCCCCTTTGCCGTCATTGAGACGGTCTTCGACGACTTTGACCAGCAAAGATAAAACCAGCATCGTCGCGATGAGTAGGACGGCGACCGAGATATAGGCTTCGAACGGCCTATATTGGTTGAGACTGATGTCCTGGGCCGTGAAGACGAGTTCCGGGACAGCGACCACTGCCGCGTAAGTCGCCGCTTTGAAGCAGATCACGAAGACGTTCAGCAGGGGCGGGATCACGACCCGAATGACCTGTGGAAAAAGGATAGTGCGATTGATCCGGAGGTCGGAAAGACCGAGTGCCTTGCCGGCTTCAATCTGACCGACGTCAATCGAATTATAACCGGTCCTGAAAATCTCGGAAGCAAATGCCGAGCTCATGATGGCGATGGCGATGATGATCGCCTGCGGCCCGGTCAAGGCCAGGCCGAACTTTGTTGCAAGTCCAAAGTAGATCCACAAAAGCAACAGATACATCGGCAGGCCCCGAACGATCTGCACGTACGTATAAGACACTGCGCGGGCGATTTTCGAGCGGGAGGCCGAGCCAAGATAGGAGATAAACCCGATAACACAGCCGAGCGCGAATCCCGCGAATGCGAAATAGAGATCATACCCTAATCCCCATAGGAACCGGGGCCATTGCGTCAGGATGATCGAGAAATCGAGGTTCATGACGTTCCCTTTTTCTTTACTCGGCTTCTTCTCCGGTACTGACTCAATCGATAAACCCGAGCGCCAGCTTCGTCAACATCATATATGATTTCATATTGCAAGACAGATAGATTCAAGTCATAGATGTCAAAAAGCGGTCCCAAGCGGTCGCGAAAAAGCAAATAATGGAAAGTCAGACATGCGGTTTTCAGGAAAAACGGTCCTCGTAACGGGGGTCGCAAGTGGGCTCGGGCGCGCCGTTGCGCAGGCACTGGCGAATGAAGGTGCGAGGCTTGTTCTCGTTGATCGCGCAAAAGATCAGCTGGAAAACTTGGTGCTGCTTCTACGCGGAGAGGGAGCGGACGTCGTCGAACTCGTTGGCGATGTTTCACAGGAGGAAACCTCACAGCAAGCAGTCGAACTGGCCCGGTCACGCTTCTCATCCCTGGACATCTTGATCAACAATGCCGGTATCAACCCTACAGGCACAATTTCGCAGACCGATCCCGCGATGTGGCAGCAGGCTTTGGACGTGAACCTAAAGTCGGCTTATCTCTTCTGCAGGCAAGCGATCCCGCACATGGTGGAGGCGGGCAAGGGTGTGATCGTCAACACGGCCTCTATCGCGGGTCAGCGGGCCTCGACAGCCGAGGCGGTATACGGCGTCTCGAAGGCCGGGTTGATCATGCTGACGCGTACCATCGCCCGGGACTACGGAGCAAAAGGGATTCGCGCAAATGCGATCTGCCCCGGCGTCCTTGAAAGTGTCATGGCAGACAGATTGACCCGAATGTCGGCCGAACAGGTCGCAGCTCGTGACCAGCGCTTTGCGCCGACGGTCCCTCTCGGTCGCCTTGGGACATACGAAGAAATCGCCAAAGCCACGCTATTCTTGGCGAGTGATGATGCCAGCTACGTGAATGGTGCGCAGCTGACAGTCGATGGCGGTCTTACCGCTTAGCAAAAGCTGTACCCCACGGATCGTGGGTTCCAGGCCGAAAATTTCATCGTGGAAACAACAAGGGGAATGCTCATGGATACGAAGCAAGATAATGGAATGCAGGCAAAGCGCCGTTCACTACTGACAGCAGGTTTGTTCGTGGGCGGCGCAGCTGCTGTTGCACTCGGTGCAACGACACCGGCCGCCGCGCAGGATGCCGCGAAGGAATCCGTCCTGGACAAAGCGATCCGCACCAAAAAAATCGTGGTCGCGGCGAGCCTCAAATATCCGCCAAACCTGTACATCAACGACAAGGGTGAGCCGGACGGCTACGAGATCGCTCTCATCCGTCGAATGATGAAAGATGTCTCGCCTGATATCCAGGTAGAATTCGCAGACATGGATTTCGGTCAGATGTTTGCAGCCGTCGAATCCGGCCGTGCCGATATCATGACAACGGGAACGATCTTGCCATCACGTTCGCTACGTGGCTGGTTTGCCGGCTGTGCCGTGACGTTTCAACCGGTCTACGTCGTTGGACGCGACGCGTCAGACTTGACTTTCGAACAGATGAACTCGCCGGAGTTCAAGTTCGCCGCTCTTCAGGGAAGCTCGCAGGAAGCGAAGATCCGGGCGCTCTACCCGAAGGCAAACGTCTCGGTATTCCCTGACCAGACGGGCGCCATCGGTCAGGTCATGTCAGGACGTGCGAACGCAACCTTGCAGTCGCTGTTCACGATCGTGAACACCAAGAAACAGGGTGTCGCGCTTCAGATAATCGGCAAGGAACCGGCTTATGTCGATCACAACACCTTCTTCATGCCGACGGGAGACATGAAGATGTACATGTTCGTGACCAACTGGTTGCTTTTCAATGCAGCAGGCGGAATCCTCAACTCCGTATTCCGCGAGTATGTCGGCAAAGATGCGATCGCCGCAGGCCTTCCTTACCTTGCGGTTGGTCCGGGCGGCAGCCCTCTCAAAGTGGACGCGTGAGATTCGTGTCGGGGCGGCCGAGTGGCTGCCCCGCTTCTTCGAGGGAGCGGAACATGGAAAATTCAGAAGAAAGAAAAACAGTCATCTCACTGCGGAATGCGAGCAAGTGGTTCCCCAGTCGCGACCTTCCCAATGTGAGGGGGCTGAATTCGGTATCGCTTGACGTTCTTGAAGGCGATGTCGTCGTCTTGCTCGGACCAAGTGGCTCAGGCAAAAGCACACTTTTGAGGTGTTTGAACCTGCTCAATATTCCCGACGAGGGACAACTACGGGTCGGCTCTGTAGAATGGGATGCCAAAGCCTATTTTTCGGCACGCTCACGAGAGCGCCGTTACAGCCGTGATTTTCAGCGGCTTCGTCGCGAGACGGGCATGGTCTTTCAGCACTTCAATCTCTTCCCGCACATGACCGTTTTAGAGAACGTGATGTGTGGGTTGGTCCACAGCAAGGGCATGTCGAAAGACGAAGCGCGTGAAATTGCGCGCGAGGAGATCGTAAAAGTCGGTCTGGCCGACAGAGAAGGACATTACCCCGGGCAACTGTCGGGCGGTCAAAAGCAGCGGGTTGCCATTGCCCGCGCCATCGCCACCAAACCGCTGGCGATGTTGTTCGACGAACCCACGTCAGCCCTTGATCCCGAGCTGCGAGGAAGCGTTTTGGCGGTGATGCAAGATCTCGCCAAGGAAGGTATGACCATGGTCGTGGTCACGCACGAGATGGGTTTTGCGCGGGCAGTCGGCAACCACATCGTGTTCCTCGAAAGCGGTGAAATCATCGAGGAGGGGCTTTCGAACGATTTCCTCGACAACCCAAAGACCGAACGTGCTCAACGGTTCCTATCTGAGATCGCTTGAAGTCTTAGGGCGCGCACGGTCACGCTGTCGATAGAATTCGGAGCCTTCGATCCCGGAACGACATAAGAAAAGGGACGCCGGCGAACCCGGCGTCCCTTTCTTTTCTCGCGCTCCAGGCTCTTACTGAAAAATGACCTGGATCGTCGTGTATTCCACCAGGCCCTCTTCAGCAAATTCTACGCCCAGACCGGAACCCTTCACGCCACCGAACGGCACGTTCGGCTGGATAGCTCCGTGCTTGTTGATCCATACGGATCCACATTCCAGCTGGCTTGCCACTTTCTTTGCTTTCGCAAGGTCTCTGCCCCAGACGGAACCACCAAGACCGTTCGGGTTGTCATTCGCGCGCCTGATGACTTCGTCGAGATCAGAATACTTGATGATCGGGAGAGCCGGCCCAAACTGTTCCTCGTCCACTAGACGATCGCCGTTATTAAGGTCCGCGACCAGCGTCACGGGATAGAAATTCCCAGGAGCGTTGTCGTCAGAATCCCCTCCAATGAGAATGCGCCCGCCACGCCGCTTCGCATCTTCCACCAGATCTTTGACCTTCTGGTACTGCATGCGGTTCTGGACCGGACCCAGGACACTATCTTCCGAAAGTCCATCACCGACTTTGACTGTCGCTGCAAAGCTTGTCAGCTCACGGCAAACGTCTTCGTAGATGTCCTCGTGAACATAAAGTCTCTTCAATGCCGCACAGGTTTGCCCGCCATTGATGAAAGCGCCCCAGAACAGTCCCTCGGCAATCTGGCGGGGATCGCAATCGGGCAGGACAATGCCGGCATCATTACCACCGAGTTCAAGAGTCAGGCGTTTCAATGTCGCCGCAGCGCCTGCCATGATTTTTTTGCCGGTCTCGGTCGAGCCCGTGAAAACGATCTTGGCAATACCAGGGTGGGAGGACATTGCGGCCCCGATGTCGTTTTCACCCGTCACACAATTCAACACACCTGCCGGCAGAACTGTGTTGAGCAGTTCGATCATCCGGATGGTGGACAGCGGGGTGAGCGGGGAGGGCTTGATCACAACAGTGTTCCCGGTTCGTATGGCCGGTACAATGTGCCAGATCGCAATCATCAACGGCCAGTTCCAGGGCGTAATTGATCCTACAACGCCCACCGGTTTGCGGTGCAGTTCCACCCGGCCCTGATTGTCATCCTGCAAAACCTTGACCGGCAGCTCCAGACCGGCAGTGTATCGCGCCCAAGCTTCGACCCCTCCGAGCTCATACCGGGAGCCCATCCCATTCAGGGGTTTTCCCTGTTCCAAGGTGAGAAGCTGGGCCAGCTCCTCCGCATGATCGCGCAAGGTGTCAGCGATTGCGACACAGGCCTTCTGGCGCGTCGCGTCGTCAGCTTTGCTCCACTTTTCGTAAGCTGTTTGCGCCGCGGAAACCGCCTGGTCCAACTGGGCCACGGTTGCCTTTGGCGCTGCCCCCACGACTTGACCATCTGAGGGATTTAGCACGTCGAATGTTCCTTCAGTTGCGATCGACTGGCCGTCGATGACAAGCCTGTATTGCTGGTTCACCATGGGAAAACTCCTCCTATTTCCGTCGCTGAAGTACTAAACATGTTAAGTAAATTAGCGAAAGAACGCAAGGGCGCAAACTCGACTAACGCGTCGTCGCCTTGTCCGTGACCTCGTTAAGCAGTGCAATCAGGGCTTCGATCTTGTCGTGGCCAATGCGAAGCTCAAGCTCTTCATAAATTTTAAGACTTTCGGGCCGCACTTCTTCGAGGAGCTCAGCACCTGCGTCATCAATCCGGACAAGCAGACGTCGGCCATCCGCAGCATCCTTCGTCGTCCTGATCAGCTTACGGTCCTCAAGCGCCTTGATCATCCTTGTCAGGCTGGGGGCAAGGAGAGCTGCACCTTGCGCCAATTCGGTGGCATCGATCTGCCCGCGTTCACTCAAGAGCCGCAGCACACGCCATTGCTGCTCCGTCACATTGTGCTGCGCAAGCATCGGTCGAAAATGGCCCATCACTGCTTCTCGCGCCTTCAACAGTGCGATTGGGAGTGCCTGGCGGGTGCTACGCAGAAGGCGAGGGTGATTTTTATCCTGATCCATATGAGGTGAATAAGTGAGAATTTACCGGCCCGTCAATATTCGATCAGGCCGAGATCACCCGACAGTGGGTTGACAAACACTCAATAATTGTTAACGTGTTAAGTATCGGAGGAGCGATAAATGCCACATTTCGTCATTGAAGGATCCGCGAACCTGAAACCGCGCGTCGATTTCAAATCGCTGTGTGAGGTCGTTCATAAAGCGATCCTCGACAGTGGGCTGTTCGAACGTGGCGCGGTTCGCGTCCGAGTTCTGCTTAGCGATGACTATGCGATCGCTGACCTCGACGAGCGCAATTCTTTCATCGACATGAGCTTTCGCATTGGCGCGGGCAGATCTTCAGAAGAAAAGAAGCGTGTTGGCAACGCGATCATGGCAGTCGTCAAGGCCGAGCTGCTGGACCTTTTCAGCGAGCCACATTTTGCCCTCTCCCTTGAGGTGCGCGAGATAGATCCAGCCCTAAGCTGGAAAGACAATGCAATGCATGCGCGCCTTCGGGCGGGGACTTAGAAAACACCATTGAACATTGGCTGAGCGAATGCTGCTGCATTCGAGATGGAGATCTCATGACGAATTTTGAAGACAACAAGAAAAAGGCCGATGCCTATCTTGCCCGGTTTCGCGCCGGCGGCGTCCTCAACCACATTGCCGGAGAGGCTGTCCCTGCTTTAGATGGTGCCACGTTCGAAACAATCTCGCCCGTCGACTTGCAGCCTCTGGCGCAGGTCGCCCATGGCAAAGCGGCAGACATCGATCGTGCCGCCAAAGCCGCATCCGAGGCATTTCCCGCCTGGGCGGCAATGCCTGGTGACGCTCGCAAAGCGCTCCTGCACAAGATCGCTGACGCGATCGTTGCCCGCGCCGAGGAGATCGCCTTCGTTGAGTGCATGGACACCGGACAGTCCCTGAAATTCATGGCGAAGGCGGCACTACGTGGCGCAGAGAACTTTCGTTTCTTCGCAGACCGAGCACCAGAAGCAAGAGACGGCAGATCGATCCGTATTCCAGGCCAGGTAAACGTAACAACGCGGAACCCCATAGGCCCGGTCGGTGTGATCACGCCTTGGAACACGCCTTTCATGCTATCCACCTGGAAGATTGCACCGGCCTTGGCGGCCGGTTGCACGATCGTCCATAAGCCGGCGGAATTCTCGCCGCTGACAGCACGCCTGCTGGTCGAGATTGCCGAAAGCGCCGGCCTTCCCAAAGGTGTTTGGAACCTCGTCAATGGTTTGGGAGAGGACGCCGGTAAAGCGCTGACAGAACATCCATTGATCAAGGCGATCGGTTTTGTTGGCGAAAGCCGGACGGGCTCAATGATCATGAAGCAGGGTGCCGACACGCTCAAGCGCGTCCACTTCGAACTCGGTGGCAAAAACCCGGTCATTGTTTTCGCTGACGCTGATCTGGAGCGAGCGGCGGATGCTGCCGTATTCATGATCTATTCGCTCAACGGCGAACGCTGCACGTCCTCATCCCGATTGCTGGTCGAGGACAGTATCTACGGCAAGTTCACTGAAATGGTTGCCGAGAGGGCCAAACGTATCAAGGTCGGTCACCCGCTCGATCCGCAGACGGTCGTCGGACCTCTGATTCACCCTGTCCATGAACGCAAAGTGTTGGAATACGTCGAGATCGGCAAAGCCGAAGGCGCAACTGTCGCCGCCGGTGGCTATAAGGTCGATGGACCGGGAGGCGGATGCTATGTCGCTCCTACGCTCTTTACCAGTGCCGATAATGGAATGCGGATCGCCCAGGAAGAGATCTTTGGTCCGGTTCTGACCGCAATCCCGTTCAAGGACGAAGCGGATGCTTTGAAGATTGCCAACGATGTCCAGTACGGTTTGACCGGTTATCTTTGGACTTCCGATGTCACGCGCGCTTTCAGGCTGACCGACCAGCTCGAGGCTGGCATGATCTGGGTCAATTCAGAGAATGTCCGCCACCTGCCGACCCCGTTCGGCGGCGTCAAGAATTCCGGTATCGGCCGCGACGGTGGAGACTGGTCGTTCGATTTCTACATGGAAACCAAGAACATCGCTTTCGCCACGACTGCCCATGCCATCCAGAAATTGGGCGGCTGACGGGATTTCGCGACACTCTGGCCGCGTCAACAAAAGACGCGGCCGCTTCGTAACAACAAAGCGCCGAACACGGGCTGTTTCGGCCCCGAGGAGGAAACCATGCCGCTCCCGCAATTCAATCTCTATCCAGCGTTCAACACAGTTCGGCTTAGCCATGTCGAATTCCTTGTTAAGGATCTCGCTGCCAGCCGTGCCTTCTATGTGGACATGCTCGGCCTTCAGGTCACAGACGAAGATTCTGATACTGTCTACCTGCGTGCCATGGAAGAACGCGGCCATCACTGCATGGTGCTCAAGAAGAGCGATACTTCGGCAATCAGTTACCTCGCCTTGAAGGTCTATTCCGAGGAAGATCTCGACAAAGCCAAGGCCTATTTCGATACAGAAGGCCATAAGACGGCATGGGTGGAGCGCCCTTTCCAGGGACGCACCCTGCGCACCCATGACAACTTCGGCATCCCGCTTGAATTTTACTTCAAAATGGATCGCCTGACGCCCATCCATCAAAAGTACGCGCTTTATCACGGGGTCAAACCACTCCGGATCGACCACTTCAACTGCTTCACGCCAGACGTTGACGCATCCGTTGCCTTTTACAACGACATCGGTTTCCGTGTTACCGAATACACCGAGGATGCGGAAAGCAAAAAACTATTTGCCGCCTGGTTGCATCGCAAGGGTGGCGTCCACGACATGGCGTTCACAAATGGTGTCGGCCCGCGACTGCATCACACAGCATTCTGGGTTCCAACACCTTTGAACATCATCGATCTCCTCGATCTTATGTCAACCACTGGATACCTCGCAAACATCGAACGGGGTCCAGGCCGTCACGGCATCTCTAATGCATTTTTCCTCTACATCCTTGATCCGGACGGCCACCGCATCGAGATTTACTGCTCGGACTACCAGACTGTCGATCCCGATCTCGAGCCGATCAAATGGGACCTGAAGGATCCACAGCGTCAGACATTGTGGGGGGCACCTGCGCCGAGGTCTTGGTTCGAACACGGCAGTTTGTTCACCGACCTTCCAACCCAGGAGCCGCTTCTAAAGGCTCAACCGATCATCGCGCCCTGATCTCGTTGCGAACACAGACGGCGAGGGACATTGGCAAGTCCCTGTGTCCCTTTTCTCTTAGCCCACACGGAGTGACCAAGCGATGCACCCGAAAGACCCAACGTTATTCCGCCAGGCCGCTTACATTGGTGGCGACTGGATCGAAGCAAACGATACGGATGCCATTGCGGTCACAAACCCCGCAACTGGTGAGAAGATCGGCTCCGTTCCCAAGCTGGGGGCGGCAGAAGCACGTGCGGCGATCGCGCATGCCGAAGAAACGCAGAAGGAATGGGCAGCGCGAACCGCGAAGGAGCGTAGCGTAATCCTGCGCAAGTGGTTTGAGTTGATAATGTCCAACCAGGATGACTTGGCGCACATTCTCACACTCGAACAGGGAAAGCCGCTCCTCGAAGCAAAGGGTGAGATCGCCTATGGGGCAAGTTTCATCGAGTGGTTCGCCGAAGAAGCCAGACGCATCAACGGCGACATTATATCCGGCCATCAGCGAGACAAACGCATTCTGGTGATGAAGCAGCCGATTGGCGTCGTCGCGGCCATCACGCCGTGGAATTTTCCGAACGCGATGATTACACGAAAAGCTGGCCCGGCGCTCGCAGCCGGATGTGCAATGGTATTGAAACCCGCTGCTCAGACGCCATTTTCCGCGATCGCTTTGGCGGTACTGGGGGAGCGGGCAGGATTGCCGGCAGGATTGTTCAGCGTGATCACCGGTTCATCTCGCGAAATCGGCGCCGAGATGACCTCAAATCCCATCGTACGTAAACTCACATTCACTGGGTCGACGGAAGTTGGTGCCGAACTTTACCGTCAGTCTGCTCCCACGATCAAAAAACTTGGTCTGGAGCTGGGCGGCAATGCGCCCTTCATCGTGTTCGATGATGCAGATCTCGACGCAGCCGTCGAAGGCGCCTTGATCGCGAAGTTCAGGAACAATGGTCAGACTTGCGTTTGCGCCAATCGCCTGTACGTCCAGGATACGGTCTATGACGCGTTCGCTGAAAAGCTGGCCAAAGCCGTTAGTAAGCTTCGGACCGGAAACGGGTTCGAGGAGGGTGTTGCGCTCGGACCCTTGATCGATGAAGCGGCTCTCAAGAAAGTCGAAGAGCACGTTCAGGATGCCGTATCGAAGGGCGCAATCGTCATTCAAGGCGGAAAAGCGCATGAACTTGGCGGCACCTTCTACGAAGCGACTGTTCTCACAGGCGTCACGCAAGATATGGCCGTGGCATCCGAAGAAACCTTCGGGCCTATCGCGCCGCTCTTTCGCTTCGAGAACGAGACTGATGTGGTTGAAAAGGCGAACGACACGGAATTCGGTCTCGCTTCCTATTTCTACGCGAAGGATCTGTCGCGGGTGTTTCGAGTTGCCGAGGCCCTCGAATATGGAATGGTTGGCGTGAATACCGGCCTGATATCCACTGCTGAAGCACCGTTCGGCGGCGTAAAGTCGTCCGGGCTAGGCCGTGAAGGCTCCAAATACGGCATCGATGACTACCTCGAGCTCAAATACGTATGCCTTGGTGGCATCACAACAAAAGAACAATAAAGGAAAGTCCGTATGCATCCCCGTTTTGCATCTTTTTCCAATTCCGGTCGCCAGGGTTACGGCCTAATCCGCGAAGATGGCGTGGTGGACCTGTCCGTCAGGATCCGCCCGCGTTTTCCGACCCTGCGCGAAGTTATCGCCGCAGGTGCTTTGGACATGCTGGCCGAGAAAGGTCAATCGGCCCCCGTCGACTATCCCCTGGCTGCGGTTACATTGGGCATTCCAATCCCGTCGCCGGAAAAGATCATCTGCGTCGGCGTCAATTTTCCGGACCGTAACGAGGAATACAAAGATGGGCAGACAGCGCCCACCAATCCGTCGCTGTTTATCCGCTTCCCGCGATCCTTCACGGGTCACGATCAGCCGCTGATCCGGCCACCGGAGAGCCCTCAACTCGATTATGAGGGGGAAATAGTTGTCGTCATCGGAAAAGAAGGCCGACGCATTCCAGAAAGCGAGGCTCTCTCACACATAGCGGCTCTGTCGCTCTGCAACGAAGGGACGCTGCGGGATTGGGTCCGGCACGCCAAGTTCAACGTTACCCAAGGCAAGAATTTCGAGGCCTCGGGCTCGATTGGGCCATGGATAGTTCCTTATACTGACGAAAGTCAGCTAGCGGACATCAAGCTGGAGACGCGGGTCAATGGCGAGGTCCGCCAGAGTGATCGGACCAGTCGAATGATTTTCTCATTCCGGAAGATCATCAATTACGTCTCAACCTTTACGACACTCGTGCCAGGCGACGTGATCGTCTGCGGAACACCTACTGGCGCTGGAGCACGCTTCGATCCGCCAATTTGGTTGAAGCCGGGCGACATCGTTGAGGTCGAGGCCGACGGTATCGGTCTGTTGCGCAACACCATTGCCGACGAGATGATCTGAGATGCTGTCCACCGCAGACATAGAAACAGCTGTTGCCGCGCTGGACGAAGCCGAACGGACTCGCGTTCAGACCGGGCTTTTGTCACTTCAGCATCCGGACATGGTGATGGATGATGCCTATGCGATCCAGTCTGCGTGGGTGAAAAAGAAAGTTTCCGACGGACGTCAGGTGGTGGGCTGGAAAATTGGTATCACATCCAAGGCGATGCAATATGCCCTCAACATCAACATTCCAGACTCAGGGGTCTTGCTGGACGACATGGTCTTTGAGGACAGTTCGGTCGTTCCAAAAGACCGGTTTATTCAGCCGAGGATCGAAGCTGAAATCGCCTTCATCATGAAAGCGCCCCTAAAGGGGCCGAACGTGACCGTCGTCGATGTGCTCAATGCCACCGATTATGTCACTCCAGCCCTCGAAATTCTCGACACGCGGATTCTTCGGGTGGATCCCCAGACGAAGAAAAACCGTAACGTCCTCGATACGATCTCTGACAATGCTGCGAACGCCGGCATCGTAACGGGCGGCCGCGCTGTGCGCCCGGATCAACTGGATATGCGTTGGATGGGTGCCATAGTGTCTCGCAACGCGGAGGTCGAAGAGACTGGGCTTGGCGCGGGCGTCCTCAATCAACCTGCTCGTGGTGTTGCGTGGCTTGCCAATCGGCTGTCGCAATATGGAGACGGAATAGAAGCAGGGCAGGTCGTTCTTGCCGGGTCGTTCATTCGACCGATTGAGGCACGTCATGGAGACACGATCGTAGGCGATTTCGGGCCCTACGGAACTGTAAGCCTGTATTTCGAATAGGGGAAAACCATGCCAGCTCCAACCAACACCTTCAAAAGGGCGCTTCAGGAAAAGCGGCTTCAAACCGGATTTTGGCAAGCTCTGGCAAATCCTTACACGGTCGAAATATCAGCGGACGCCGGCTTCGACTGGCTCCTTCTCGATGCCGAACATGCGCCAAACGACATCCCGCTCCTGGTCGCCCAGTTACAGGCGATGAAAGGTTCAGCCAGTCACGCGGTTATCAGGCCGCCAATCGGCGAGACATACATCATAAAACAGCTGCTCGACATCGGCGCGCAAACACTCCTGATCCCGATGGTTGACAGCAAAGAGGTCGCCGAGAATTTGGTAAAGGCCGTGTCTTATCCCCCGCGCGGGGTCCGGGGCGTTGGTGCAGCGCTGGCTCGTGCCTCACGCTTCAACCGGATTCCGGACTACCTCCAGACGGCAAACGACGAAATCTGTCTCTTGCTTCAGATCGAAAGCCGCGCAGGTTTGGCCGCGCTAGATGAAATCGCATCGATCGACGGCGTCGACGGCGTGTTCATCGGCCCGGCTGATCTCGCAGCTGACATGGGCTATCTTGGTAAGCCGGGAGCCCCGGAAGTCCAAGAAGAAGTTGAGAAGGCTCTCTTGCGCATCCAGTCCCATGGAAAAGCTGCAGGAATCTTGACCGCCGATCTGTCGCTTGCCAGGCGCTACGTCGATCTCGGTGCAACATTCGTTGCCATTGGAAATGATGTCACTTTATTTGCGAACGCCACGACACGGCTGATTGAGGAATTCGGTCGTACCGCTTCCAGCCCCGGTACTGCGAGCTCAGGCAGCGTATACTGATGTCATATCTGGGAAAAACCAGGGCAGACCGTGTACGCGCCCGGCAAGACTGGTGGGTATGTTACTTTCTGGCGGTCCTCGGGTCGGTCACCCTTACGATATGCTCGCTCATCCTGGCCTATCGTCCGGATGCTTTATCCGTAGCGACCGCTCCCGCGGTCGTTGGGATGATTTTTGTAGCGAGTGCGTTCACCAAATTCGAGCTTGAAGCGTCGGTTTGGTGGAGAAGTCGCTATATTCGTCTGACAGCTTCAGTTGGAGGAATGGTCATAGCCTCAGGTTCCGTCATTGCAATCGTCGACCGAGCCGCGATATCGAAGGTAGCCGATAGCCTGCTTTTGGCGTTGTAGTTGATCCCGCTAGGTCTGAATAATCTGCAACGGGAGTTCGGTACTCTTCTTAAGGGTCCGTAGCACGATGCTGGAGGTGACCGACGCCAGTCCACCCGTCACCTTGATCATACGCTCCAAAAAGATGCTGAGGTGGTCAAGATCGCTGGCCACAATCTTCATCAGGAAATCCGCATCGCCCGTCTGGGAGTAGCATTCCAGGATCTCTGGCGCCGTTTCGATGAAGCGGTGCAGTTGAGCATTCCCTTCCTCTGTGTGGGACCGAAGGCTAACCAGCGTGTGCGCAACAACGGAAAAGCCGAGTTTTTCCGGGTTCAAAATCGCTACAACGTTCTGGATCAGACCCTCGCTTCTCAGCCGGTCAAGCCGCCGCGAGCATTGAGCTGCTGACAGATTGACGACTTGCGACAGTTCAGTCTGTGTCAGCTCAGCATTGCTTTGAATAGCCGCGAGAAGACGGATATCGAATTGATCTAGGGTATGTAACTTTGAGGTCATGTCAAAATATCTGCATAATTTGCGGAAAGTTGGTGATTTTCATGTAAGATAATATCTCTATATGCTGAAAATTGCAAACATACCTCACTAAAGCGCCTGTAGGCTTGCGCCACGTTCTTAGGAGGTAGACAACATGTTTGAGAAACTCACTGCGCAACCAGCCGACAGCCTACTTGCGCTCATCAAAGCGTTTCAGGCCGATCCCAGAGGCTACAAAGTCGACCTCGGCGTCGGCGTCTACAGAGACGAACAAGGGCGAACACCGGTCATGCGGGCCGTCAAGCTCGCTGAAAGGCAGCTGCTCGAGACCCAGGACAGCAAGCGCTATCTCGGGCCGGAAGGGGACCTGAATTTCGTCAATCTCCTGAAACCGATTATTGTCGGCGCAAATCATTATGCCGGCAAGGTTGTAGGCATTCAGACGCCAGGTGGAAGCGGCGCTCTGCGACTGGGCGCTGAACTTATCGCCTCAGCCACACCCGGTGCGAAGGTCTGGCTTGGCACACCCAGCTGGCCCAATCATGCTCCGATTTTCGAGTCGGCGCGCTTGACCGTCAAAGACTATCGTTTCGTCGACCTTGCCAAGCAGCAAATCGACTTCGATCGTGTTCTGGAGGCTCTCGACGCGGCCGAGACTGGTGATGTGATCCTTCTACACGGCTGCTGCCACAACCCAACTGGCATTGATTTTGATATCGGCCAGTGGGAGCAGATCGCTGCAAAGCTCGTCGAGCGCAAGCTCCTTCCCTTTATCGATCTTGCCTACCAAGGTCTGGGCAACGGCCTCGAAGCGGACGCGGAGCCAACCCGCCTTATCCTCGAGGCAGTAGACGAAGCGCTTGTTGCCTACTCGTGTGACAAGAATTTTGGTCTTTATCGCGAGCGTGTTGGTGCCCTTTACCTTGTGAGCCGCAATGCGGAGCAGCTCAAAATCGCCGATGGCAACATGGCGTCGTTGGCACGTGTCAACTGGTCGATGCCCCCGGACCACGGCGCTGCCATCGTACGCGTGATTCTGGAGAGCTTGGAGCTTACCCAAATCTGGAAGCAGGAGCTGGTTGAAATGTGTGCTCGGGTCAATGGTAACCGCGCCGCCCTTGCAGCTGCCCATCCGGAACTGAGCTTTATCGCAAACCAGCGAGGGCTCTTCTCGAACCTGGCGATGTCGAAAGACACGGCAGTCGCATTGCGCCACAAACACGGGATCTACGTGGCCGATTCCGGTCGCATGAATTTGGCGGGGATGCAGCCTTCTGATGCGGGCGTGATCGTCAAGGCTCTGTCGGCGGAAGGCACGCTGAGCGCCCGCTCGGCGGCCTGAGCATCCCCAAAAACCAGGTTTGGACATCATCATGAAAAACAAAGAGACCACAGGGCAGGCCATCGCTCGTTCACTCGTCGAAAACGGTGTGGACACTGTCTTCGGCATCCCCGGCGCCCATATGTACGACTTCAACGATGCTCTCTATGAAAAGCGCGACGAGATCCGTTTTATCCATACCCGCCACGAGCAGGGTGCGGGCTACATGGCATACGGTTACGCGAAGTCCACTGGACGCATTGGCGCCTATACGGTTGTGCCTGGTCCAGGTATGCTCAATTCCGGCGCCGCCCTCTGCACTGCCTATGGAGCGAATTCCCCTGTCTTGTGTTTGACGGGCAATATCATGTCGCACTTGATCGGTCAGGGTCGGGGCCAGCTCCACGAGCTGCCCGACCAACTGGCGACCATGCGTGGGATCACGAAGGTCGCAGAGCGGATTGATCATCAGTCCCAGACCGGAACGGTCGTGGCCGAGGTGATCGGAAAAATGCTTTCCGGACGTCAGGGACCCGGAGCGGTCGAGGCGCCTTGGGATGTCTTTGGAATGACAGGCCCGGAGCTCGACCTTCCTGAAACCAGACGCGCCGCGGACCCCCAAGTCAATCCTGACAGTATTCAGGCTGCGGCTGCTATCCTGGCAAACGCCAAGAACCCTCTGATTATGGTGGGCGGCGGCGCTGTTGATGCGGGTGCGGAAGTTGCTGAATTGGCCAAAGCGCTTAAAGCGCCGGTTACGTCCCATCGTTCGGGAAAGGGCGTCGTAAGCGACGAGCATCCCAACTATCTGAATTTTGTCGCCGCGTTCGATTACTGGAAAGATACCGATGTGCTCATCGGTATCGGGAGCCGTCTTGAACTCGAATTCATGCGGTGGAAGTGGCTTCCCAAGAGACTCAAGGTTATCCGGATCGATATCGATCCAACGGAAATGGTCCGGTTGAAGCCGGACGTTGGAATTGTCGCGGACGCAAAGGCGGGCACCGCAGCTTTGACCAAAGCCGTGGGAACATCGGACAGAGCGGCGCGAACTGATGAGTTCGCGGCCCTGAATCGCAACGCGAAAGAACGGTTCTCAGCCGTTCAGCCTCAGGTCGATTATTTGAATGCGATCCGGGAGGCACTGCCGCGCGATGGTTTCTTCGTCGAAGAAGTCAGTCAAATGGGCTTCACCGCCCGGTTTGCCTTCCCCGTCTACGGGCCCCGACAGTATGTGACTTGCGGCTATCAAGACAACCTCGGGTTCGGCTTCAATACCGCCCTCGGTGTCAAGGTCGGCAATCCGGATAAGGCAGTCGTTTCAGTGTCGGGCGATGGTGGTTTCATGTTCGGTGTGCAGGAGCTGGCCACAGCCGTGCAGCATAACATTGCGGTCGTCGCAATCGTGTTCAACAACAATGCCTACGGAAACGTATTACGCGATCAGAAGCAAGCCTATTCCGGCCGGTACATTGGCTCAGACCTTACCAATCCTGATTTCGTAAAACTCGGCGAGAGTTTCGGCGTGAAAACATATCGCGTGTCGTCCCCAGGTGAACTGAAATCGGCTGTCAGCGAGGCTCTGGAGCTGAACGCTCCCGTTCTCATCGAAGTGCCAATCGAGAAGGGATCCGAAGCAAGCCCCTGGCCCTTCATCCATCCCGCACCGCCTACTGCATAAGAAGTCATTCAACTGGATTTCAAAATGACAGACATCTATTCCGGGCCCGTCTTTGAGATGGCGAGGATCCAGTTCAATCGTATTGCTGACCGTCTGGATCTCCCAGACGGTCAGCGCAATCGCCTTCTCTATCCGAAAAGGGCGATAACGATCTCTTGTCCTATCCATCTCGACAGCGGCGAAGTCGCGGTCTTTCAGGGCTATCGCGTCCAACATCACTTGACCCTCGGCCCCACAAAAGGTGGGAGGCGATTTGCAACGAACGTTGATATCGGTGAAGTCGCGGCCTTGGCCGTTTGGATGAGTTGGAAATGCGCGCTTGTCGGACTTCCTCGACAGCTTTCAATTCGTGAGCTGGAAGCTCTGTCGCGCAGGTAGATGCAAGAGATGATTCCTTTTGTAGGCCCGCACATCGATGTGATGGCCCCCGACATGGGAACAAATGAGCAGGTGATGGCGTGGTTCATGGACACGTACTCCATGCACCAAGCAGAACTGTAAGTGAGATCGTCACGGGCAAACCGGTGAGTGCCGGAGGTATCCGGGGGCGGCGATCACAATTGGAGTGCAGCGCATTACCGACGCCAAGCAATCTCGGGGACTCTTTCCTTGACGAGTGACTGAGAAAATAGGGCGATCTTATCCCTCATAAAGCGAGTTCGTAATGATCAGGCGCAACATCGTAATAGTGGGGGCCGGCTTCGGCGGCCTTCAGGTCGCCAAGCAGCTCCGTGGCCTGGAAGTCGACGTGACGATAGTCGATCGGCGAAATCATCATCTTTTTCAGCCGCTTTTATACCAAGTTGCCACGTCGGTCCTAGCAACTTCAGAGATCGCATGGCCAATTCGGCAGATGTTCCGAGGAAGTCCCAATGTACGCACGTTGCTTGGCGAGGTTGTTGGGATCGATCGCAATCAGCAGGTCGTATCATTAGCAGACGGGACTGTTCTTGCCTTCGACACCCTCGTTTTGGCGACTGGTGCGCGGCACATGTACTTCGGTCACGATGAATGGGAAATGCCCGCTCCAGGGCTAAAGACACTTGAAGATGCAACGACTATTCGGCGTCGAATGCTCATGGCTTTCGAAAAAGCAGAGGTCGAACGTGACGAAGAGCGCCGCAATGCACTGCTCACATTCTGCATTGTCGGGGCTGGCCCAACAGGGGTTGAGCTAGCCGGTATGATCGCGGAGCTTGCCCAGCGAACGCTAGTCGATGAATTCCGGGCTATCGATAGTCGAGCAGCTAGAGTCTTGCTTATTGAGGCGGGGTCAAGACTTCTTCCCACGTTTTCGGAGGATCTGTCTTTCTACGCTGAGAAATCCCTGAGCAAGCTGGGCGTCGAAATCCACAAAGGCCACCCAGTCACGGCTTGCACCTCAACCGGCATAAATGTCGGTTCAAGCTTTATCGCTTGCGAAACAATCATTTGGGCAGCGGGTGTGAAAGCATCTGATGCAGCGCAGTGGTTAGGGGTTCCAAACGATCGCGCCGGGCGTGTGATCGTGAAATCTGATCTAACAATTGACGGCGCAACGAACATCTACGTGATCGGCGATACTGCAGCCGTTGTATGGAAAGACGGTGCAAATGTTCCGGCAATCGCGCCGGCTGCGAAGCAGCAGGGATATTACGTAGCTCGGCGCATTCGAGCGGAGTTGTTAGGCAAAGCTTCACGTGATGAGTTCAGGTATCGCCATCTTGGAAATCTGGCCACGATTGGACGCAACTCAGCGGTAATCGAATTTGGTAATCTTAAAATTCGAGGGTGGCTTGCCTGGTGGATCTGGGGCGTCGCCCATATCTATTTCTTGATCGGTACGCGGAGTCGCCTAGCAGTTGCGATGAGTTGGCTCTGGATATCCTTCTCGCGCCAGCACAGTGCTCGCTTAATTACACAACGAGACATCGTTTCTCTCGCTCAGAAGCCAACAAGCAGCGTCAGATCGGTGCCATAGTGGGCGTCGCGTGTATGCATTTGGCCCCAGCCAAAATGTAGTGTTCTGAGTTCCATAATATCTATTATGCGATCAATCCTTGTAGGGGCTATTTGGTAATGCGACAGTTGGGCCAGTTAGAGATGCGACAGTCTCGCCTCTCGACGCACTGGTCAAAGCCAACGTTGGGAGCAAGGATGACGATCTTCAGCCTGGTCGAGACCATTAGCGGTTGGAGTTGTCATGTCCTGTTTGATCACCATGTCGCAGAAAGAATTGCATCGCCTTGAAGTCATCCAGAAGATTCGAGATGAACGCCTTAGCGTTGTCCAGGCGGCCGAATTGCTCGACCTCAGTCGAAGTCAGGTCCATCGGCTGCTGCAGGCCTATGACCGGGATGGTCCAGCCGGTCTCGTGTCGAAGAAGCGATCGCGTCCGAGCAACCGGCGTCACAGCGAGGAGTTTCGCAATGCGGCGCTGGATCTGATCCGCGAGCGCTATCTGGATTTCGGCCCGACATTGGCGCGCGAGAAACTGATCGAGTTGCACCGGATCTCTGTTGCCAAGGAGACATTGCGGCAATGGATGACCGAGGCCGGCATCTGGATCTCGCGCCGGGAACGCAAGAAACGGGTTTTCCAGCCACGTGGCCGGCGCGACTGCTTTGGCGAACTGGTGCAGATCGATGGGTCGCATCACTGGTGGTTCGAGAACCGCGGCCCCAAATGCGCCCTGCTCGTCTATATCGACGATGCCACTGGAAAGCTTCTGCATCTGCGCTTTGCCGGATCAGAGAACACGTTCGATTATCTGCATGCGACGAAGGCCTATCTGCAGCAATGGGGCAAGCCGCTGGCTTTCTACAGCGACAAGCATGGTGTTTTTCGTTCGACCCATTCGTCCGAGAAGGACCGGACGAGCGGCCTGACGCAGTTCGGTCGGGCGCTCTATGAGTTGAACATCGACATCATCTGCGCCAACACTCCGCAGGCCAAGGGCCGTGTGGAACGTGCCAATCAGACATTGCAGGACCGGTTGGTGAAGGAGATGCGGCTCCGCGGCATCGATACGATCGAGGCGGCCAATGCCTATGCACCTGCGTTCATTGCGGATTTCAACACTCGCTTTGGCAAGCAACCACGCAATCCGAAGGACATGCACCGACCCTTGGCCGACCATGAGAACCTCGATGGCGCCATGTGCAGGAAGGAAGTGCGAACGCTGTCGCAGGCCCTGACGCTGCGCTACGACAAGGTGCTGTTCATTCTCGATCCGACCGAGATTTCCAGACCTCTGGCGGGTAAGAAGGTGGTCGTCTGCGACTATCCGGACGGCCGCCTCGAGATCATGCACGAGAGCTTTGCCCTGCCCTACAGAACCTTCGACACGTTGCGCTCGGTGCATCGCGCCGAGGTGGTCGACAATAAGCGGTTGGACGACATGCTATCGGTCGTCGCCGAGTTGCAGGCAGGCAGAGAACAGCAACGCAGCAAGGGTGGTCCTCGCCGCACCGGTCAGACGGATCATATGTTCGGCATTCGCGACGGCAGCACGGCGAACGGCTATCAGAAGCGGGGCCGCAAGCCGGGGCGAAGGACGGATTTCATGAACGATCCGGACGTGATTGCGAAGCGGGAGAAGGCATTGATGAGGCAGCCAGCGGCGGAGTAACGATCGTCAATGCACGCCGATGTCGCTTTGCGTATCCGATTCCAGTTGCAGGCAGGCTGGCCAAAGTGGCGTCTTGTGGAAGGATCCGTCCTGGAGAAGAGTGAGCCCCTCTCGTGCCTCGTAGAGCAAGCCGAGCCAGCACAAGCGTCGAAAGACACCATACTGAAGATCGGATTTCAGCTCCCAGGCTTCCAGGGTCATTTCGGTCTCAGACAGGGGCGCGAAGTCTGGATTGAGAATTTTTACAATCTGCAATGGCGTGCACCCTTCTCTGGCCTTGATATTGAGAAGATTGAGGAACATGCGCCACCAGCGTAACCGTGCTCGGACCTCGCTTCCTCGTTCGGTGGCGTGGACATACGAATAGAGGTAATCCGTGGCGACCAGATCGAAAAAAGCTTGCGGGTTCACCAGAAACTCCCGGCCGCGTCTGGTTGGCAGCAGCACATCCTTTCTCCGGCGCAGCAGCTTTAGATGACGGGTCATGTCGCGCACCACCCAAAGCGGCGGCATGTCGCTTTCATTGAGCACCTTGTTCATGCTGTAGAGATCTTTTGCTGTGAAGTCGGGCCAGAGGAAGTTCACAGCGGCCCAATGCACGAACTTGCGGTTCATGGCGCCGGTCGCCGTCAGCCCAATGCCACCCTCACCGTTAGCATAGGCAACGGAAAGAAGCATGCCGCGAAGAAGTGGTGACAGCGCGGCGACATCGACGTCACCCTGCAACTTGATTTCCGGAAGCATCGTGCCGCTTAGATCCCTATCTTGCTACATACAGGCGCAAGCGAGTATCAACCGCCAAGGAAACAATTGCTACTGAGGAAGCTAAAGCCGAAAGGGGTGTGTTTATCAGCCGCCCCCTCCCTTCCCTTGCAACCCGGCCCAGCCGGTCCGGTCGGGGGCTGATTGTCGGAGCCAGTGTCGCATTTCTAACTGGCTAGCGACGTTGCGCCTCCAATCAGCTTTGACAATCCTTGTAGCCGCAAAGTTGAAGTGTCCTGATTCTGCAAAGTTGGAATGTCACTCTCCCCGGGTCTTGATGACCTGGGAGATTGTCGATGGGACTGATTGCGATGAGCGAGCGTGATCTGCAGCGGATCGAGATTTTATCGAAAGTGGTTGCCGAGCGGATGACCGTGGTTTCAGCGGCGCATGTGCTTGATCTGAGCGAGCGTCAGGTGCGTCGGCTGCTGGAGCGGATACGAATTGGGGGCGCGGCGTCGATCCGGCACCAGGCGATCGGCCGGCCATCGAACAATCGGATTCCCGATGCACTTGACGCGGATAACGCAAACTGCCGCGCCGTCAAGTTGACAGACGTGTTCTCTATCCTGTTGATATAATCCACTCTACATCGCTGAAATGGTTTGCAATTGCCGGCCTGCACGTGCGGGGATGCCGCCTCCGCCTTCCCTACTCCATAGACCCTATCGGAGTCAATTTCAGAGCTGTCAGGGATCTGCGGGAGAAATCCGCGGCGGCGGTTCGACCATGTAGTGCCGCTCGCCGCGCCGGCAAAGATAGACCTCGCGCTCGGGATTTGCCTCGATCGCAAAGCCGGAACTGCGCAGCATCGCTTCCATCGCCGCCTTGTTGGGGATGAACCAGTTGGTCGGATCAGAGGCGTAACGTTCCTCGACGAAAAACAGCTTTGGGTAATCCGGCCGGTCGAAGACCGCCCATTCGGAAAACTCGTAATTCTCCTGGAGATTCGGAGCCCGTTCGTCGCCGCGCTGCAGGCATTGGAAGAGCATCCGGTCCGCGACCACGTGCTCGCGGAGAAGGTCGAGCGCCAGCAGCGGATGGCGCAGATGATAAAGCACGCCCATGAAGATCACGAGGTCGAACTTTTCACGCAGCTGTCCGACGTCATAGACTGACATCTGCCTGAACTCGATGTCGACGCCGGATTGCTCCGCGGCAAACCGCGCCTGTGCGAGGTAACGCGGATCGGAATCGATGCCGACGACGCGCCCGGCATGCCGCCGCTTCATCTCCAGGGAATAGAAACCGGCATTGCAACCGATATCGAGGACGCTGCGGCCTTCGAGGTCGTCGGGAATGACATGCTGGAAACCGCGCCACTTGAAGGCCGGATAATCGCCGAGGAAATGATCCGGCGCCGTCTGCACGCCGCCGATCTCCATGTTGTGGAACCAGGGGCCGAGCTCGGCGATTCGCCGTTGCAGGTCCTCATGCGTTCCGCCTCTTCCCGCATCCATCCTCAGACCCTCATGCCCATTTCGGGAGAGACCGGCTGGGTCCGGATGGTACTGCGACGCGGCTTCTTCTCCGCATCGTTCCCGACCATCGCTATGAACCAGTCCGCCGTATGCTGCAATCCTTCCCGCAGCGGCACCTTCGGCTCCCAGCCGAGCAGTTCCCGCGCCCTCAAGATATCCGGCCGACGCCGCTGGGGATCGTCTTGCGGAAGCGGTTTGCGGACCATCTTCGAAACCGTCGGCACCATGGCGAGCACAAGCGCGGCGAGTTCGTTGATGGTGAACTCGCCGGGATTGCCCAGGTTGACCGGCACCTGCGGATTGGGATCCACATCCATCAGCGCCATCAGGCCGGCGACGAGATCGCTGACGAAGCAGAAGGAGCGCGTCTGTTCGCCGGTGCCATAGATCGTCAGCGGCTTGCCGGAAATCGCCTGGACCAGAAGATTGGAGATGATTCGGCCGTCATTCGGCTGCATGCGCGGACCGTAGGTGTTGAAGATGCGCGCCACCCGGGCATCCACCCTTGCGCTCCGGAGCAGGTCGAAGCAGAGGGCCTCCGCCGCGCGCTTGCCTTCGTCGTAGCAGGCCCGCGGGCCGATGCAGTTGACGTTGCCGCGGTAGTCCTCGCGCTGCGGATGCTCGGCCGGGTCGCCATAGACCTCGCTGGTCGAGGCCTGCAGGAAGCTGGCACCGTGCTGCTCGGCAAGCGACAGGAGATTGCCGGTGCCGCTGACGCAGGTCATCATCGTGTGGACGGGATCGGCCTGATACTGCGGCGGAGACGCGGCGCAGGCGAGGTTGTAGACCTGGTCCAGCGGCTCGTCGCAGCGGTCGAACTCGCAGATATCCGCCTCGATCAGCCGGAAGTCCGGATGGTTCAGCAGCGGACGGACATTGTCCTTGGAACCGGTAATATAGCTGTCCACACAAATCACCCGATCACCGCGGGCAAGCAGGGCATCGCAAAGATGCGAGCCCACGAAGCCGGCCCCTCCGGCAACAAGAACAGTTCTGCTTTTTCCGTTTCGGGTTCTTTGAAGCATTGAGGGCACTCCTTAGGCTGACTGGGATTGGATCATCGGCTCGGTGCGGGCGGATCGTTCGGGTAGGTCTTCAAGGGCGGCGGCGAGTTGGCGGGCGCGGGCAAGGCCGGTATGGTCTTTCAGGACACGAGCCTTGGCGGCCTCCGCCAGAGTTCTGCGGGCGTCCTCGCCGATCTCGGTCAGCACTTTGACCACGTCCTCCGGCTGCCTCGCGACGATGAGGGCTTCACTGTGAGGCAGAACCTCGTCGAGGCCGCGCCAGAAGTCGCTGACGATCGGCGTGCCACAGGCGGCGGCTTCGAACAGGCGAACGCTCGGAGACCAGCCGGCGGCGATCATGTCGGCCCGCGTGACATTCAGGGTAAACCGCTGCCGGCTGTAGAAGCCGGCATGCTCGCTCGGCGGCAGATGCTCGATGCGCTGCACGTTTGCAGGCCAGTCGATGTCGTCGGGATATTGCGGGCCGGCCACCACGAAGCGTAAGTGCGGCAACCGCCTTGCCGGTTCGATCATCAGCCTCTCGAGCGTCGGCTGGCGATCGGCGCTGTATGTGCCGAGATAACCGAGATCCCACCGGAAAGTTTCACCCATGTTGCGATACCGGTCAGGATCGACCGAACAATAAAAGGCCTCGGCTTTCCTGGCCCCGAAGCACCGCTCCAGCCGCGTCAGGACCTCGCCACCCGAGAAGGAGAAATAGGTGTCGAAGAGCGGGATTTGTCGCAGAGCCAGATATTCCTCGTCCACCCTTTCGAGCTTGGAAAGCGTCACCGGCGTGTCGATATCGTAGAAGCACAAACGTCTCGGCCGAAGGTCCGCGACCGCATCAATGACGCTCACGCCCTCCGGCACATAGGAGCCGATGATGACGGCGTCGGCGCGCCGGATGCGGTCGGCATAGGCCTCGATCATCGCCCCGATGTCGGAATAGTAGGCGAGCTCGCAGAAGTCCGGATCGGCAAGGTCGCGCTGGTTCGCATACCACGGAACATCGCGCTCCAAGAACAGCACGCGGTGCCCCGCAGCCTTCAGCCCTCGGATCAGCGCCCGGAAGGTCGTGGCATGGCCGTTGCCCCAGGAGGACGACAGCGACAGGCCGAGGAAAACGATGTCGAGCCGCTTCGTCATTCGGCAGCCTCCATTCGGGCGCCGGCATGGGCCCGGAAGATCGCATCCACCTCGTCTGCGCGATGAGCATAGGTGTGTTCGGAAAGCACCCGCGCCAACGCCCTCTTTCCGATCGCCTTTGCCCTCTCCTGCGTCAGACCGCAGAGGATTTCGACCACGTCATGACCGTCGCGGGCGACCAAAACCTCCTCGTCGGGCTTGAGAAAAAGGTCGAGGCCTTCCCAATAATCGGTGATCAGGCAAGCTTCGGCGCCGGCCGCCTCGAACACCCGCGTCGCCGGCGAAAAGCCATTTTCCGCCATGCTGGCGCGGGAGATGTTCAGGACGGCTTTCGGCGTCGCATTGAAGGCATTGTGATCGCGCGTCGAGACATGTCCGATGGAGCGTATGTTGTCGCTCATCGGCTTGTCGTGCCAGCCCGAACCGCCGAGCAGGAACATCTGCCGGGGCAATCGTGCGGCGGGTTCCAAGAAGAACTGTTCGACGCGTGCCTCGCGATCCGGCAGACGATTGCCGAGAAATCCGAGATCGGCGTTGAAACGTGGCTCCTCCGGTACCGGACGATGGGTTTGCGGATCGAGCGCATTGTAGACGGGAACGCAGTTGGCTGCCCCAAGGGCGCGATAGGCATTCACGACGGGGTCGCCGCCGCCATAGGTCAGAACGAGGTCGATCTTGCTGAGAGCCTGGCGAAGCGGATGCCCGGGAGCGCCCCGCAGTTCTGCAAGCGTCGCCGGCGCGTCCACGTCCCAGAAGATCTTCAGCGCCGTCGGCCGGGTGTTGCGAAGGACCTCTTCGAGCAGAAGGTCGTCTTCAAAACCGACCCCGCTTGCCTTGACGACAATGTCGGCCTCCGCCGCCCTCACTGCAACGGCCCTCAACGCGTCGACGGTGCCGTCGTAGACGACGACCCTGCACCAGTCCGGCGGGTCGATATCGCGGTTCTTCTGGCGATCGTAGACATCCGGTTCGTAAAAGGTGATGTCGTAGCCTTTTTGCGCCAGGGCCCTCAGGAGGCCGCGGTAATAGGTGGCGGCGCCGTTCCAGTAGGCGGAGACAAGGCTCGATCCGTAGAAAACGATCTTCATTCGGCGGCCTCCCTTGCTGCCAGTTTGCCGGTAACCCTTTCGGTGCCGCATTGGGTCAGGATGAAGAGCAGTTCGTCGACGCGGTGGCGGCAGGTGTGGCGGGCGCGGACGGTCGCCAGACCGGAAGCGGTCAGTGAACCCGAAAGATCCGGATCCGACAGAACATCGCGCAGCAAACGCGTCATCTGCTCACTGTCGCGGGCGACGAGATAGTCGGTCTCCGGCCGAAAGAGATTTTCGACGTCGTTCCAGGGGGCCGAGATCAGCGGGATGCCGCAGGCCAGCGCCTCGAAGACACGGATCGTGGGAATGCCCGGCAGGCTTTCGACGTAGGGCCGCCGCGGAATATGGACGGTCGCTTTATGCCGTGCGAAAGCGAGCGGTGCCTCGGTATTGGCAATCCAGCCGCCATAGGCGATCCCCGCTTGGCTGAGCGCTTCCAGCGCATGCTCCGGATAGCGCACTCCGCGCACCGTCGCGCCGAGTTTCAGCGCCTTTGCGGGACGAATCAGAAATTCCATGATCTCCGCGGACCGTTCGTCATCACCCCAATTGCCGATCCAGATGAGGTCGCCCGTCCTGGCTATGTCCAGCCGCGGATGGAACAGCGTGTCGTCCGCAGCCTCATGCCAGGTGAAGACGGCACTGCCCCAGCCCGCCTTGAGATAACGCTGCCGCAACGTCTCGCCAAAAGCCAGGATTGCATCGTAGTCGGCGAGCCTCAGACCGGCGATATCGCTTTCGGCCGAAACGGCGCGGTGATGCGTATCGTGGAAAATCAACGTGAACTTGCCGCCGTTGCGCCGGATCTTACCGATCCGTTCCACAAGCTCCGGCTCGGTCCATTCGTGGACAACGACTACATCGGCATCGGCGACCGCGGCCTCGTGGTCGAAATCGCCGTCATAGATCTGCGCCGTGAGTTCGGGAAATGTCTCCCGGAACTTCTGGACGGCGGCAGGCCCCTGCTCCTTCAGGAGGTTGGCACGGCTCCAGGAATCCTGCGGCTCCAGCGCAAGCGCCTCATGGCCGCGGCGGATCAGGTCGCGCATGACGCCTCGAAGAAAATGGGCATTTCCGTGATTCCAGTCGGAAATCAGGGAATGGGTGTAGAAAATGAACTTCATGATCACTCCGCTGCGGTGCGTGCGTGGTGGTTCGCCGGCAGGAGCCGGTCATAGATCTGCAGGACCGCTGCGACCTGGGCGTCCGGCGTATAGTGGCGAGCACGGGAAAGTGCTGCTTCGGCCAGTTCTTCTCGCAACCGCCTATCCCGGGAAAGCCGATTGATAGCCCGGGCGAATGCCTGCGGGTCGTGAGGATCGGCAAACAGGGCCGCGCGATCCCAGAGCTCCCGATAGGTCGGGATATCGGCCAGCACCAAGGCGCTTCGGCTGCGGGCCGCCTCCAAAGCCGCCAAGCCGAACGGTTCATAGACGGAAGGCGATGCGACGATTGCGGCGCGGCCCATCAGCATCATCGTTTCGTCGTGGGAAAGCTCGCCCCGCCATTGGACATTTTCGAGCGGCAGATATTGCCCGTTCGGCCCGCGGTTAGCGCCAGCCATGACCACCGGCCAGTCGACGTGCTTCGCTGCGGCATCCAGCACGGCGCCGTTCTTGCCGTCATCCCACCAGCGGCCGGCGGCAAAGACGAAATCCTCTTTCGGGCCGCGCGGATGCTCAACCAGGCTTGCATTGCGGACGACCTGCAGCCCGGAAATCGGCCCGTAAGCCTTTTGCAACGACGCCGCATGGCTGCGGCTCGGCGCAAGCACTGCGTCCGCACGATCGAACCCTTGCCGGTTGAGGCGAAACTGCCATTGCCAGTCATCGGGCACCGCATGGCCGCGAACGGCGGCAAACCAGGTGACGACGCAGGAATGGGACACGACCACCACCGGTATCTCAATCGCCAATCCAGCCGCCTGGGATGGGAGATTGAGATGGATCAGATCGATGCCTTCCCGCTCCGCAAGGTTGGCGATGAGGTCCGGAACGGGTCTCAGTGCCGCCTCGTCTTCGGCCATCCAATCGAGCGGGGTGTCTAACCAGACCAGCTTTCCAAGGGCCTCTGCCTCGCGTGTCTGCTCGACCGATGGTTTAAGTCCCAGACCGGCGAAGACGACGTCGACCCCGTCCGATCGCAGACCCGAAGCGAGGTCGAGCGCGTATCGCCAGATGCCGCCGACGGCGTCGAGCGTCATCAGCAGCCGGCGGCGGCCGATGGGATTGTCCCGCCCCGTCATGCCCGCACCTTCTGCTTCTGCCGAGGACGCGAGCGGCCGCCGAAGCGGTTGTCGGCCAGCCATTCGCCCAGGTGCCGCAGGCCGCTCTGCCAGCGCACCCGTGCCTGCCAGTCGAGCTGGCGTTCCAGCTTTCGCGTGTCCGCGACGAAATAATACTGGTCACCGGCGCGCCAGTCGCCGAAGCCGGTTTCCAGCGGATGCCCGGCGAGCTTCTCGATCTCTTCGAGGACGGCTAGAATGCTGACGGCGTTAAGCGGTCCGCCACCGAGATTGAAGACTTCGCCCTTGACCTCAGCGATGTTGGAAAGCACCGCCCGGTAGGCCTGGACCGCATCATCGACATGCAGGATGTCGCGCACCTGTTTGCCATTGCCGTAGATGGAAATCGGCTCGCCCGACAGAGCGCGGATCAGGAAATGCGCCACCCACCCTTGATCCTCGGTTCCGAACTGTCGTGGCCCGTAGATGCAGCTCATGCGCAGAACGGCAGTCGGAATCGAATAGGACTTGGCGTAGTCGAGGACGTATTGGTCGGCAACGCCCTTCGAGCAGCCGTAGGGCGTGCAGAAATCGAGCGGTCTGTCCTCGCCGATGCCGTGTGACCGCACGCCTTCGTACGCCGGAATGTAGCGATCCTCCACTTCCAGCATTTTCAGATCTTCAAGGGCTCCATAAACCTTGTTGGTGCTGGCGAAGATCACCGGGGCGCTCTTTCCGGCCTTTCGCACGGCCTCCAGCACGTTGACCGTACCCCGCGCATTCGCCTCGAAGTCGTCGATCGGATGGACGAGGCTGGTGGTGACCGCAGTCTGCGCCGCGAAATGAAAGACCGCCTTGGCATCGCTGAAGGCCGCCTCGATGCTGCGCAGGTCCCGCACGTCCGCAAGCACCGGGTGGACCCGCTTGCCATGGCGCTCGGTCAACCAGGCAAGGTTCTGATCGACGCCGGGCCGGCTAAGATTGTCGAGGATCACCACATCCTCGCCCTCCTGCAGGAAGCTGTCGGCGAGGTTGGAGCCGATGAAGCCGCTGCCCCCGGTAACCACGACGGGCGCCGCGCCGGCCGAAAGGTTCGGAGCCGCAAGTCGCGTCACTTCCTCGAGACGAGAGACGCCGCCTTCCATCAGCAATCGGGCAAGCAGTTTCGGCTGATAATCATGGGTGACGGCGCCGAGATGATAGTGCCGCGGATCGAACCATAACCCCTCCTGCACCGGCACGTCCGGCGGCACGTCGCACCAGGAATACCAGTACATGCGGTCGGCGGGCACGGAGAGCGCCTTCACGAAACGCCGGGCCTGCTCCATCTCGTCGCTGCGCCAGGTGGAGTAACCCGTTTCGGTGATCCAGACCTCGGCCTCCCGATTGTAGCGGTCGAGGATTTTGCGCATCTCGCCAAGATGCATGTCCCAGCCGCCCCACGTGCCGGTCTCGCTGTCCCAGGTACCCGGAAAACCATGGAAACCGACGGCGTCCACGACATTCAGAACGCCACGTTCGCCCATCAGGTTCAGCCAATAGGGGTCGAAGGGGCATGGGCCGCCCAGCACCGGCTTCCAGCCCCGATGTTTAGCCCAATAGGCAGCGCCGCCCACCATTTCGCAGAACAGCAGGAAGTCGCCGTCGTCGCGCCAATCCCAGTCCAGCAGGTTGTTGGGCTCGTTCCACAGTTCGATGTGACTGAAATACCGGCCGTAGCGGGTCAGCACATGATCGACGAAATCCGCATAGGATTTGAGATCGCGCGGCGCGCCGGAGGACCGACCGGTCCGCGACATCGAAGGCGGCGTGTAGTGGATGCAGGGCAGGAGATCGATCTGGCTGCCGAGGCGCGGGATCAGCCAGTCGAACCACTCTTCGCCACCGGGCGCAAGGTATTCCGCCCAGGAGAGATGGGTGCGCAGATAGCCGGCACCGCTCGCGAGGATGTTGGGCAGCAACTGCTCAGTCCGATCGAACTCACCCGGGCGAAACCACTCGACGAAACCATATGACTTGCGACGCACGGGATCTGCAGGGAACGGGACGGTTGGGTTCATGATACCAGCCCCCGCTCTTCGAGTTGCCGCTTCATTTCGGCACCGCGATCGACGGCGCCCGTGCTGCGAACCCATTCCGCGAACGGTTCCAGCGAGTTCTCCAGTCGATATCCGGGTTCGAAGCCCAGGAGTTCGCGGGCCTTGGAGATATCGGCAAAGCAGTTGCGGATATCGCCGGACCGGGCCTTGTTCATGATGTCCGGCGCAATGTCAGGAACGCCCATCGCCTCCGCGAGCAAGGTTGCCACCTCCGCGATCGTATAGGCCTGACCGCTGCCGATGTTGATGACATGGCCTGGGGCGTTCGGCTTTTCGAGCGCCAGCCTGAATGCCCGGGCCACGTCACGCACATGGACGAAATCACGGCGCTGCTGGCCGTCCTCGAAGATCATCGGCGGTTGGCCGTTCGCGAGCCGGGACGCGAAGTTGGCGAGCACGCCGGTATAGGGGTTGGAAAGCGCCTGCCCGGCTCCGAAGACGTTGAACAGCCGCAGTGCCACCGCCTCGACTCCATAGGCCTCGCCGAAAATAAGCACCTGCTTTTCTTGCGCATATTTCGTCAGCGCATAGATCGAAGCGAGGTCGACCGGCTTTTCCTCGTCGGTGGCGATCGGTATCAGCGCCCTTTCATCGGGAGACAAAGGATCCCACTGTCCGATCCTGATCCGCTCAGGTTTCCTTCGGATGAAGCCGAGCTGGTCTCCGTCGGCTGTCCGGTAACGCCCCTCGCCATAGACGCTCATCGAGGATGCCACTACGATCCTCCGGATGGGCCTGCCGATCATGGCTTCGAGAAGGACTGCCGTGCCGAGATCGTTTCCAGCGACATAACGGGCGATCTCGTACATCGACTGGCCCACTCCCACCTCGGCCGCGAGATGGATGATGCCATCGATGCCCTCGATCGCTTTTTCGACTGCAGCCCTGTCTCTGACGTCGCCGCGGTAGACTTCCGCCGCATCGGGCACGGACGCTTCCGCGTCGCCATGTACCTGGTCAATCAGAGCGTCGAGAATGCGTACATCGTAGCCATTTTCCAGAAGTTCTTCAGTCACATGCCGGCCGATAAAGCCGCAACCACCAGTTACAAGAATCGTTGCCATCGGATGTCCTAGATGTATGGAACATGGATTTCGATGGTGCCGAACAGCAGTCGGGAACGAAAGTTCCTTCATCAATGACATCTTTGTCATCTATGACTTCATCAATGACATCATCCCCAGCGGCAGGAACCGCGCGCGGAGTCTCCGGTTAGGAGAAAAATGGACGCACCGTGACGGGATAGAGATGTGACCGATCAGGAAAAAGAAAAGAGCTCGGCCTCCGATGTCCCCCGGAAGGGCCAGCCGATCTCCGCCGTTCTCGACCGCAATATCAACGCGCTGATCCAGCGCCGCGCCGCAGACCAGAAGACAATGTCGCGGCAGGAGCGCATCGCTGAAGCGATTACGAACTTTGCCGGCAGCATGCCCTTCGTCTACCTTCACACGTTGGTCTTCGGTCTGTGGATCGTCGTCAATGTCGAATGGCTGCCGGTGATACCTGCCTTCGACCCGTCGCTTGTGATCCTCGCCATGGTGGCTTCGGTCGAGGCGATCTTCATTTCGACCTTCGTGCTGATCAGCCAGAACCGCATGGCGCTGGAAGACGATAAACGCGCGGACCTCAGCCTCCAGATCTCGCTTCTCAACGAACATGAGACGACGAAATTGATCGCGATGGTGTCGGCAATCGCCGACAGGCTCGGCATCGAAACCGAGGTCGAACAGCATGAAATCGAGGAGATGAAACAGAACGTACCGCCGGAAGTGGTCATGGAAGAGATCGAGCGGCAAGCTGACCGCTGATGCAGCTTCATCTTCTATGACTTCATCTTCTTCAACTTCTTCCGGAACTCTGCCGCGGGTTTCCAGTTCCACCCGCCGTGTCACGCGTTCCGAAGAGGAGAAATCTGGCATGGATAGCACGACGATGCCGCGGCTGAAGGAGATGAAGGCCGCCATCATGACCGGCCCCGGCAGGATTGCGGTGGAGGCGCGGCCTTTGCCGGAGCCCGGCCCTCATCAGGTCAGGATCAGGCTGGAAGGATGCGGTGTATGCGCGTCCAACCTCGGTCCCTGGGCCGGCCCTGATTGGATGACGTTTCCCACCGAACCGGGCGGCCTCGGGCACGAAGGCTGGGGGGATGTCGATGCGATAGGGCCTGATGTCCGCAGTGTCAGGATCGGGGACCGCGTCGCCGCCCTGTCCTATCATGCCTATGCCACGCATGACGTGGCCGACGAGAATATGGTTGTTCCTCTGCCGCCAGCGCTGGAGGGCAAACCCTTCCCCGGCGAGCCGCTTGGCTGCGCCATGAACATCCTCCGCCGCAGCGGAATAGAGCCCGGCCAGACGGTGGCGATTATCGGCATCGGCTTCCTTGGGACTCTGCTGACCCGGTTGGCATCGAATGCCGGCGTGCGGGTGATCGCCATTTCGCGGCGGCCGTTCTCTCTGGAGGTCGCCCGGCGGATGGGCGCGGCCGAGACCATCGTCATGGACGACCATTGGCGCATCATCGAGGAAGTCCGCAGGCTTACCGACGGTCGTTTCTGCGACCGCGTCATCGAGGCCGTCGGCAAGCAATGGCCGCTCGACCTCGCCGCCGAACTGACAATGGAGCGAGGCAAGCTGATCATCGCCGGTTATCACCAGGACGGTCCGCGTCAGGTCAACATGCAGCTTTGGAACTGGCGCGGGCTGGATGTCGTCAATGCCCATGAGCGCGATCCCGCCATGTACATAGAGGGCATTCGCGAGGCGGTCGAAGCGGTCGCGACCGGCCAGATCGATCCCTCGCCGCTTTACACGCACACCTATCGCCTGAACCAGCTCGACCAGGCGCTCAACGATACCCGCGATCGTCCGGGAAACTTTCTCAAGGCATTGGTGCTCTACGATGAATGAAATGATTTCCGAAGGAACATTGTCCCTTTCCTCCAGGCCTGTAAGGCTCGGGTTCCTCGGGGTGGGCTGGATCGGCCGGCACCGCATGCAGGTCATCCTCGATACTGGAATTGCCGAGGCCGTCGCGATCGCCGACCCTTCCGTGGACATGGCGGCGGAGGCGAAAAAGATCGCGCCCGGTGCCGCAATGGCAGACGATCTCGACGGGCTCCTCGCTCACGGCTTGGATGGCGTCGTTATCGCGACCCCCAGCGCCCAGCATGCGGAACAGTCGATCGCCGCGCTGCGGGCGGGCGTCTCGGTCTTCTGCCAGAAACCGCTCGGACGCTCGGCAGAAGAAGTGGCAGCGGTCATCGAGGCGGGAAAGGCGTCCGACAGGCTGCTGGAAGTCGATTTTTCCTACCGGCATACCGCCGGCATGAACCGCATCCGCGAGATCATACGGGCAGAAGAACTGGGCAAGATATTTGCAGCCGACCTCGTGTTCCACAATGCCTATGGACCCGACAAGCCGTGGTTCTATGACAAGGCCAAGTCGGGCGGTGGCTGCCTTATGGATCTCGGTGTCCATCTAGTCGACATGGCGCTGTGGTCCCTGGATTTCCCGGCTGTGACATCCGTCTCCGGTCACCTGATGGCCGGCGGCCGGCCAATCCTCGCCGATGATCATCAGGTCGAGGACTACGCCGTCGCGAGCCTGACGCTTGGCGATGGAGTAGCGGTCCGCCTCGCCTGCTCATGGCGGCTGCAGGCCGGCCGCGAGGCTATCATCGAGGCAAGTTTCTACGGCACGAACGGGGGGATATCGATGCGCAATGTCGATGGGTCGTTCTACGATTTCACCCTCGAACGCTTTTACGGCACATCGCGCGAAACCCTGATCGAGCCTCCGGACGACTGGGGCGGACGCGCGGCAGCCGACTGGGCTCGGCGGTTGGCCGCGGGAGAGCGGTATGATCCCGCATGCGAGAGGATCGCCGATGTGGGCAGGGTGATCGACCGGATCTACCGCTCTTCGCGTGAGACCGGTGGCCAATCGGCCCGCCTCGAATGATCTTGATCAGTTCTTGGCAGAACCGGGTTCGGCCACCTTGCGGTGCTGCCTGGCGAGCATGCCGGCCGGCGTGATATTGGCCGCCGCCGACATCAGCTTGTTCTTCCAGCCCGAAACGACATCGCCTTCGCCATCCATCATCGCATCGTAACCGATCTCTGCCACGACAGCCGGATCGTCCTTCCTAGACTGACCGACCTGGGTGTCCAGGAGGTCGGCGCGTTCGAAGAACTCGGTGTCCGTCGCACCGGGCATCAGGCAGGTTACCGTGACGCCGGTATCCTTCAGTTCCTCATGTAACGCGAAGGAGAAGGAATTGATGAAGGCTTTGGTGCCGTTGTAGACAGCCTGGAAGGTTCCCGGCACGAAGCCGGCGATCGAACCGGTGAAGAGAATGCGGCCCTGGCCGCGCGCTCGCATGCGGTTGCCGATGTCATGGACCAGCGCGATCGTGCCAATGATATTGGTATCGACGACGCGCTGTACTTCGCGAATGTCTTCGTCGAGAAAACCGTTGCCCAGGCCCCTGCCCGCATTGGCCATCAGCAGGTCGACCGGCCGTCCGAGCGCGGTAATACCCGCCACGAAATGCCGCACGCCATCCGGCGTGGCGAGATCCGCCTGCATCGCCTCGACCTTGCCGCCGAACTCCCTGAGCTTCACGGCCGCGTCCTGGATCTGCGGCTCATCGGCGGCGATGACGAGGTCGTAACCATCCTGTGCCGCACATTTCGCCAATTCGTAACCGATACCGGTCGATGCGCCGGTGACGACGGAAAGGCCCCTGCCTGTTTCCACGGGATTCATGTTTCTCTCCTTTTCAGGGTTTCATGACGACTTTGATGCAGCCGTCCTTCTTGTCGCGGAAGGTCTTGTAGAGCTCCGGCCCGTCCTCCAGGCTAGCTCGATGGGTGATGACGAAGGACGGATCGATCTCTCCCTTCTGGATGCGCTCCATGAGGATCGGCAGGTAGCGCTGCACCGGCGTCTGGGCCATTTTGAAGGTGAGGCCACGGTTGATCGCCGACCCCATGGGGATCTTGTCGAGGAAGACGCCATAGACGCCGACGATCGACACGGTTCCGAAATTGCGGCAGCAATGGATCGCCTGGCGCAGGACGTGCGGCCGGTCGGTGCCCATGAAGGTCGCAACCTTGATCCGGTCGATGCGTGAGTCCCAGCTCGCCGAGGCATCCGCTTCGGTGCCGACCGCATCGATGCAGGCATCCGCGCCGCGACCACGGGTCAATTCCATGATCCGGTCGTAGATGTCTTCGTCGAGGAAATCGAGAGTGAGCGCGCCGGCGGAGGCTGCGAGCGCCAGCCGCTCCGGCACGGTGTCGACGGCGATAACCCTCTCGGCGCCGAGCAGGAAGGCGGAGCGGATTGCCATCTGGCCTACCGGGCCGCAGCCCCAGATGGCGATGGTGTCGCCCGGCTGGATATTGCAGAAGTCCGCGGCCATGTAACCAGTCGGGAAGATGTCGGAGAGAAACAGGACCTGTTCGTCGCTTAGCCCTTCCGGGACCTTGATCGGTCCGACACCGGCATAGGGAACACGTAGGTACTCTGCTTGACCGCCGCTATAGCCGCCAAGTAGATGCGAGTAACCGAACAGCCCGGCCGGGGAATTGCCCCACAGCTTGGTCACCTTGCTGCGGTCGGGATTGGAGCGTTCACAGCCGGAATAAAAGCCGCGCTGACAGAAGAAGCATTCGCCACAGGAGATCGTGAAGGGAACCACGACCCGATCCCCGACTTTCAGCTTGGCGTTGTCCCGGCCGACCTCGACGACTTCACCCATCGTCTCGTGTCCCATGATGTCGCCGCTGTGCATTTCCGGCATTACGCCGTCGAAGAGGTGCAGGTCGGAGCCGCAGATGGCGCAGGCGGTGACCTTGATGATGGCATCCCTGCCATCCTGAATTTCTGGATCCGGAACACGTTCGCAACGGATGTCGTGCTTGCCGTGCCAGGTGAGAGCTTTCATGAGAGGGGCCTCCTGATTGAGCGCCCCGAACCTGCGGCTACAGGTTTAATTCCGATGCACGACACCGGATGCTGCGTTTTTTCGTCAGTGCGCGTGAGCACCTCCCGGACGGGAGACCTTCTTCAATCCAGCTCCCGCGGCGGCGGTGTCCGCCAGGGCGGCATCACCGAGCGAGATGACCCCCGTCAGGCGTTTGTCGCGGTTGACGACGGGAAGACGGCGGACCTGAACCTTGCCCATGTTGCGCGCCACGTCGTCGACATCATCGTCTTCGAAACAGTACTTTACGTCCCGCGTCATCACTTCCCGGATCTTGGCATCGCCTCCAAGCCCGTCGGCAAGCCCCCGGATGACCAGATCCCGGTCCGTGACCGTTCCGACGAGCTTGTCGTTGTCACCGACGGGCAAAAAGCCGATCTGCCTGTCGGCCATGCACCTGGCGATTTCGGCGACGGTCTGGTGGGGACTGGCGATTTCTACATCTCGCGACATGATCTCTGACACTTTCATGATCTTTCCTCCTGCGTTTTAGTGGACGTCGAATGTTCCGGTGAGCGTGGTCTCCGAGAGGGTGTGGTGGCGCGCCTCGTTCCACATCGCCTCCACCCCAGCGGTATCCGGCACCTTGAGGTTTGGGACATCGAGTGCGGCGAGACGGAACTGATAATGGTGCAGGCCGTGGCCTTTCGGCGGCTGTGGACCGTCGTAACGGGTATTGCCGAAGTCGTTCTCCGAGAAACGCGGGCCACCGCCGGGCGCCGTATCCTCGCTCTGGCCCAGCTGTTTCCAGTCCTTGGGAATATTGAAGACACCGCAATGGCGGAAGATCCCGTTCGGTGCGTCCGGGTCCTCGACGATCAGCGCGAAGCTTTTGGCTTCCTCGGGCGCACCGCCCCATTTCAAGGGCGGCATCAGGTTTCCCCCGAGGCGGGTATACTTGTCCGGCAAGCGTTCGCCTTCGGCGAAAGCCGGGCTGGTGAGGGTCATGCTCATTGTTCGCTCCTGCAGGTCCGAATTCGCACTGAGTCTACGCCGACCAGCTCACAAACGAGCTCTCAATCCTGTCGATATATCGCCTCTACATCGTTGATATTGTTTGCAATATCTCCGTGTCGCGCCCATCCTGCCCTGGTATTGGGAGGGCGCCATGACGAAAGACAGTCGGACCTCTGCAGCCAAGCCGCGATCGATCCGGAATACCCAACGTATGATCGAACGCGCAGACCCGATCTTCGCTCTTGCGTTTGATGCAGGTGTGATGGGACTGAGCGCAAAATCGGTTGAACGACGCCTCGTTCATGTTAGTGACCGGCAGAACGGCACCCGAGAAGTCGTCGACTTCGTCCGCTGTTCCTACCTCGGTCTCGACAATCACCCCGCCATCATCGCAGGCGCCATCGAGGCGATCGCAGATTATGGCTCCCTGCACTGGTCCTGCGCACGCACGCGCCTCAATTTCGGGCTGCTCTCGGACCTTGAGGAGAACCTTTCCGATCTGTTTCAGGCGCATGTCATCACGTTCTCGACCGTGCTTGCCGCCAATCTAAGTGCCATGCCGATCCTGGCTTCCGGTTACCTGACCGGGGGTGAGAAACCGCTTGTCGTCTTCGACCGGCTGGTCCACGCGACTCTGGCGGTCCACAAGCCGCTCGTCGCTGCCGAGACCACGGTGCTCACCATCGATCACAATGATGTCGATATGCTCGAGCAGATCTGTCGGGCAAACCCGCTCGTGGCCTTTGTCTGCGATGGTCTCTATTCCATGGGCGGTGCAGCCCCGATCGATGAACTGCTCAGGCTGCAACGGCAATACGGATTATTCCTCTACATCGATGACGCCCACGGCATATCGCTTTTCGGTTTCCGAGGGGAAGGCTATGCCCGATCGTCCATCGCCGAGGAATTTGGCGATCGCACCATCATTGCCGCGTCGCTTGGTAAGGGTTTTGGCGCCTCAGGCGCGTTGCTCATGCTCGGGTCGCAACGCCAGGAAGACCTTTTTCGGCGGTTCGCGCTGGCATTCGCCTTTTCGGTTTCTATCAATCTTGCCGGCATCGGCGGCGCGATAGCATCGGCCAATCTTCACCGCACCCAGGAGCTCCTCGATCGCCAGATCGCGCTGGGAGAGCGGATCAAACAGTTCGATGCCATGATCGAAACCGAGCAGACCTCCCTGCCCTTTCCGATCCGCACCATCATGCTCGGAGACGAGCGTGCAGCTATTTCAGCGGCGCGCCGGTTGCTCGGCCGCGGCCTCTATACGTCCGCAATCTTTTTTCCGACGGTGGCCGAGGGTCGAGCGGGTTTGCGCGTTTGCCCGACCGCCAGCCATCTGGTCGAAGAAGTCGATTGGTTAGGCCGCGAGTTGAGGTCGATCATCGACGGACGTGCGGCCGACGGATCGGGACCGCGTTCATGCTGATCACCGACGTCTCTGAAGCAGCAAACCGGCGGGCGCAGCGCGTCATGCCCATGGGGAATACAAGAAGCTCCGCATTTGCCACGCCGTATCCTATCTATCTTGCATCAGGTGACGGAGCCTATGTCACGGACGTCGATGGCAACCGCTTTCTCGACTTCCAGAACAACTTCACCGCGCTGATCCATGGTTATGGTCATGCCGACGTGACAAGCGCATTGCTGGCGCAGTTGATGAAGGGCTTGAGCTTTGCGAAACCAACATTTCCCGAGATTGAACTCGCGGAGCTTCTCTGCGACCGGGTAGCGCATTTCGAGCAAGTGCGCTTCACCAACACCGGTTCCGAAGCGGTGATGATGGCAATCAAGGCTGCAAGGGCTTTGACCGGCCGGACGCTGGTGGCAAAATGCGATGGGGCATATCACGGGAACTACGATTCGATCGAAATCAACGTCTCAGCCCCGCCAATCCGCTGGACAGATGGCTGTGGGGGCTGCAGCCTTGAGCACGACGGATTAACCGCTTCGGTCGCGCAGCAGACAGTCGTGATCCCCTTCAACGACATCGAAAATAGCGATCGCATCCTCTCCGCTGTCGGATGCGATCTCGCTGCCGTACTGATCGATCCCCTGCCCTCCCGTGCCGGCCTCGTTCAGATCACTCCGGAATATCTCGACTATCTGAGACGATGGACGTCAGCCCGATCCGCTCTTCTGATCTCCGACGAGGTGTTGAGCTTCAGGCTCGGGTACACCGGCGCCTTCGGCGAAAGCTCGACCAAGCCAGACATTACCGCCTTCGGCAAAATCATCGGCGGTGGTCTTCCGATAGGTGCGGTCGCGGGCGGCAGTGATGTGATGAAGGTCTTTGCGCCGTTGGGCAAACGACCGCATGTTGCACATTCAGGCACTTTCACAGCCAATCCAATGACCATGGTTGCGGGCCTGGCTGCGATGGGCGCGATGACGGAAGACGAGTTTCTGCGCATCAATCAACTCGGTGACGATGCGCGACGCGTGCTTGCCGATGCGTTTCGAAGCGCGGGCGTGACCGGCGCGGTCACCGGCGCCGGATCGCTGTTTCGCATCTTCATCGGCGCCGGCAAAATCTCAAGTTATGCCGACGCCCATCTCGCCTCGCAGGATTCCGCTACGCTTGGCGACATTATCAGGCACATGCGCGATCGCGGCGTTCTGATTTCGCAAGTCGGCCTTGGGGCGATTTCGACTCCGATGACGCCGATGGACGTCGGCATGCTGGCGGCAATCTTCGAAGACGCCCTGCGCGCGGTGGTCGGGAAAGCCCATGCGAGAAAAGAGGTCGCGGCCGATGAACCTTGAGACCGAACGGCTGTTCATGCGGCCTGTGACCACCCGTGACGGCGACGCGCTACACCGCCTTCATACCGATCCGCTTGTCATCGAACTTATCATGCAGGGCAAACCGCTGACGCGGGCCGAATCTGACGCTCGTCTCGATCTCTATCTCAATGAGTGGGACCGCTATGGCTATGGCTTCTGGATGCTCTATCTCCGTGAACCGAACGGTGACCTGACCTTCGTCGGTCGGGCCGGACTGCGCCGATATGACGAACATGATGTCGAGGTTGGTGTCTGCCTGTTCGGGTTTTCCTCCGGTAAGGGGATCGCCGGAGAAAGTCTTGAAGCCGCGATCGAGTTCGGCTTTCGACGCCTTCCTCTGCGCCGGCTGGTTTGCGTCGTCAGGCCGACGAACATCCGGTCTCAGAAGGCCATGCTACGGCTGGGATTTTCGTTCGCCGGCATGACCGAACATCATGGGATTGTCTTTCGCTTCTATGAGATGCAACGACCCGGCAAATTTGCACTGTGAGGCTCAGGAGTTCGGATCTGAAAACGCCACCAGATTTTACGGGATGTTCCGATCGCTGTAAGCTACCAACCCCGTTCTTGAAACTCCTGTGTGCGGAGCTTCGACGGCCAGAATCTAGAACGTAGTGCCGATAGGCCGTCAGATGAGGACGGTGAAAGCCTTGAGCGGAATGATATAAGCTAGCGATATGAACAGAAGCGACGCCATTCAGAAGCTCCAGCAGCGTGCCGATGCCGTGAAAGGCATGGGCGCAACGGCCATGTATCTTTTCGGATCGACCGCCCGCGACGAAGCCCATGCGCCAAGCGATCTCGATCTGTTCATCGACTATGACCCTGCCACACGGTTCTCGCTCCTCGATTTGGTCGGGATTAAGCAGTTCCTGGAGGAAGAGCTTGCCGTGGAGGTCGACGTGACAACACGCAGTAGCCTGCATCCGATGCTGCGGACCGACATCGAGCAATCAGCCATTCGTGTCTTCTGATGGTCAAGCGCAAGGTCGGGCCGGTTCTGGCTGAAATTCTGGAAGCCGTCGAAGGCATTCAAATTCACACGACCGGAAAAGTCCCTGGCGGAGTTCGAGCGCGATTGGCTGCTGCGCCTCGGCACCCAACGGGCGCTGGAAATTATATCTGAAGCCTGCCGTAACATTCCCGGTGAGCTGTTGAACCTTGCTCCCGACGTTCCGCGATTATTGTCGCAAGCTTATGGGCCCTTGCGACCGATTTGAATGCACCGTTCTGAAGCGGCCTGGACGGCAGTCCCAATGAGCGGACGCGCACCCGGGTCGCGCAGCTGGCCCTCTCGGAGCTTTTCTGTCTCCCTACCCTACTGGTGTTGCTGGCACGAGTGTTGACCGGACGCTGTCTCAGCCGTCATGTTCGCCAAGATGATGACGTACTCATCCGCTGCGTCGGCGAGGATAAGTGCGATTTCTTGCCGGCCGAGCCCTTCCTGCTGAAGGCGCTCGATCATCTCCAGCATCGCGGCTTCGACCCTGAAGCGGTGCGCAGGCAGAGGTTCGTATGGTTCATCGGGTGTCTGTGTTCGCATGTCCATGATCTGTTTCCCCATGGCAGGGGAGCATCGCACACCGTCCGCAGTCTGCAAGAAGATGCTTAATTAACGGTTAACGAGATCGCCTTGCAGCTATCAAAATCGGACCGGGCTCGACCCATTCCTGGGTCGGCGCTCTCGGAGACCAGTGAGGGAGACCTCGTAGAGTAGTGGATCACTGGTGAACGCGGATGGTGACGGGGAACAGGCATTGGGAGACGCGCTGAAATCAACATCCGCGTTCCATCCTTTAACAAGTGCAGTTCACGGAAGTTTCGTGTACCTGGAAATTTTGTTGAAGATAGTCCGACCGCAAGGTGCGGCTATGTCTCGAAAATCCCGGCTAACGATTTGGATCTAGATCCACGTATTTCGGAACATAGTAGCGGGCAACGGCATTCCGTCGGCGATCCAACCGGATCTGAAATCAGACCCACCAGTAGGTGCCACCATGAATAGCATCGTATGGCTCGTCGGAGCCGTCGTTATTGTCCTCTTTATTCTCGGCTTCTTCGGACTGAGGTAATATTTACTCGAGCGACGCACAGATGTTGCCCGAAAATTGCAGCCGTAGCGACTAGATATTGGTTCCTGGATGAGCGCTTCGGACGCGCCAAAACGTCGTCCAGCCGTAGCCGACCATTTGCCTTCCCCTCGGGCTGCGCTATTTCCTCTTAAGGAGGATCTAATATCTTGACGCTGAAGTGGGAGAAACCGGTTCGGGCCGCAGGCGGGCCGCTCGAGGCGCACCGATTCTTGATGCACGGATGGCCGCATCGGAAAAATGAGGAATGGTCAGCGGCTCCATCCGACAAGGCGGTGGAATTTGTCAGCAGGCAACCCATGCCTGCCAATCCTGTACAGGTCAGCGAGAAGATTGCGGTTGGCCAGCCGATACCAAACAACCTCGTGCTGTCACCTATTCCGGACGCGCCCAACTTCGCCTTCACGATCGTCAATGACAAACGCCTGATCATCGACCCCAAGACCTTCGTGGCGGTGCGGATCGTTGAGTGACAAATGGGCCCGTCCCGGCGATCGACTATGATTCACCTCAATATCTGAGGGCGGAACGATCGCATCCGTCCGACGTTCTCTCTGCGCTGGAAATCAGAGGCAATCCCATGCGAAATTATATCCGACTGACGACGCTGCTCGTCGGACTATCCGCTACTGCCGCTTTCGCTCAGTCTCCGCCGGCCGACACTTCGCCGCTGCCGAAGGCACCTCCGGAAGTAACAGCAGGCAATCCGCCACCACCTTCGGGACCACGTGGACCGGGACCCGATAGGGGCCACCGCCCACCGCCGTCAGAACGTGGAGCCCGCATCCAAGTCGAGAACGGTCGGACGCGGGTCGATCTGCGATGCGCCAATTCAGATTCTACAAAAGATTGCGCCGACGCATTGATACAGATCCTCGACCGGATCCAAACGTCGGCTTCGACCGATGGCGAATCGGGACGCGGCTTCAGCCGCGATCGTGGGAGCGAGCGAGGATATGATCGTGACCGGGATGATCGGAGATAGTTATGAAGCGCGACTACATTTCCGAGGTCGACCGTATTGGCAAACAACTTGCCGATCTCCGTACTACGCTCGCTGGGCAAGCTGGCGACGCAGCGGAAAGTGCGACGACATACATCGCTCCTAAGGCTCGCCAGTTCGCACGGCAATTCCAAAAGGAAAGTTACGGTCTTGGCAGGGCTGCCCAAAGGAACCCTTCCGCGGCAACTGGAGCCATCGTCGGTGTCATGCTGCTTGGGGCGGCGGTGGCTTGGCTGTTAACGGCGGGTGGCGGAGAGAAGGACGGCTGACTTTTTCAGGGGATGGCATACCCAAGCGCCACCCCCCAAACCTACTGATCATGCCGAAATAGTTCTGCCCCCAAACGCTTTTGTCTCGATGGCTTTGAGGTCGATGTCATGCTCCGGCCAAAAGCGTGATTTGTCGTAACGGAAGATCCCCTTCCGGTAGTAGCCGACCCCGGGCGTCGATACGAGGAGCGGCGTCGCAATCCCTTTGAAATTCATCGTGAAGTGATAACCCGACTTCACCACAACGAAATCGATGGACTTCAGATCAATTCCCTGGCTCCTGAACACGGCAGGGTCGTGACTAAAGGCAGGTTTGCTGGTGAGAAGCACAAACACTCGCCCTTCGACCAGAACGACAGCCGCCGCACCGAGGGAGCTTGCCTCCCCGCCATGGAACGGCCCGGCGAGCGTATATGCGCCGTCGCTCAGGTGAATCACTTTCCCGGTGATCCTGCGCGACGATAATCCGGGCGAAATCTGTCCGCCGACGTCGAGCGTGACCGTGGCGCCCAATCCAGCATCCTGTGCGTGTTTTACGCTGGCCGCATCGGTAATGGTCAAGGCACCTCTAAGCTCCGCGAAATGGTCCAGCACTTCCGCCAGCAAAACCGTACTGTCACCGGGCGCACCGGCTAGAATCCGATCGCCCATGTCAGCCATGACATATGGGCGGTTGGCTGGTTGCGATCGCACGATCTCGAAGGCATCACGTATCTCGAAGAGATCATCGACGAAACGTTCCCGGTTGTCCCAGAACGTCCATGCGAGGTCCTTGGCCGCCTGCGAAGCCAGCGGAAGGGCTCCGTCGGTCATGATCGTCACCACCTGCCCGATGTTGTAGTCGTCCGCGTAGCGAAAGACGTTGTAGATGGAGATATCCACTATGCCACTTGTTCTGGCTGCAAGCTCTAGGGCCTTGTCGTGAATCTCGCCAAGCGGCCCACTCGCGGTTTCGCCGGCGCCTGGCAGGATCATCGGCACCCGGGCACTGATCACGACCGGTCGCAAGTCGCCTTTCAAAACCTGCAGGGTCAGTTCCGCGGCTCGCATGCCGCATTCGACGACGTCCGAATGCGGATTTTCCTTGCACGCAATGCAGATGTTGGTGTTTTCCAGCATGGCGTCGGTCAGGTGCGCGTGCAAGTCGAGACCGATTCCGATTGGAACGAGGGGGCCGAAATGTCGCCTGAGATAGGCCAGCAGATCTCCTTCGAGGTCGGCGATCTCGGTCGAAGCCGCCGCGCCGTGCAGATCAAGGATGATTGCATCAGGGCGCGATGCCTGGATCCGCTCGACCAGTTCGGTGCGGATCGCTTGGTAGAATTCGTGGTCGACGAGACCGCTTGGTGGGCCTGAGACCGAGATCAGCGGCAGGATCTCGACGTTCGCTTGCCTGAGATACCGGATGATGCCTCCCAATGTCGAGCCGGCACATTCAAACACTGCTTCGCCCCGTTGTATCTCGAATTGGTCGGCGGTGGCCGGTTGCGGATTGAGGCGATTGGACTCGTGATATAGGCGGCCGACGGCAATCCGTGGCCTCTGGTTGGTCACGTTCATAATTTTAGAGCTTTCTGTTCGGTTGAGGCGTTAGCGCTGATTCCACTCGTTCCAGCGTTCAAGCAGCATCTGGTTGTTCGCGTTTATCCAGGCTGCGTCCGGCCGGATGAGCTTCTCGAACACGTCTGGTGAGGTCGGCGCGGCCGCCTGCGCTTCTGCGTTCATCGCCTTCGCGGCCGAGTATCGGGCCGGCGTGCAGGTGAGTGCCTCACAGACCCTGGCCTGCGCCTGCGGATGCGCGAGGAAATATTCGAGGAACTTGATCGCGTTGGCGCGATGAGGCGCTTTCTTGATCAATGCCCAGCGGTCCCCGACAAGAAAGGCCTGATCCTGGCTCCAGGCGAGCGGCTGGCCTTCCTTCTTCAAGGCGGACGCGCGCGTCTGCCAGATCTCGCCCGCGACATACTCTCCGTTGCGAAACCCTTGCGTACTCTGATCGCCCGTCTTCCACCACAGACTGATATGCGGCCGGATCGTATCGAGCTTGCCAAGCGCGCGATCGACGTCGAGCGGGAACAGCGCGTCTGGCTTTACGCCGTCCGCAAGCAGTGCTGCCGCCATGACCCGCCATGGGTCATTGAAATTCGGCATCGAACGTGGCCCGGGGAACTTCTCTACGTTGAAGAAATCTCCCCAGGTCTTCAGGCCGGGTGCTGGAAACGACCGGGTATTGTAGGCCAGAAGTGTCGTGCCGTAGGCGGAGAGCACGCCGGAGGACGCGCAGGCGCCCGGGAGCAGATCCGTGTCGCCCTGATAGGCGCGGCAGAACTCGGTCATATCCTCGTTCATCGATTTGTGGAGCTCCGAGGCCGCCTGGATCTCGCCGGCCTGATAGAGGTCCCATTCGACATTGCCCGTTTGTGCCATCGCCTTGATGCGGGCGACATTCTCGGCGCCCGTGCCGGATACGGTGATCACCTGGATCCCGGTCTCCTTGGTGAAGGGGTCGAAGAAATGGGTCCGCATTTCCTGTTCCAGGGTCCCGCCGGTCGTCGCGATGACGAGCTTTTCCTGGGCAGACACCGAACCCGATCCCGAAACAGCGAAAACGGCTGCAGTGATCAGGCCTGCATTCGTGCAATTCTTCAAAAATCTACGCATTGTCTGCTGTCCTCCCATCAATTCCAGCTCGTGGCCTTCTGGTGTTTTTGGAATAGCGTGAGGCCGCCCATGACCAGCAGCGAGACGAGCACCATGATCGTCGAGACCGCCGCCACGACCGGCGTCAGATTGAAGTCGATGTCCTCGAACATCTTGCGGGTGATGGTCTTGCCGTCGATCCCGGAGAGGAAAAAAGCGACAGTCGCCTCGTCGAACGATGCGAGGAAGGCAAACACTGCACCGCTTGAGACGCCTGGCGCGATGCCGGGTAGCACGACGCTGAAGAATGCCCTCGACCGGCCGGCGCCACAGTTCAACGCGGCGAGTTCCAGCGTCGTGTCGAAGCGTTGAAGTGAGGCTGTGACCGTCAGAACGACATAGGGGACGGCGAGCATCGTGTGGGCGATCAGAAAGCCGACGAAGTTGCCTGACAGTTTCAGCGGCGCGAAGGCCACGAACACCGACACTGCAATGACGATATGCGGAACGATCATCGGGCTGATCGTCATCGCCTGAAGAACGGCCTTTCCCGGCAAGTCGCCACGGACAAGGGCAATCGCCGCAAGCGTGCCGATGATCGTCGCCGTGGCTGTGGTCGCCAACGCGATCTTGAGACTGAATAGCGTCGCGGCGATCCAGTCGGGATCGGTCAGATATCGCACGTACCATTTGAAGGTGATGCCTTTCGGTGGAAACTCAAGGTAGTCCGCCGATCCAAGCGACATGGGGATCACCAGCACGGTCGGAAGAATCAGAAAGAACAGCAGCGCCGCCAAGCCAACCGTCATCGCCACCCCGGAGATGTAACGCAGACCCATTGCCTGATGACGGGCAGGTTTCGGGCGGCGACCTTCAATCTCAGCCGCTTCGCGCTCGGCGAGTGCATAGTCCATGTCAGGAGACACCGGCGAATCCTCGATTGAGAGACAGAGTTTTGCGAAAGGCGACGACGAAGGTGAGCGTTGCTGCAAGAAGCACCGTCGAGAGTGCGCCCGCAAAAGCCCAGTCGAGTGTCTCGGTGGTTTGCTGTCCGATGAGCGTCGCCATCAGCATCGTGCGGGGCCCACCGACCAGAGCCGGCGTCACATAGAAACCGAGTGCCAAAATGAAGGTCATCAGGCAGCCCGCAAAAACACCGGGCAGGCTCAGCGGCAGCATGATCCGCCAGAAGACACTGAGTGTCCCTGCCCCCAGGTTGCTCGCGGCCTGGCCAAGTTCGTTCGGGACGGCGCGCACCGCCGCGAAGATCGGCAGTATCGTATATGGTAGGAGCACATGGGTCATCGCCATGACAACCGCCCCTTCCGTGTAGATCAGGCGCAAAGGCTCGGTGATCCAGCCCAGGTCCAGAAGGAGCGCGTTCACAACACCCTTGCGCTGCAACAGCACAATCCACGCGTAGGACCTCACCAATGTCGAGGTCCAGAGCGGGATGAGCACGCATACCGTAGTCAGGGCCGCCCACCTGCGTGGCAGTTTCGCCATCGCAAACGCGATCGGATAGCCGATAACGAGGCTCGCAATCGTCACCGCAAATGCGATCTCGAACGTCCGCAGCAAAACCGTCAGATAAAGCGGTGAGCGCATGAGCCGCTGGAACTGCTCAAGTCCGAATTCGGGTGCGAAGAAACTCCCGAGCAGCAGCTTGCCAACGGGATAGAGGAAGCCGAAACCCATCAACAGCACGAGCGGAGCGATGAGTATCAGGGAGAGTGTTTTTGAATAGCTGCGTGCGGAGCCGGTCAGGGGCCGGCGCCTGATCGCTTCCGTAGACGGGACCCCGATGGTCGCGGTAACGGTCATTGAACAGACCCCGCAAGCTCCGGAAACAGCCTTACAGCAGAGGGAGCGATCATGAGATCGACCATCTCTCCCCGCGCAAATGTCGCCTGTCCGATGAGCGAAGGAACCAGGACCTGAACCGGCGCCTCCCCCTGCCCCTCAATCTGGACGAGGATCACATGCGCCTGGCCAAGGAAGATAACCGCCTCGACCGTCCCTCGCAGCACAATGCCGCTCTGGTGACCAGGTTCGAAACGCTGCCTGATGATGATATCTTCGGGTCTGATCGCGACGCGGACCCTGCAGCCCGGCCGGTATTGTTCGGCCTCTCCATTCAAGACCAGATCGAACGAGAGAGTAGCATGCCCCGATATTCGCACTCGGAAAGTGCCATGGTCGCTTCCGACAAATTCCCCCTTCAGGAAGTTCATCTTGCCGACGAATTCGGCGACAAAGGATGTGGCCGGTCTTTGATAGAGGTCAAGCGGCGATCCGACCTGTACCAGTCGGCCCTCCGACATCACCGCAATACGGTCGGACATGGTCAAGGCTTCTTCCTGGTCATGGGTGACGTAGACCACCGTGACTCCGACCCGGTTTTGAATCCGCTTGATCTCGGTCTGCATGGTCTCGCGAAGTTTCTTGTCAAGCGCACTGAGTGGTTCGTCCATCAGCAGGACCGGGGGCTCGGCGATCAATGCGCGCGCGACGGCGACCCGTTGCTGCTGCCCACCCGACAGTTGCTGCGGATAGCGGCCTTCAAAGCCGGTCAACTGGACAAGACCCATCATGTCGGATACCCGACGATTGATCTCTTTGGTTGCAAGGCTTCGCATTCTCAGTGGAAAAGCGATGTTCTGCTCTACAGTCATGTGAGGGAAAAGGGCATATTTCTGGAACACCATGCCAACGGCGCGCCGGTTGGGAGCCAAATACGTAATGTCTCGAGACCCAACACGAATCTGCCCTGAATTCGGGAACTCAAACCCCGCGATCATCATCAGCAAGGTCGTCTTGCCAGATCCGGATGGCCCCAGCAGCGACAGGAATTCGCCCGCCTTCACGGAGAGAGAAACATCCGAAACGACAGATTTGTCGCCGAACTGCTTTTCGATCCCCAGTATATCGATAGGTTCTCCGTTCAATGTCGGTTTTCCTCCACAAGATTGAGCGAGCTCTCAGCAATGGCAGAGCCATATGTTCCGGAAACAAAACGGCCGATAATCGCAAGAAGACGCGATGTGTCCACGCTCCCGCAGCCGGACGTACCGTCGGCGGGTTGGTTTTATTCCCCTGCGCACGTTCGACGTGCTTGTTCGTCTGTCAGATGTAACGTCTATACATTTGGGATTTTTTTGTTGCAACAAAATTATCGTGGTGGAGAAAAAAACTTTGGCAGAACCTTCAATGGAAGAGGCTGATGGACTGGTCGGCGGCTCGAACAAGGTGATGGGCCTTGGTGATCGCGCTTACGAGGATCTGAAGGAAAAGCTAGTGCGCGGGGCCTATCCGCCGGGCCATAAGATCACCGTCCGGGCGGTCGCCGAGGAACTCGGCTACGGCACCACGCCGGCACGCGATGCGCTCAACCGCCTGGTTGCTGAGCGCGCGCTCGTCTTTTCCGGTCCGAAGACGGTCGTCGTCCCGACGCTGTCGCTCGCGGAGCTATATGAGGTGACCCAAATGCGCCTGCGCTTGGAGGGATTGGCCGCGGAAAAGGGTGCGATTGGCGCCGGATCAGCTGATATCGCTCGATTGGAGGCCTTTCAAGGCGAGATCGATGCCGCGCTGGCGGAAGGTCGGTACGCGGATGCGCTCTGGAGCAACAAGGAGTTTCACTTCCATATCTACGGTCGCGCCAACATGCCGATGCTGCTTGCAACGATCGAGACGCTCTGGCTTCGCGTCGGCGCGGCATTCAACGATCTCTATCCGGAATTCGCGATCTCGAAATACGGAATTCAGAACCATCGCGCTGCGCTGGAGGGGCTCCGTCATGGGGATCCCCAGGAGGTCAAGGCCGCGATCGAGACCGATATTCGCGACGGATACCGCCGCCTGCGCCAGGCATTGAGCGAGCGCGCTCCAAAAAAATAGAACTTTGCCTCCGAATTTTGTTGCAACAAAAATAGAATCCTGTTTCTTTTGTTGCATCAAAGCGGCAAGCCTGCCGCCCGGAGGTCAACATGCAACTGGCAATACCAAGGCCGGGCGGCTCGCCCGGAGAAATTTCTGCGCAACTCGCACAAAGGGCCACACGGGTCTTCCCGGGAGGCATCACACGCAACACGGTGGATCGGGATCCCGGCCTTTACTACATCGGCTGGGGCCAGGGCGCCCATCTGCATGACGTCGACGGCCTGCAATTCCTCGATCTCAACAATAATTTCACGACGCTGATCCACGGGCATGGGTTCGAACCTGTCGTCGATGCCGTGACCAGGATCTTGCGGGATGGGACCTGCTATTCGAACCCAACAGTCCATGAGATCGCATTGGCGGAGCTTTTGTGCGATCGCGTGCCAGCGGTGGAGCAGGTCCGCTTCGTCAATACCGGCACCGAGGCCGTGATGTTTGCGATCAAGGCGGCTCGCGCCCTGACGAGCCGGCCAGGTGTTGCCAAGATCGAAGGCGCCTATCACGGCGCCTATGACTGGGCGGAAGTCGGCCAGATGGGAAGCCCGATCACCTGGGGACCTCGGGACAATCCTTGCCCGGTCCCTGCCTATCATGGCCAGCCGAGCGCGGTCTTGGACGACGTTGTCATTCTGCGGTGCAACGACATCGAGGCCGCCGTTACCCGGATCAAGGCGAATGCGTCGAGACTTGCGTGCATCCTCATCGATCCCATGCCGAGCCGAGCCGGGCTCATGGCGCCGGACCCGGCCTTTCTGGAGGCCGTCACGCGGGTGGCGAGGGAAAACGGGATACTGATCGTTGCCGACGAGGTCCTGAACCTTAGACAGGGTTATGAAGGCGCATCCGCCCGCTTCGGTCTTGATCCTGATCTTGTCGCCATGGGCAAGATCATCGGCGGCGGATTTCCGATCGGTGCGATCGGCGGAAAGCGAGGCTCTATGGCGGTGTTCGGGACCGCACTCCTGTCGCAGGGAGGCACCTTTTCCGCAAACCCGGTCTCCATGGTCGCTGGCCTTGAGGCGATGCGGGCGATGACCAGAGATAATTTCGATCGTCTTGAAACGCTTGGCGAGGGTCTGCGGGCGAGGCTGCAAGCTTCGATCAAGCACGCCGGGGCGCCGTTCAGCGTGTCCGGCTCCGCCTCGCTTTTCCGCATCCACCCGAAAACGGTGGCCCCGTCCGAGTACCGAGAGGCGTTCCTCAAGCCGGGGGAAAGCCGGGCAATGACCAGGCTCGACTATTTCATGAAGGACCATGGCGTGCTGATGCCGAAAGGTGCCGCCTCGTCCCTCTCCACTGCGATGACCACAAGCGACGTCGATCTCGTCGCGGACACGTTCGAAAAGTTTCTCGACACCCAGGATTTTCACCATGACGACTGAGTTTGAGACTGTTGCACAGCGTGTGGCACTGGCGCTTCGCCGCCACGGCGTCGATGTCATTTTCGGCCAGAGCCTGCCTTCGGCGGTGATCCTTGCCGCGGAAGCGCTTGGCATCCGCCAGATTTCCTACCGCCAGGAAAACATGGGCGGTGCCATGGCCGACGGTTACGCCCGTATGTCCGGACGTGTGGCCGTCGTCGCCGCGCAGAACGGACCGGCCGCGACCTTGCTGGTACCGCCGCTTGCCGAAGCGCTAAAGGCTAGCATTCCAATCGTGGCCCTTGTTCAGGAAGTGGAGCGGGACCAGGCAGACCGCAACGCTTTCCAGGAGCTCGACCATATCGCTCTTTTCCAGTCGTGCTCGAAATTCGTCCGGCGTGTCGTGACCGCGGACCGCATCGACGACTATATCGACATGGCCTTCACGGCGGCAGCGTCAGGTCGTCCAGGGCCCGCGGCGTTGCTCCTCCCGGCCGACCTGTTGCGGCAGGCGGCGGCAGTGCCACTGGTTCGACGAAGCGCAAATCTCGGATTTTGGCCGCTGGACAACGTTCGACCGTCGGATGATGAGATCATCGACCTCGCCCAACGAATTGCCAGGGCAGAAGCCCCTGTGGTCATCGCGGGCGGGGGTGTCCATGCGGCCGATGGACCGCATGCCCTGGCGCACCTGCAGGACCTCGCGTCGTTGCCCGTCTTCACAACCAATATGGGGAAGGGCGCGGTGGACGAGTTCCATCCGCTTTCTGCGGGGCCGATGACGCTAATGGGCCCCTTGTCGCTGGGTGCACGGACACGTCAGCTTCTCGATGAGGCGGACCTCATCGTCATGGTCGCGACCCGCAGCAACCAGAATGGTACCGACAGCTGGCGCTTGATCCCGCCGACGGCGACAATCGTTCACATCGACATTGATCCGGTCGAGATCGGCCGGAACTACGAGGCCATTCGACTGGTCGGCAGTGCGTCCGAAACACTGAAGTCGCTTTGCATTGCGTTGAAGAATGTCGATCTCTCGACCCGTAGAAAAAAGAGGCGCGGATTGGAAGCCGCCATCGCAGATGCCTGGTCGGCTTTTGCGCGGGATCGTCTCTCGCTGATGGAGCAGAACGGGCGACCGCTCCGGCCTGAAGCGGTGATGAAGGAATTGCAAGAACGAATGACCGCGCAGACAATCGTGGTCGCAGACGCGAGCTATTCATCAATGTGGATCGTCGGGCAATTGCGATCGCTTCGAGCCGGCATGCGCTTCCTCGCGCCGCGTGGCCTTGCCGGCCTCGGCTGGGGTCTCCCACTCGCACTGGGCGCAAAAGCTGCAAGGCCTGGGCAACACGTTATCGCGGTCGTCGGCGATGGTGGGTTCGCCCACAGTTGGGCCGAGCTCGAGACACTCGTGCGCTCAAGGTTGCCGGTCACCATCCTTCTTCTGAACAACGGGATACTTGGCTTTCAGAAGCACGCCGAAACCGTGAAATTCGGCGAATATACCAGCGCCATCCACTTTCACGACGTTGACCACGTCAAGATTGCCGAGGCATGCGGTTGCCCGGCTGTGCGGTCACACTCGATAGCGGATGTGTCCGCAGCGCTGGACAGGGCGTTCGAGACGGATGGCCCCCTGCTGGTCGAAATCATGACAGACCCAGATGCTTTCCCGGCTCTGTCGCTGTTTGCCGGACTTGAGGTGGCCGCGTGATGCCGACTTCTGTCTCGCCAATTGCCATTGTCACCGGCGGAACATCAGGCATCGGGCTCGCCTGCGCCCGGAGGCTGTTGTCGTCAGGCCATCGGGTGGCCGTCTTCAGCCAGCAGAGCTATCGCGTGGACGAGGCAAAAGCCCTGCTCACGAGCTATTCCGACGGGGACAATGTCATCGCCGAAACGGTCGACATACGGAACGTCGGGGCGATCGCCCGCTTCGTTCGAATGGTCATAGACCGCTGGGGCGCCCCGTCGGTACTGATCTGCAGCGCAGGATACTCTCCAAAGCGAAACGGCGCTCCGGCGCGGTTCGATGCGATTGCCCTCGACGAATGGAACGACGTCCTGTCCGTCAATTTGACAGGACCCATGGTTTGCTGCCAGACGGTCGTTCCGGCCATGGCATCACAGGGTTTTGGCCGCATCGTCTTCATCGGGTCGGTCGCTGCCCGCACCATGCCGCGCATCGCCGGCGCGAGTTATGTCGCCTCGAAAGCAGGCCTTGCTGGGCTGGCGCGCTCGCTCGTCAACGAATATGCAGGTCGCGGCGTGACAGTGAATACGATCGCCCCCGGCCGAATTCTGACAGAGATGACCATGCCGAGCGACTCACCTGCAAATCGGGCAGCGCTTGCCCGGATCCCTGCGGGCCGGCTCGGCCAACCTGACGATGTCGCGGCAGCCGTCGAATTCCTGACATCTGCGTCGGCGGGCTTCATCAACGGTGCGATCCTGGACGTGAACGGCGGCGAGTTTCTACCGGCGTGATGACCACTACGGCATCCTCCAAGGCATCGTGGTCAGCTTTTCGCGAATATGGAATGGAATTTGTGCGGCCGACACCGCCATGTGACGCGCATTTCTCAGTTCTTCGATTGCCAGAACGACACTCAACCGTGCCACCTGCCCAGCAGTTCGGAATAATCAAATGACCACCAACGCATTCCATTGACAATACGCTGGATGCATTGGTCCAACGCTGCGTTCCTCCCATCGGAGCAGTGGCCTCCGGTTGCTCGCGCGACTCGAAATGGCAAGGATTGTTAGTCACGTGACCGAAGGATCACAGCAAATCCTCAAGCGGTACCCGAGCTTGCTGCGCTCGCAAATTTAGCTCTTTGATAAGATCCTGAAGTCCCCTGATCTTTCTCCGGATTTGGTCTTCGAGGATCGCGATTGCCGCTGTCCGATTGCCAGCAATCATCGCGTCCTCGAACATACTCATCTGGTTCACGAGGGAGAAGAAGGGCGGAGCCGACATCAAACCGAATTGGCGAATATGTGTCGTGCGGTCGCTGAACTGTCGCATATTTCGGATTAGGCGAACATTTCCAGAAAGGATGGCGATCCGATCGTACAAGTTTTCGACGTAGGACGCAGCCAAGGCCGCCTCCGCCTCATCCAACCCACGCACGTCTGTCGCGAAATCCGGCCGAAGATCCGAAACGCTCTGGAACGGCGCGGAAGGATCTCTTTCGATCGCAAGCCTCGCCATGGTCAGCGCCATTTCGTAGTCGCCGGCCACCTCCTCCAGGTCAAGTGCCTTCGCGACATATCCGCGTCCTCTCGTAAATCCAATAATATCTTCGTCCGCTAGCCGGATTAAAGCTTCACGAACAGGCGTGGGGCTAACTCGCATTTTTGCCGCCAATACGCGGATGTTTAAAAAAGCTCCGGGGCGATGTCGATGACGATAAAGAGCAGCCTTGATTCGGTGATAAGCTTCCGCCGCTTTGTCCGGCGCTGTCGGATAGAGATCGCTGTCCTGCATAAAATTGAAATGCCTGTTTATCTGGATTGCGCAGCCGGAGTGCCCTCCACTACACGCACGGAAAAGTAGTCCTACTACAAATCGCTTCGTCAATTATCTAATTTCGTGCCGATTTCTTCGATATATCGGAGATATTGATATATGCCTCTCTTGCAACCAACGATTTTGCTCTGGTAGTGTTCTTGAATAAGAAGTAATAGCTGAAGTTTTTGAGGGGGGTTTTGCTAACCATCTGGCGTCTATTGCGAAATCTCCGGCTTCGAGCAGAAAATGCTATGCCATTGGTCGAATGGGGGGGGCGTCGAACGCATGGCGCGATTGCTCTATCCGATCGCTGCAACCGTCACCACAAGTACAGATTGCGCCTAGCTCAACTTAACGTGATCTACAGTCATATTTTTAGATATTCTACCGTGAGCTGTAATTCATGCAGGTGAGGCGCCGCCAAAATCTGACGGGTCTTAGAAGTTGGTCTGCAGCCGTGAAATAGGCAGCTTAGTGCTTGATCTTCCAATATCGAGCTTACGACGTCCAGGGGTTTGCTGCAGACATTCATGGCTTAGCAGTCGATCGGACTACTGAGAGAGTTAAGCTCTTGCCCCGGACGTCAGACCATAAAAGGCCGCGCCTAGACCTACTGGACCGGCCAGACCCAAAATGGGCGGTTACGGAAATCGACAAACCTGGTCACTACCTGCGTTCGTTGCATCACGCTCTCGACTGCATCCGCGCGCGCTGGCTACATTTCGAGATACTGCATGGATGATGAAACCGATGACTTCTGGGCGCTCTTGGCCCAACATGCCCAAGTCGTAGCAAAGATAGACAATTTGCAAGCCAAGTCGCATCCCACGATCGAAGACAAGCA
>NZ_JALBGV010000032.1 GCF_023006505.1 Neorhizobium sp. SHOUNA12A
CGCCGAGCACGACCTTGGCACCGGCTGCGGCGAGGGTGCGCGCCGTGCCTTCGCCGATGCCGCTGCTGGCGCCGGTGATAAGAACCACTTTTTCAGTGATTTGAGTCATGTTGCTGATCCTCTGTGCGAGGCAGCGGCGGCATGCCGCTGCAGGCACGGGATCTATGGAACGGATGCGCAGGAAAGCGGTATCAAGGTTCTCCGCAGTTCTTGCACGATCGTCCGAGCCTGCGTTTGACGGGAAAGTGAGAGCCTTTCCGGTCGCCGCTATTTCAAGAGCGGCCAGAGCGTTGCGACCAGCAGCAGCGCCATGACGATGTTGAACCATTTAAGCCGGGCCGGATCGGACAGGAACTGCCGAAGCGCCACGCCGAAGCCGGCCCAGACGGCGACGCTCGGCAGGTTGACGATGGCGACGACGAGCGTGATCAACACGACGGAGACGAAGGGGTTTTCGGCGCTGGCATAGGCCGCCATGGCGGTGAGCGCGGCGACCCAGGCTTTCGGGTTGACCCATTGGAAAGCGGCGGATTCGAGGAAGGTGAGGGGACGGGCGGCGCTCGCGCTATCGCTGGAGACGGAACGGGACATGGCAATGCGCCAGGCGAGGTAGAGCAGGTAGGCGCCGCCGGCGATCTTCAGCATCAATCCAAGCGGCGGATAGGCCGTCAGAAGCGCGCCGAGACCGAAGCCGACCGCCAGCAGCACCGACGAAAAACCGATGGTGATACCGAGGATCTGCGGCACGGTGCGCCGGAAACCGAAATTGGTGCCCGAAGCAAGCAGCATGAAATTGCTCGGCCCCGGCGAGACCGAGCCGACAAGCGAAAAAAGGGCGATCGCAAGGATGGTTTCATAGGCCATGGCAAAGGGTCTCCCACGCGGGGAGGCTGCTCCCGGCGGCGTTAGGGCGTCTGGTTGTTCAGTCGAGATTCTGGAGGTGGTTGTATTCTAGAGATGGCGGATGCTGAGCTTGCCGCCCCATTTGCCATTCAGGTAGTCACAGACGAGCCGGCGATGGCAATGGTGCGGCTTGTCTTCCGAGCAGAGCAGGCAGGAGCCATCGAACTCTTCTGCCTTGAAGTGATCTTCCACCTTGCGTTCAGCCATCAAGCCAAGGAAATCATTCTGGAAAACATTCCAGTCGCCTTTCTCCTTCTTGAAGGCAGTCATGATCTCCTCGGTCGGCGCCAGCAGCGGTTCATGGACATAACCGGCGCCGCAGATCGTCTTCAGGAAGAAGGCGAGGTCGTCGGATTTGGCAAAACCGGCGAGTTGCGAGGTGTTGTGGAGGCGCACATCCAGGACCCGCTTGACGCCGGCCGCCCTGATGCGGCCGAAGAAATCCTCGGCGGTCGTCTTGGTGAAACCGATCGTGGTGACATCCATGCTCATGCGTCTCTTTTTGTCGCAACAGGCTCAGTCATGCGACGTTTTCCGGGCCTGATATTCCGCCACGCCGGCCCGTTTGCCTATTGTCAATATTGACATTGTTGATAGTGTTCTTGCCATGAAACTACAGCTCCTTGCACTCGATCCCGTCTTTGATACCGGCCTGTCGACCATGCTCGACGTGTTCACCATGGCAAACGAGCTCGCGGCGATGCTGTCGCTCGATGTGCCGGCCTTCGACGTGTCGGTGATCGGCGTGCGCAAACAGGTGAAGACGGCGCATGGGCTTGCCGTGCCGATCGCCGGAAGCTTCGATGCGAAGGCCGGTGGCTGGCTGGTGGTGCCGGCGATTGCCTGCAAGATGCCGGACGTGCTGGTGCCCGCCCTCGACCGTCCCGACATCCGCGATGCGGGGGCGGTGCTGCGAGAGGCCAAGGCGGCAGGCATGAATATCGCCGCCGCCTGTATCGGCACGTTCGTTCTGGCCGAATCCGGCCTACTCGACGGAGAGAAATCGACGACCAGCTGGTGGCTCGCGCCGCTCTTCCGCCAGCGTTACCCCTCCGTGCAGCTGGAGGATGGCCAGATGCTGGTGAAATCCGGCTCGCTGGTGACGGCGGGCGCCGCACTCGGCCATATGGACATGGCGCTCTGGCTGGTGCGGCAGGTGAGCCCGGAGCTTGCCGGCCTTGTGGCGCGCTACCTCATCGTCGACAATCGGCCGTCGCAGTCGGCTTACGTGATCACCGACCATCTTTCCCATGCCGACCCGCTGGTGCAGCGTTTCGAGCGCTGGGCACGCGGCCGCCTCGGGGAGGGGTTTTCGCTGGACAACGCGGCCGATGCCGTCGGCGCCAGCAAGCGAACGCTGGCCCGGCGCATGCAGCAGGTGCTCGGCAAGACGCCGCTCTCCTATTTCCAGGATCTGCGTGTCGAGCGCGCGGTGCATCTCCTGAAGACCAGCGACAAGAGCCCCAACGAAATCGCCGCACTCGTCGGTTATGCGGATGGGGTTACGCTGCGGGCATTGCTGCGGCAAAAGACTGGCCGCGGCGTGCGCGAGGTGAGGGCGGGCGGTTAGCCTATACTTCCTTGCGCCGCAGCAGGTAATCGAGACCGCCGACCCGGAACCAGCGATAGGCATAGGCATCGAGCAGGAGACGGTGCCGGCCGTTGGCATCCGCCTCGCTGTTGCCGCCGTCTGTGATATCGATGAGAAGATCGCCATGCTCTCCGATACCGACCACGAAGGTTACTTCGACCGGTTTCGAATTCAGGTTGTGGACTATCAGCACGGAATTGTCGCGCCAATCGTAACGGAGCGCCAGCACGCCGGTATCCCCGGTGTTGAGGACGGTGCAGGCGCCCCAGCCGATCTCCGGGGCTTCCTTGCGCATCCGGATCAGGCGCTCCGTCCAGTTCAACATCGAGTTCGGGTCGCGCCGTTGCTCAGCGACGTTGATGTGCTCAAAACCGAACAGGCCGCCGCTGATGACCGGCAGGACCGGCTTGTCGTTCTTGGTGAAGCCTCCATGCGGCTCGGCCGACCATTGCATCGGCGTGCGGGCGCAGTTGCGCTCCGGCAGCGACAGGTCGTCACCCATGCCAATCTCGTCGCCATAACGTAGCACCGGCGTGCCGGGCAGCGAAAACAGCAGGCTGTAGGCGAGTTCCAGGCGCCTCCGGTCGTTCTCCAGCATCGGCGCCAGCCGCCGTCGGATGCCGCGGTCGTAGAGCTGCATGTTCTTGTCCGGCCCGAATTCCGAAAACACTTTCTGGCGCTGTTTTTCGGTCAGGCGACCAAGATCGAGTTCATCGTGATTGCGCAGGAACATGCCCCACTGTCCCGTTTCAGGCCGATCGCTGGTATTGACGATCGCTTTTGCCAGCGGCCGGGCGTCTCCGGAGGCGAGCGCATAAAACAGGGCCTGGTTGACGTGAAAGTTGAACATCATCTGCATGCGATCGCCGTCATCGCCGAAATAAGCGAGGTTCTCCTTCGGCACGACATTGGCTTCGGCAAGGATGATCGAATCTCCGAGCCGCCATTGCAGGAATTCGCGAAAAACCCGGAGCATGGCGAACTGCTCCCTCGGCTTTTTCACGTCGGCACCCTTTTCGGCGATCACGAATGGCACGGCATCCATGCGAAAACCGGAAACACCAAGCTGGATCCAGAAACCCATGATCTTGAGGATTTCCGCCTGCACATGCGGGTTGGAGGTGTTGAGATCCGGCTGGAACTCATAAAAGCGGTGAAAGTAATATTGCCTGGCCTTTTCGTCATAGGTCCAAGTCGTCTTCTGCACGCCCGGAAACACCATGCCCTCATTGGCATTCGCCGGCTTCTTGTCTGACCAGATATACCAGTCGCGATAGTAGGATTCCGGGTCGCTGCGGGCGTCCTGGAACCAGGGATGCTGGGTGGACGTGTGGTTGACTACGAGATCGATTAGCACCCGAATGCCGCGCTGCCGGGCGCCATGGGTGAATTCGACGAAATCGCCGAGCGTGCCGTAGCGCGGGTCGACATTGTAGTAGTCGGAGACGTCGTAACCGTCGTCCCGGCCGGGCGAGGTCTGGAACGGCATCAGCCAGATGGCATTGACGCCGAGACCGGAGATATAGTCCAGCCGCCGTTGCAAGCCCTGGAAATCCCCGATCCCGTCGCCATTGGAATCCATGAAGGTCTCGACGGAGAGGCAATAGACGACGGCGTTCTTGTACCAGAGGTCGTTGATCACGGGTTCGAGCTCCTCGGGCGGTTGGCGGATCCGGGGAGGCAAGCGCGTGAGGCGCAGAAATGTTCCCGAGATGGAACGGCCTGGCCGAAGATTTACGCGGCGCGGTCTTCCCGCAGCGGGTGCCAGACTGAAATGTCGCGCGGGCTGGCGAGCAGGTCCGGCAGGGCCGTGTGCCATTCCTCGCGATAGCGGCGCTTCAACTGAACCTCCAGCACGTCGCCATGATCCTCCCATGTCTCATAGAGCATCATGCGGTTCTCATTCTCGGGATCGGCGTGCAGCATGGCATTGTGGAACATCGGCTCGCGCCGCATGGCATCGAGCACGCCGTTCAGAAGCGTCAGGAAGCGGTCGCGCTGGCCTGGGAGGATATCGAAACGAATGACATAGGTGACTGCCATGGGGCTGATCCTTTGGCGCTGCAAAGCTGGATCTTGGGATAGACGCAATCCGCCGCCGGGTCGATTACCTCGGAGGTCATATATCGCGTGCGCAATGCGCGCCTGCCGGCAAGGACGACGGTCTCGTTACTGGAAGAGAGACAGGATGTTTCGCGCGTCCGAATTGGCGATGGAAAGCGACTGGGTCGCGAGTTGCTGCTGGACTTGCAGTGCCTTGAGCCTGCTCGACGCCTCGGTCATATTGGCATCGACGAGGCGCCCAATGCCTCTGTCGAGACTGTCGGCGAGACTGTTTCCAAATGCTTCCTGCATCTCGATCCTCGACCTGATCGAGCCAAGGTAAGCACCGGCCGATATGACCTTCTGCTGCATCTCGTCGAGAACCAAGGTGATCGTCGGAAAGTCGATGTCGGGATCGGTGACGTCGATATCGAGAATATCGATACCCTCCGGCGGCAGCGTCCGGGTGTGAACTGGCGGCTGTACCGTGATCAGCTCCGCGGCGAGAGGAATGGTGGCGCGAAAGAAGATATTCGGCGCTCCACCCTGAGCCGCAAACAGGATGTCTGGGGGCGCCTTGTTGAGAAACGTTGCCTGCAGCAGGACTTTCGCCCAATCGGCCGTGCTTTCGATATCTCCGTCGAAGCCGTATCCTATCTGGCCTCCGAGCGCCTGGTCGACGACACTTTTGGTGATGACGAACGTATCGTTGGACGTACCCACTGAGAAGGGGACCGTGACGACGTCGAATTTCGTAATCGTGAAGGGTTGGTCGAATACCGGACCCGGTACGTCGCCATAACCGGATGTCGAAAATCCGAGCAATCCACCGATCGTGCCGAGGCCATAACCCAGATCCGGATCAGGTTCTTTCTGCAAAATTCCGCCGCCGCCATTCTTGAACAGTACGAGTTTCGACAGATCGACGTCGATGGTCTTGACGGAGACGGTTCCGTCCTCGCTGCGATCGAACGACGATACGACAGAAGTCTTGGCGCCTGCTTCGCTGGCCTGGCCCAACATGTCCGACCGCAACCAGTTCTGGCCGGCGAAAGTCGCGGAGTTGGATATCGAGACGATCTGCTGCTTCAACTGCTCCAGTTCTTCCTGGATCTTGTTCTTGTCTATTCCGTCCTGCTGGGCGGAAACGACCTTGGCCATGAACGCCGCCAGGATATCGGTCGTCGCAGCTATGCCTTCATAGGCCGTATCGACTTTTGCTGCTCCGAGGCCAAGGGCGTCGTGCACGGTCGAGAGGGCACCATTGTCCGACCGCATGGTGGTGGCGATCGACCAGTAAGCGGGATTGTCGGAGGCCTGTTCGATACGCAAGCCGGTCGAGACCTGCCGCTGCGTGCCAAACACCTGGCTGTCAAGGGAGCGAAGCATTTGGAGCGCGGAGGCAGCTCCAGCATTCGTGAGGATGCTACTCATGGGATCTACACCGAAACAACTCCCCCCGCCCTACATGAGCGTCGGATCATAAAATCCAAATATGGTTAATATATCAATAAGTACGCTCGATGGTGGCCACGCCGACCTGCTTGGCTGAAGATGCCAGCTGGGCGTGGGATTTCTACCCCCGGCATCCCTCTTCCCCCTTCTCCCCCACCGGTACGTCATTCGACGTATACGGTTTTGCGATGCAGCAACCGATAGTCGCTTAAGCAACGGTTAAGTTCTTCGTTGCGGACGAACGAGAAGAGGGGTTCGAACCAATGACATTCAAGTCCAAATCGGGCAAATCCAAACTGGGTGGCGCGCTGCTCGCCGCCGTAATGTCAGCGACGGCGCTGCAGGGTGCTTTCGCCGCTGACGACACCATCAAGATCGGTGTTCTGCACTCGCTTTCGGGCACCATGGCCATCTCTGAGACCACCCTCAAGGATGTCATGCTGATGCTCGTCGCCGAGCAGAACAAGAAGGGCGGCGTGCTCGGCAAGAAGCTCGAAGCCGTCGTCGTCGACCCGGCGTCCGACTGGCCGCTGTTTGCCGAAAAGGCCCGCCAGCTGATTTCGCAGGACAAGGTGGCGGCTGTTTTCGGTTGCTGGACCTCCTCTTCGCGCAAGTCGGTCCTGCCGGTCTTCGAAGAGCTGAACTCGATCCTGTTCTACCCGGTCCAGTACGAGGGTGAAGAATCCTCGCGCAACATCTTCTACACAGGCGCTGCCCCCAACCAGCAGGCCATTCCGGCCGTCGATTATCTGGCGAAGAAAGAAGGCGTCAAGCGCTGGGTTCTCGCCGGTACCGACTACGTCTATCCGCAGACGACCAACAAGATCCTCAAGGCCTATCTGATGTCGAAGGGCGTTGCCGAATCCGACATCATGGTCAACTACACGCCGTTCGGTCATTCCGACTGGCAGACGATCGTCTCGGACATCAAGAAGTTCGGCTCGGCCGGCAAGAAGACCGCCGTCGTCTCGACCATCAACGGCGACGCCAACGTGCCGTTCTACAAGGAACTCGGCAACCAGGGCATCAAGGCTGAAGACATCCCGGTCGTCGCGTTCTCGGTCGGCGAAGAAGAACTCGCCGGTCTCGACACCAAGCCGCTGGTCGGGCATCTGGCCGCCTGGAACTACTTCCAGTCCGTCGATGCGGACGTCAATGCCGAATTCATCAAGGAATGGCACGCGTTCACCAAGAACGACAAGCGCGTGACCAACGACCCGATGGAAGCCGCCTATATCGGCTTCAACGCCTGGGTAAAGGCCGTCGAAGCCGCCGGCACCACCAATACCGATGCCGTGCTGGACAGCATTATCGGCGTCTCCGTTCCGAACCTGTCGGGTGGCACGTCCACCGTCATGCCGAACCACCACATCACCAAGCCGGTGCTGATCGGTGAAATCCAGGCTGACGGCCAGTTCGACATCGTTCAGGAAACCGCGCCTGTGGTCGGCGACGAGTGGTCCGATTACCTGCCGGACAGCAAGAACCTGATCTCCGATTGGCGCAAGCCGATGTCCTGCGGCAACTTCAACGTTGCTTCCGGCAAGTGCGGCGGCAAGGGCAGCTGATCCGATTGCCTTCTAGATGTTCATCGACATCATCGCGGGCGGCGTTCAGTCGCCCGCGATCTCGCAAGGGGGTTCCAATGACGAGCAAAGTTGCTTTCCGCGTTCTGCAGAGCCTTGGTCTTCTGCTCTGCCTGATCTTTTCTCTCGCCGCGCCGTCGTTCGCGCAGCAGACCGATCCCAAGCCGCTGATCGACGCTCTCTCCAAGGCGGATTTCGGCGAAGCTGAAAAACTGATCGGCCAGCTTGCCGCCACCGGTGATGCCCGGCTCGTGCCGGCGCTGAATGCCTTTTCCGAGGGCGACCTCTATTTCCGCAAGTCCGATAACCTGGTGTTCATCGGCAAGGCGGCCGGCTCCAATTATGAGCTGACCGATCCGGTCACAGGCGCTTCGGCTGGCCAGACCGCCAAGAATGCCGTCACCAAGATCAAGATCAACAACAGTCTTCGCCGCGTCATCCGTTCGGCCATGGGCGGCCTGACGCTATTGAGCCCGGATCGCGGCGTCCGGCTGCAGGCGGCCGATGCGGTGCTGCGCTCGCCGAGCGCCGAAAACCTGGAACTCCTCGAAACCGCGATCTCCAAGGAGACCGACGGCGAGGTCAAGGCCCGCATGGTCGAGGCGCGCGCCGTGTCGCTACTCTCCTCCGATCGCTCCATCGATGAAAAGCGCACCGCGATCCAGACGATCAAGAACTATGGCGGTCGCAACGCGATTGGCATCCTGATGGGTGCGTCCGCGGGGCTCGATCCGAGCCTTAAGGGCGATGTCGATGCGGCCATCGCCAGTATCGAAAGCGGCCAGAGGCTCTGGGATATCGGCCAGAACGTCTGGTATGGCGTTTCGCTCGGTTCGGTCCTGCTTCTGGCGGCAATCGGGCTCGCGATCACCTTCGGCGTCATGGGCATCATCAACATGGCGCATGGCGAAATGGTCATGCTTGGCGCCTATTCCACCTTCGTGGTGCAGCAGCTCATCCGCGATCATGCGCCCGGCTTGTTCGACTGGTCGCTGGCGATCGCGCTTCCGGTTGCCTTCCTCGTCACCGGCGCCGTCGGCCTGGTTGTCGAGCGCGGCGTCATCCGCTTCCTCTACGGCCGGCCGCTCGAAACCCTGCTCGCCACCTGGGGCGTCTCGCTGATCCTGCAGCAGACGATCCGCTCGATCTTCGGCCCCACCAACCAGGAAGTCGGCAATCCGTCGTGGATGTCCGGTTCCTTCCCGGTCGGCGGCATGACGATCACCTGGAACCGCATGTGGATCATCGCCTTCTCGCTGTCGATCTTCGTGGCGCTGCTGGTGGTGATGAAAAAATCCTCCTTCGGCCTCAACATGCGCGCCGTCACCCAGAACCGCCGCATGGCGTCGTCAATGGGCATCAAGACGCCCTGGGTCGACGCTTTCACCTTCGCCCTCGGCTCCGGCATCGCCGGCATTGCCGGTGTCGCACTCTCCCAGATCGACAACGTCTCGCCGAATCTCGGGCAGAGCTACATCATCGACAGTTTCATGGTCGTGGTGTTCGGCGGCGTCGGCAATCTCTGGGGCACGCTGGTCGGCGCGCTGTCGCTCGGGGTGCTCAACAAGTTCCTCGAACCATCGGTCGGCGCCGTGCTCGGCAAGATCCTGGTTCTGGTGCTGATCATCCTGTTCATCCAGAAACGTCCGCGCGGTCTCTTCGCGCTCAAGGGAAGGGCGGTGGAAGCATGATTTCCGGCTTTGTCTTCCGCGCCCTCGAGGGCCGCATTGTCGCTGCCGTCGGCATCCTTCTTGGCATCGGCATCTTGGTGCCGGCACTCAACCTTTTGACCCCGCCAGACAGCGCCATCCATATCCCGACCTACGCCATGGCGCTGTTCGGCAAGTATCTCTGCTATGCGTTGCTGGCGCTGGCGCTCGATCTCGTCTGGGGTTACTGCGGCATCCTCTCGCTCGGCCATGGCGCCTTCTTCGCGCTCGGCGGTTATGCGATGGGCATGTACCTGATGCGCCAGATCGGCCCGCGCGGCGTCTACGGCAACCCGATCCTGCCGGACTTCATGGTGTTCCTGAACTACAAGGAACTGCCGTGGTTCTGGCACGGCTTCGACTGGTTCATCTTCGCCATGGCGATGGTGATCGTCGTGCCCGGCCTGCTCGCCTTCATCTTCGGCTGGTTCGCCTTCCGCTCCCGCGTCAACGGCGTCTATCTGTCGATCATCACTCAGGCGATGACCTACGCTTTGCTGCTTGCCTTCTTCCGCAACGACATGGGCTTCGGCGGCAATAACGGCCTCACCGACTTCAAGGACATTCTCGGCTTTTCTGTTCAGGCGGACGGCACGCGTGCGGTCCTGTTCTTCATGTCGGCGCTGATGCTGTCGCTCTGCCTGATCCTTGCCTCGGCCATCGTCCGCTCGAAGTTCGGCAAGGTGCTGGTCGGGGTGCGTGATGCGGAAAGCCGGGTGCGCTTCCTCGGCTTCCGGGTCGAGAACATCAAGCTCTTCACCTTCGTCGTTTCCGCCATGATGGCGGGGATTGCCGGCGCGCTGTTCGTGCCGCAGGTCGGCATCATCAATCCGGGCGAATTCGCGCCCGCCAACTCGATCGAAGTGGTCGTCTGGACGGCGGTCGGCGGGCGCGGCACGCTGATCGGCCCGATCATCGGCGCGATCCTGGTCAATGGCGGCAAGAGCTTCTTCACCGGCGCCTTCCCGGAAATATGGCTGTTTGCGCTCGGTGGTCTGTTCATCGCCGTGACGCTCTTCCTGCCGAAGGGCATCGTCGGAACGATCCAGCACGGCTTGAAGGCTCGGCATGCGTTGAAGGCGGCGGCGGATGCCGAAAAGGGCAGGGGTGACGCCACCACGGTGGCGCAAGCCCAGGCGGCGGAATAGGGGCACGCAACCATGAACATGATTTCCGAAACACGACAGAAAAGCCTGCTCTATCTCGAAAACGTCTCGGTCTCCTTCGACGGCTTCAAGGCGCTCAACTCGCTGTCCTTCGTCGTTGAGCCCGGGGAACTGAGGGCGATCATCGGCCCGAACGGCGCCGGCAAGACGACGATGATGGATATCATCACCGGCAAGACAAGGCCCGATACCGGCACGGTGCTGTTCGAGGATACGATCGACCTCACCAAAAGGGACGAGGCTGATATCGCCCAGCTCGGCATCGGCCGGAAATTCCAGAAGCCGACGGTGTTCGAAAGCCACACCGTGTGGGACAATTTGGAACTGGCGCTCAACCGGTCGCGCGGCGTGTTCGCCACCTTGTTCTATACGCTTTCAGCGGAGGACAAGGCCCGCATCGAGGAGATCCTCGAGACGATCCGCATGACGCATCGCAAGAACGAGTATGCCGCCAATCTCAGCCACGGCCAGAAACAGTGGCTGGAAATCGGCATGCTGCTCGCCCAGGAGCCGAAACTTCTGCTGGTCGACGAACCCGTCGCCGGCATGACGGACGCGGAAACGGCGGAGACGGCGGTGCTGCTCAAGGAAATCGCCAAGACCAGGTCGGTGGTCGTCGTCGAGCACGACATGGGTTTCATCCGCGAACTCGGCGTCAAGGTAACCTGCCTTGCGGAAGGTTCGGTACTTGCTGAAGGCTCGATCGATTTCGTTTCGAACGATCCCAAGGTGATCGAGAATTATCTGGGGCGCTAACATGCTGACAGTCAACAACGTCAACCTTCACTACGGCGCAGCGCAGGCGCTGCGCGGCGTCTCCATTCACGCGGATATGGGCAAGATCACTTGCGTGCTGGGGCGGAACGGCGTGGGGAAGAGTTCTCTTCTCCGCGCCGTCACCGGCCAGCATCCGGTCAGCGCCGGCACGATCAGCTTTCAGGGGGAAGTGCTGAACGGTCTCGCGCCCTATAACCGCGCCAAGCACGGCATCGGCTACGTGCCGCAGGGCCGGGAAATCTTTCCGCTCCTGACAGTCCAGGAAAATCTCGAAAGCGGTTACGCGCCGCTCGCCCGCAAGGACAAGTTCATTCCCGACGAGATATTCTCGCTGTTTCCGGTGCTGAAATCGATGCTCGGCCGGCGCGGCGGCGATCTCTCCGGCGGTCAGCAGCAGCAGCTTGCAATCGGCCGTGCCATGGTTACCCGTCCGAAGATCCTCGTCCTCGACGAGCCGACCGAAGGCATCCAGCCGTCTATCATCAAGGATATTGGCCGGGCGATCCGCTACCTGCGGGATTCAACCGGCATGGCCATTCTGCTGGTGGAACAGTATCTGGACTTCTGCCGGGAGCTGGCCGACCAGGTCTACATCATGGATCGTGGCGAGATTGTGCACGAAGGGGCGGCAGAGACTCTGGATACGGCAGAAGCAAGGCGGCATCTGACCGTCTGAGACTAGTATTTTTACTGGTGAATGTTTGTATCGTTTCGCAGCACTTCGTGCGTTTCAAAGGCCGCTAATATATGTTAACAACACTGCGTTTTCAGGGCATTCCGCATAATTGTTGACAACCCCCGCACCCCATGATGAGGCGCTGATGGTCTTTGCACGCGTTGCCGGTTTCTTCTCTCGTTCCGCTCTTACACGCATGGTTACGGTAGGAGCGGTTTTTTTGGGCGCCACGACTTTCCTGGGGTCGATGACCGGCAGCGCCCTTGCCGCAGGCTGCGGCCAGCCGATGGAAGCGGGTCGCCACCCAATCACCATCGAAACCGACGGTGTTGCCCGTTCGGCAGTCTATTTCATTCCCTCGTCCTATACCGGCAAGGACAAGGTTCCGCTGGTTTTCGATCTCCATGGCAGCCACAGCAACCCTCAAGGGCAGCTGAACAGAAGCTCCTGGGACAAGGTTGCCGAGAAAAACGGCTTCATCGTTTTGGCGCTGCAGGGGAGCCTGCCCGGAAGCTCCGCGGGGACCTATGCCTGGAACGTGCCTTTCGTCACCGTGCAGCAGGGCGGCCTCGACGAGATCGCCTATGTCCGGCAGGCTCTCGCGACCGCCAAGCAGCAATTCTGTGTCGATCCGGCCCGCATCTATGCCTCGGGTTATTCGGGTGGCGGCCGCATGTTGTCGGCCTATCTCTGCTCGGGGCATGACGATTTCGCAGCAGCCGGCTTCGTGCATTCGCTGCGCGCCGGACGTCCGGTCGAGGCCGACGGGAAATGGGGCCCCGATGCGCAGGGCTGCAATCCGGCCAGGCCCATCTCGATCATGGCCTTTGCCGGCGTCAAGGATGCGGCAAATCCTTACGCTGGCGGCGGCAGCGCCTATTGGCAATACGGCTTCAAGACCGCGATCCAACGCTGGACGGAACTCGACGGCTGCAAGGGCAACGGCGACGTTAAGACCGTCGACGGTGTGACCTTCAGTCTCTACGGCACCTGCAAGAACGGTGCACGCGTCGCATCCTACGTCTTCGCCAACGGCACGCATGACTGGCCGAAGCCGGTTGCCGCTACGGAAGCCGTGATCGCCGCCGCCAAGGACGGGGCAGCGAGCGTCACCAAGGTGGCTGCGGTGACCGTCTCCAAGCCGGCATTCGACGCCAATGTTGATCCGGCTTCGCGGATGTGGGAGTTCTTCGGCAAGGCCGACAGCACCGACGTGATCGCCACTGCAACGCCGGCCAAGATCGGTTCGGCGGCCAAGTCTGGCACGGGCGTTGCATCGGGTTGCGGAACCGAAGCCGATCTTCAGGGGACGACGTGCAACAGCAACCAGCCGATCGATATGCGCCGCAGCGGGCAAGGGGTGCAGGACGCCTTGTAACCAAGGCTTTCGGCGGGCGGACACGGCTCGCCGAATTCTACCAGGAAGGTTGCGCAAAAATTCGCCTTCCGGAAACATTTTCGCCTGAAATGGAGGCGATTTTAATCAATACGTCGGGGGGACTGACGGGCGGCGACGTGATCGAATGGTCCGTCGCCGCTGCCGCTTCCACAAGACTGTCGGTCACCACCCAGGCGAACGAGAAGATCTACAAGGCCTCGTCCGGCACGGCCTCCGTCTCCACCCATGTCACCGTCGGCGAAGACGCCTCGGTCCACTGGCTTCCCCAGGAAACCATCCTTTTCGACCAGTCCTCGCTGACCCGCCGGCTTGACGTCGATCTTTCCGAAAGGTCCGAATTTCTGGCCGTCGAGGCGGTGTTGCTCGGCCGCAAGGCGATGGGCGAGGCGGTAGCGAACGGTTTCTTCCGCGACCGCTGGCGGGTGCGCCGCTCTGGCCAGCTGATCCACGCGGAAGAGATGAAGTTCGAGGGCGAGATCGAGCAGCTTTCCCAGGCCGCCGCGGTGCTCTCCGGCCAGGTCGCCTTCGCGACGCTGTTTTACACCGGCCCGCTTGCCGAAATGCTCTTCCCGAAACTCCGCCAGATTGTCGACGGCACGCCTGGCGGAGCCAGCCTGTGGACCGGCGGAGCCAGCCACTGGAACGGCAAGCTGATCGCCCGGTTGGTGGCGCCGACCGGATTTGACTTGAGAAAAATCCTGACACCGGCAATTTCCGTATTGCGTAACGGCGCGCCAGTGCCGAAAGTCTGGAACATCTGATCTTACAGCGGGATTCCCATGAACCTGAGCCCACGAGAAAAAGACAAACTGCTGATTTCCATGGCGGCGATCGTCGCCCGACGCCGGTTGGATCGCGGGGTCAAGCTCAACTATCCTGAAGCGATCGCCCTGATTACCGATTACGTGGTGGAAGGTGCGCGCGACGGCCGCGCGGTCTCCGACCTGATGGAGGCCGGAGCTCATGTCGTCACCCGCGACCAAGTGATGGACGGCATTGCCGAGATGATCCACGACGTGCAGGTGGAGGCGACTTTTCCGGACGGCACCAAACTTGTCACCGTCCACGAACCGATCCGCTGAGGAGGCCCCAAGATGCTGGAACTGCGCCCCAATTGCGAGTGCTGCGACAAGGACCTTGTACCGGAAAGCCGGGAGGCGATGATCTGCACTTTCGAGTGCACGTTCTGCGCCACCTGCGCCTCCGACGTGCTGAAAGGCATTTGCCCCAATTGCGCCGGCGAACTGGTGCGCCGGCCCGTGCGTCCGGCGGCCGCGCTCGCCCGCCATCCGGCCTCCACCAAACGCGTACTGAAGGCCGAGGGCTGCGCGCCCAAGGCGGCTTGAAGGAGAATGCCATGATTCCCGGTGAAGTGATTGCCGCAGAAGGCGAAATCGAGCTCAACGCAGGTCTTCCGACGGTGACCATAAAGGTCGCCAACACCGGCGACCGACCGGTGCAGGTGGGCAGCCACTACCATTTCTTCGAGACCAATAACGGGCTCTCCTTCGACCGGGACAAGGCGCGCGGCATGCGGCTCGATATCCCGGCCGGTACGGCCGTCCGTTTCGAACCCGGCCAGATGCGGGAAGTGACGCTGATCCCGCTTTCGGGCAAGCGCGAAGTCTATGGTTTCCAGCAGAAGATCATGGGTGTGCTGTGAAGCCCGCATTGGCGTTTTCCGCCGCGTTCATGCCGCTTCTTGCCCTGCCGGCGGCGGGGCAGGAGCCGCAGGCAAATTGCAAGAACCCGCAGACGCAGCTGGAGATGAACATCTGCTCGCAGCGCGACTACGAAGCCGCCGACAAGGCGCTTAATGCCCAGTACCAGACGACCCGCAAGGCGATGAAAAAACGGGATGCGGATAGTTCCGCGGATCTCAAAGGCGCCGAGGATGCGCTCGTCAAGGCGCAACGGGCCTGGGTCGCCTATCGCGACGCGCAATGCATCTCCTCCGGCTTCCAGGCCCATGGCGGCTCGATGGAGCCGATGCTGATTTCCGGATGCCAGGCGGACCTGACACGCAAGCGCATTACGGAACTCAAAGAGCTGACCGAGGCGATGGGGAACTGAACGTTGAGCGTGTTTGTGGTAGTTACGGGAGCGGGAAGGAGAGCGACATGACCGAAACAGTCAAGATCAGCCCTGAAAACCAGATAACCCTATCTGCCGAAGCGCTCGCTTTGCTTGGCGTCAAGGCCGGAGACCAAGTGGATATCGTACCGAGTCAGGACGGCCATCTGGAGATCCGGCCGAAACGTTGGACATTCGCGGACCTGAAAGGGATCGTAAAGCTGGATAGGCCGATTACCGCGGGCGAACTGGATGAATGGGTTGCCGAAGCACGTGGCCGGATTCCTGAAGGCGGCAACGACCTATGATCGGGATCGACACGAATGTCCTCCTTCGTTGGCTCGTGCGCGATCAACTGATCGGGGAGCCGGCATTGGCGCAGAGTGAGGCGCTGTCTGCGCTCTTCGATAAGAGCGAGGAAGCATTCTTCATCAACGAGATTGTTGTCGTCGAAATTGCCTGGGTCCTGAAACAGCGCGCCCGCCTACCAAAGACCCAGATCGCCGAGATCATCTGGGGTCTGCTGAATTTGGAAAATGCGGTCGTGAAGGACCGAGACATATTGAGCGCTGCGCTTCAAGCCTATTCCGAGTTTCCCGGCGACTTCTCCGATCATTTGATTGGAGAAATCAACAGCCGCAACGGTTGCCGCACCACAATGACGTTCGACAAAGCCGCATCGAAATCCTCCCATTTTACCGAGCTTACAAGGTAGACCGTCCATGCCCCACAAGATGTCCCGCGCCTCCTATGCCAGCATGTTCGGTCCGACCACGGGCGACAGGGTGCGGCTTGCCGATACCGAATTGTTCATCGAGGTGGAGAAGGATTTCACCGTCTATGGCGAAGAGGTGAAGTTCGGCGGCGGCAAGGTCATTCGTGATGGGATGGGGCAGAGCCAGGCGACGCGTGCCGAAGGGGCGGTCGATACGGTCATCACCAATGCGCTGATCGTCGATCATTCGGGCATCTACAAGGCCGACGTCGGTTTGAAGAACGGCCGCATCCACGCGATCGGCAAAGCCGGCAATCCGGATACCCAGCCGGGCGTGACGATCATCGTCGGCCCGTCCACCGAGGCGATCGCCGGCGAGGGCAAGATCCTGACGGCCGGCGGCATGGATGCGCATATCCATTTCATCTGCCCGCAGCAGATCGAGGAGGCGCTGATGAGCGGCGTCACGACCATGCTCGGCGGCGGCTCAGGCCCGGCACATGGCACGCTTGCCACCACCTGCACCGGCGCCTGGCATATCGAGCGGATGATCGAGAGCTTCGACGCCTTCCCGATGAACCTCGCGCTCGCCGGCAAGGGCAATGCGTCGCTTCCCGCACCACTGGAGGAAATGATCCTCGCCGGTGCCTCGTCGCTGAAGCTTCACGAGGACTGGGGCACGACGCCGGCGGCGATCGACAACTGCCTGACGGTCGCCGATGCCTTCGACGTGCAGGTGATGATCCACACCGACACGCTGAACGAAAGCGGTTTCGTGGAGGATACGGTCGCGGCTATCAAGGGCCGCACCATCCACGCCTTTCATACGGAAGGTGCCGGCGGCGGCCACGCGCCCGACATCATCAAGATCTGCGGCAACCCGAACGTCATCCCGTCGTCGACCAACCCGACCCGGCCCTACACGATCAATACGCTTGCCGAACATCTCGACATGCTGATGGTCTGCCATCACCTGTCGCCGTCGATCCCGGAAGACATCGCCTTTGCCGAAAGCCGCATCCGCAAGGAAACCATCGCTGCCGAAGATATCCTCCACGATCTCGGCGCCTTCTCGATCATCTCCTCCGACAGCCAGGCCATGGGCCGCGTCGGGGAAGTGGCGATCCGCACCTGGCAGACCGCCGACAAGATGAAGCGCCAGCGCGGCAGCCTGAAGGAAGAAACCGGCAATAACGACAATTTCCGCGTCAAGCGCTACATCGCCAAATACACGATCAATCCGGCAATCGCCCAGGGCGTTTCCCATGAGATCGGTTCGGTCGAAGTCGGCAAGCGAGCGGATCTCGTGCTCTGGAGCCCGGCCTTCTTCGGCGTGAAGCCGGAAATGGTGCTGCTCGGCGGCTCGATTGCGGCCGCACCGATGGGCGATCCGAACGCCTCGATCCCTACGCCGCAGCCGATGCATTACCGGCCGATGTTTGCGGCCTACGGCAAGCTGCGCACCAATTCCTCCGTCACCTTCGTCAGCCAGGCTTCGCTGGATGGCGGTCTTGCCCAGCGCCTCGGGGTCGCCAAGAGGCTGGTGGCAGTCAAGAACACCCGCGGCGGCATCTCCAAGGCCTCGATGATCCACAATTCGCTGACGCCGCATGTGGAGGTCAACTCGGAGACCTACGAGGTGCGCGCCGACGGCGAGCTGCTGACCTGCGAGCCCGCGACGGTGCTGCCGATGGCGCAGCGCTATTTCCTGTTCTGAGGCGCTGGCACCTCGGAGCCCCTGAATGAAGACGTTTTTGCGCTGGCTCCTCGCTGCGGTTCTGTTCGTGGTTGTCGTGGTGGCCGTCGGGACGTTCATCCCGCGACCGTTGTTTGCGCCGAGCCGGGCGGCGGAACCGGCGACGCAAAGGCGCGTCCTGGTTCTGTCCAACCCGATCCACACGGACATTGCCATTCCGCTGGCTGAGGATACCCGCACCGCCTTCGCTTTTCTGGAGCGGTCCGGAATCCCGGTTGCCGACCCCGGTGCGGAATGGCTGGTGCTCGGCTGGGGTGGGCGGGCCTTCTATCTTGAAACGCCGACCTGGGCTGATTTGAAGCCGCTTCCGGTGTTGCGGGCACTGACGATCGACAGTTCAGTCATGCATGTGGACGTTGCCGGCGGTATCGACGAACGTCATCCGGCGGTGATGCCGCTCGACCTGGAGGCGGCGGAATTCCAACGGCTTTTGGCGTTCATCCAGACGAGTTTCATCCGTCAGGCAGGCGAGGTGGCTGTGGTGCCGGAGGCGGGCTATGGCGATAATGACCGGTTCTTCGAGGCAAACGGCTATTTCAACGCATTTGTTGGCTGCAATACCTGGACCGCCGCCGCACTTCGCACAGCCGGGATACGAACCGGCCTCTGGAATCCGGTGCCGCAGACGCTTACCCTCTCACTCAAGCTTTTCAATTGACCTCGGAGCATTCCATGCAGCACGTCCATTCCTATCATCCGGCCGGCGTGGTCACAGATCCGCCGATCGATATCGTCACGCTGCCACATGACCTGCGGCATCTGCGCCGCAAGCTGCTGCATCTCTCCGATGGCGAGATGGTGATGCTCGACCTCAAGGAGGCTGTGCTTTTCCATCACGGCGATCGGCTGGTGCTTGAGAACGGCGATACGATCGAAGTACACGCGGCCCCGGAAAAACTCTTCGAGATCAAGGGTCGCGACACGCTGCACCTGATCGAACTCGCCTGGCATCTCGGCAACCGGCATCTGCCGGCGCAGATCGAGGAGGGCCGTATCCTCATCCTGCGCGACCATGTGATCCGCGCCATGCTGGAAGGGTTGGGCGCCACGGTCACCGAGGTCGAGGAAGGGTTCCAGCCGGCCCGTGGAGCCTACCATTCGCATGGTTCCCACGGCCACGACCATCATGGACATTGAGCCTTAGTGACCAACCTCGACACCAAGGTGCTTCTGAAGCTGATGGCCTGGCTTTCGCCGGCCTTTCCGATCGGCGGTTTCGCCTATTCGGGCGGGCTCGAACGGGCGGTGCACGATGGCCTCGTCAAGGATGCGGCAGGCCTGATCGCCTGGCTGACGAGCCTGCTGGGGCACGGCGCCTTGTGGAATGACTCCGTGCTGTTCGGCGAAGCCTGGCGGCAGTTCGAGGACGAGGCCGCGTTGAAGGAGGTGGCCGAACTGGGGTTGGCGCTTGCAGGCTCCGCAGAGCGCCACGTGGAGACATTGTCGCTTGGCCAGGCGTTCGCTTCAGCCGCCTCCGCCTGGCCGCATCCTGTCCTCGATCGCCTGCCGCCGGCTGTGCCCTTCCCGGTCGCAGTCGGCGCGGTTGCGGCGGCGCATGGCGTAGCGGCAGCGCAGGCGTTGGCAGCCTATCTGCATGCGGCCGTCTCGCAATCGGTGTCTGCCGGTATCAGGCTTGGGGTTTCCGGGCAGGTGGAAGGGGTGGCCATCCTCGCCGAGATCGAGGACCTGATCAGCCAGATTGCCGAGAAGGCAAGCCTTGCCACGCTTGACGATCTCGGCGGTGCGGCAGTGCAGGCGGAAATAGCTTCGCTTCGGCATGAAACGCAACATTCGCGGCTTTTCCGCTCCTGAAAGCGGGCCTAAGCTGAAGTCTGGAAGAATGAAAGGACGACACATGAAATCGGCGAACGGACCTTTGCGCGTCGGTATCGGCGGGCCTGTCGGCTCCGGCAAGACGGCACTGACCGAAAAGCTCTGCAAGGCGATGCGGGAGGATTATTCCGTCGCGGTCGTCACCAACGATATCTATACCAAGGAGGATGCCGAGGCGCTGGTGCGCTGCCAGGCGTTGTCTTCCGACCGCATCGTCGGCGTCGAGACCGGCGGCTGTCCGCATACCGCCATCCGCGAGGACGCGACGATCAATCTGCAGGCGATCGCGGGGCTTAACGAGCGTTTCCCGGATCTCGACGTGGTGTTCATCGAATCGGGCGGCGACAATCTCGCGGCGACCTTTTCGCCCGATCTTGCCGACATCACCATCTATGTGATCTCCACCTGCCAGGGCGAGGAAATCCCGCGCAAGGGCGGTCCGGGGATTACCCGCTCCGACCTGCTGATCATCAACAAGAAGGATCTGGCTCCCTATGTCGACGTCGATCTCGACGTGATGGACCGCGACGCGTACCGCATGCGCGAGGCCAAGCCGCATCTGTTCACCGATCTGAAGCGCGGCGTCGGCGTGGACCATGTGGTCCGTTTCCTGAAGGAGCAGGGCGGGCTTTGAAAAGATTGAGGCCGGCGGCCCCTCGAAGCCACCGGCCTTATCTGCATGCTGCGGTCCCACCGCCAGTATCGCTGCATGCATCCAAAGAGAGCCCAGGCCCGCCCGCCCGATCTCGCTTCTTGAACTTCAGATTTCGCGCAGGGCCTGCACGTCGACGACCTGGATCACTCGCCCGCGCACCGTCACTCCGGTCCGCCGGAGAGTGGAGAATGCGCGGGAGAGCGCCTCGGGAGCCAATCCCAACATGCCCGCGAGCAGGTTCTTCTGGAAAGGCAGGCGGATGGAGGCCGGGCCGCCATCCACAGGGCATCTTTTCAGTATATAGTCGGCCACCCGCTGCGGTGCCGTATGCAACCTGTCGTTGGCGACGCAGTCCATCGTGGTGATGAGGTGTTTTGACAGCGAAGTGATCACCGCCTTGGCGATATCCCGCTCCTGTTCGGCCAGATCCCGCACCGCCTGCATGTCGAAACGGGCAAGCGTCGTGGCTTCGGCCGTCTGGGCGTGGTAGCGGTATTTCGTACCGCCATAAAGAAGACATTCAGCGAACGTGTCGCCCGGGCTGCAGATTCGGATATCCGCCTCGCGGCCGTCCCGATTGAGCTGGTAAAGTCGCACATAGCCGCTGAGAACGCAGAAAAAAGCGTCAGCATTCTCGCCTTCGCGGAAGATCGATTTGCGGTTCGTCAAGCTGACGACGCTCATGGCCGACATCATCCGGACGAGCGAATTGCCGCTCAGGCTGGTCAGGAAAGGCGTCTTCATGAGGACGGCCCGATCCCTGTTGTTGAGCTTCAAATTGCTGTTCATCATATCCGTCGTCTCTTCCATAACCCGAACCGCCGCGCATTCCCGATACTGCTAAAATAACAGGTTCATGAAATCTGATTTTGACATCGATCAAATCCGTGCAATTTTTCTGCAATCTCCGCGAGCCGGTTATTTCCAACGAAAAACGCCGGGCCAACAGGCCCGGCGTCGCCGAAATATAGTCTGGAGATGATACTTATTCCGCGGCCAGAGGCGGCAGGCGTAGCACCTTGCTGCTGGCTTGGGCGCCGGGAGAACGATCGTCGTTGGCGCTCGTCTGCCGTTCCATCTGGTTGAGGCGTTCTTCCAGGGCCGCGATCGACTGAGCGTATTTGCGCGCCTCCTGGCTGAGTTCCTCGTTGGAAAGACCGAAGTCTTCCTGTTCCTTCTTGCCGACCATGCGGCCGAAGATCTTGCCGAGCAGGCGCGACAGGTCGTCCATGATCAGGAAGAAGGACGGCACGACGAGAAGCGAGAGCACCGTCGAGACGATAATGCCCCCCATCACGGCGATTGCCATTGGTGCACGGAAGGAGCCGCCTTCGCCGACGCCGAGCGCCGAGGGCAGCATGCCTGCCGACATGGCAATCGAAGTCATGATGATCGGACGGGCGCGCTTGCGGCCGGCTTCCACCATGGCATGGACCCGTTCCATGCCCTGCCGCTTCATCTCGATCGCGAAGTCCACCAGAAGGATGGCGTTCTTGGTGACGATACCCATCAGCATCAGGATACCGATCAGGACCGGCATCGACAGCGCGTTCTGGGTGATGATCAGCGCCACCGCCACGCCACCGATCGCAAGCGGCAGCGAGAACAGGATGGTGAAGGGCTGGATGACGTCCTTGAAGAGCAGGATCAGCACCACGAGCACCAGCATCAGGCCCATCAGCATGGCATTGCCGAAGCTCTGCTGCATTTCTGCCTGCACCTTGGCGTCGCCGCTTTCGGCCAGACGAACCGTCTTCGGCAATTCGGTCTCGGCGACGATGCGCTTGAACTCGGCAGATGCGGTATCGAGCGCAGTGCCGAAGGGCACGTCGGAGCCGATTGCGACCACGCGGTTGCGGTCGTTGCGCTTGATCGAGCTCGGGCCTTCCGAATAGTCGATGTCGGCGACGCTGTAGAGAGGCACGCTGGCACCGGCCGCGGTCTTGATCTTCAAGGCGCGGATCGAGGCGAGATCGCGGCGGACGTCGAGCGAGGCCTGGACGCGGATCGGGATCTGCCGGTCGTCGAGCGAGATCTTGGCAAGGTTGGCATCGACATCGCCGATCGTCGCGACGCGGACGGTCTGGGCGATCTGCTGCGGCGTGATGCCGAGGCGCGAGGCCTCCGCCATGCGCGGCCGGATCTGCAGTTCCGGACGGGGCAGGGCGCCTTCCGAAGAAACGTTGGCGAGGACCGGCGAGGCCCGCAGCTTCGATTCCAGCATGCTGACGGCTTCGGTCAGGTCCGCCTCGCTGGTGGAGAGGAAGTTGAACGAAAGGTCACGTTCCGCGCGGTCGTTGACCTTGGAGATCCGCACATCCGGAATGGATCGGACAGCTGCAAAGATATCCTTTTCGACATCCCATTGCGGACGCGTGCGGCCGTTTTCCTTCATCTTCGGGACAAAGTCGCGGATGAGGGGGATCGATCCCAGGCCCTTGTTGACCAGGGTCTTTACCAGCGAATGGTCGATGTTCTGCAGGATGACGCGCACGGTTGCGCGTCGCAGTTCGAGGTCTCCCTTCGGCGAAGCACCGCCGAGGATGAAGACGCTCTCGACACCGTCGATGTGGCGTATCGCATCATAGACGACGTCGGTGCTGGTGGCCGTTTCGTCGAGCGTCGCGTTCGGCGGGAGTTCCACCGACAATACGACGCGCGAAGAGTCGTCCGGCGGCAGGAAGCTGCCGGGGACCTGGGAGAGCAGCATGACCGAGCCGATCAGGAAGCCGATCGCGGCCAGCATCGTCGTATATCGCCAGTACCAGCGACGGGTCGTGCCGGTGACGAGGCGCGTATAGGCCTTCATGATCCAACCGTCGTTGTCGTGATGGTCTTCCATCCCGTCTTCGGGGCTCATCAGATAGGCAGCCATCAGCGGCGTGATCAGTCGCGCCACAGCAAGCGAGAAGAACACCGAGAAAGCAACGGTCAGGCCGAACTGGATAAAGTATTGGCCCGGGACGCCCGGCATGAAGGATACAGGCACGAACACCGCAATGATCGTGAAGCTGGTGGCGATGACGGCGAGACCGATTTCGTCCGCCGCCTCGAGCGCCGCTCGATAGGGCGTCTTACCCATCTTGATATGCCGCGCAATATTCTCGATCTCGACGATCGCGTCGTCGACGAGAATACCCGTCGCAAGCGTCAGCGCCAGGAAGCTGACGAGGTTCAGCGAGAACCCCATGAGATCCATGATCCAGAAGGTCGGCACCGCCGAAAGCGGCAGGGCGACCGCCGCGATCAGCGTCGCGCGCCAGTTCCGCAGGAACAGGAACACCACGATGACGGCGAGGACCGAGCCTTCCACCAGCGTATGGAGGGCAGCTTCGTAATTGCCGTAGGTGAAGTAGACGGAGTCGTCGACCATTTCGATCGCGACGTTCGGATTGGTCTTGCGCACTCCATCGAGGCTGGTGGCGACGGTTTCGGCGACCGAGACCTCGCTTGCGCCCTTGGCGCGGAACACGGCGAAAGTGACGGATGGCGTGCCGTTGAAGCGCGAGAAGGATTTCGGCTCCTCGTAGGTGTCGGTGATGGTGCCGAGCTCGGTCAGCTTGACGAACTGGCCGTTGGGCAGCGTGATCGTCGTGTCGGCAAGCTGAGCGACGCTGCGGGCATCGCCGAGCGTGCGGATCGTCTGTTCGTTGCCGGCCACCTGGCCGCGGCCGGAGCCGAGATCGACGTTGGTACCGCGCATCTGGGTGCTGACATCGGCAGCGGTAATGCCATAGGCGTCGAGCTTGGCGGGGTTCAGCGACACCCGGACTTCACGGTCGGAGCCGCCGTAACGGTCGATGCGGCCGACGCCGGGCTGGCCCTGCAGGGCGCGCTTGACCGTGTCGTCGACGAACCAGGAGAGCTCTTCGAGCGTCATGTTCGGGGAGGAGACGGCGAATGTCTGGATCGCTTGGCCTTCGACGTCGACCTTGGTGACGACAGGCTCCTCGATGCCGGCGGGAAGGTCGCTGCGGATCTTGTCGATCGCGTCCTTGGTATCCTGCACGGCTTCGGCCGTCGGCTTTTCGATGCGGAAGACGACGACCGTCTGCGATTGGCCGTCGGTCACCGTCGACTGGATTTCATCGATGCCGCTGATTGAGGCGACAGCGTCCTCGATTTCCTTCGTCACCTGCATTTCCAGTTCGGCAGGGGCGGCGCCGCTCTGGGTGACGGTGATCGACACGACCGGAACGTCGATGTTCGGGAAACGGGTGATCGGCAGCGCGTAGAACGACTGAATGCCGACAATAAGCAGCAGGGCAAAACCGAGCATCGGCGCTATCGGATTGCGGATCGACCAAGCAGAGAAGTTCATGCGGCTCAACCTCAGTTCGCAATAGCGGCGGGTTCGGCCGGGACCGGAGCGATCTTGTCGCCGTCCCGGACGAAGGCGCCGGCCTTCGCAACGACAATGTCACCGGCCGTAAGACCGCTGACGACCTGCACGAAACCGCCATCCTGGATGCCGGTTTCAATCTTCACCTGCTTGACCACATTGTCCTCGACCTTGCGGGCGGTGGAACCGTTCCGCCCGGTGGTGACGGCCGAGAGCGGCAGCGCCAGGGCATTGGTCTCGGTGATGACGATCTCGGCGCTGCCATACATGCCCGAGCGTGCGCCGGTTTCATCGTCGATGACGATATGCACCGCGCCGAGGCGGGTGACCGCATCGACCGTCGGGGAGACGAGCCGAACCTTGCCCTCGATCTTCACCTTGCCGCCGGCGACCGTGACGATCGCCTTCTGGCCGGCCTTGATCTTCTGGATATCGGTCTCGGACAAGTCGGCGACGAGTTCGATCGCGCCGTCCTTGATGATCGTGAAGAGCGGATTTCCGGTGCCGCTGGCGATCGCTCCGACCTTGGCGGTGCGGGCGGAAATGACACCCGCCACCGGTGCCTTCACGCCCGTGCGGGCGAGCTTGAGGTTGATATCCTCGATCTGGGCCTCGACCACCTTGGTGTCGGATTCGCCGACGGCTACCGCCTGCTTGGCAGCATTCAGCCGCGCCTGAGCGACCTCGACGGCGGCGGATGCCTGTTCGAGCTGCGACACCGTGCCGGTTCCGCTCTGGCTGAGCTTCTGGAGGCGGTCGCGCTGGCGCGTCGTGTCGGCGACGTTGGCCTGAGCCTCGATAACCTGCGCCTGATATTGCGCAACCGCAGCTTGAGCCTTCGCCTTATTGGCCTGGAGCTGGCTCTTCTGGAGAAGCAGCGCGTCGTCGTTCAGCATCGCAAGCACGCTGTCGGCCTTCACTTCGTCGCCGACGTCGGCATTCAGCGTCTTGATCGACAGGGCGTCGACGAGCGGCTGGACATAGACTTCCTCGACGGGCCTGACCGTGCCGGTGGCAATGACGCGGTCAACCAGCGGCTTCTCGATTGCCTCGGTTACGACGATGGAAGGCAGCTTGATTTCCGTCTGCGCCGGGGCGGGCTTGGCCGCCGCTTCCTGCGCAAACGCGGAACTGGGACTCAGTGCAGAGCTTGCGGCAAGGGCGATGCTTGCGCCGAGGGCAAGCTTGAGAGCCGGGTTCCCGGCAGACTGGGTGAACTTGCGAAACATGCGACTACTTTCAAATTGAAGGTAAGGGGCAAATATTCCGCTGGGAACCGCTCCGGCCGCCTTACGCCCCCTCAGCGCTCAGCAACCCGGATCAAGGTGGTAACCGCATAAAACAGTTACAAGACCGGCAGCGAAAGATTCATCAGCGCCCCCACTTCTACGTGTTTGCGTTGCACAAATCAATCCGCTGCCGTTATGAGACGAATGAGTTTTAGTTATGATTTGAGTGAGAAAAATTTAGAAAACGCGCAACCGATAGCCGAGCGTTCTCCCTCAGCGGGCGACTGGCGATTATTATTTCAATGCCGCGTCGGTGATCTCGCTCGTATAGGCGCCTTCCGGCTTCTTGGTGATGATCTTCTGGTCGAGCAGCGCCTTGACCGTGCGGTCGTAGGTGGCGGTGTCGAGCTTGCCAGTACCGGTGCCGATCAGCTTTGCCACTTCGCCCATCATCCGCTTCTGGTGGTTCTCGTCCTGGCCGCCATTGTCCATGACGATCCCGGCTGCTTCGGCAGGATTGGCGATGGCGTATTTCCAGCCCTTCATCGACGCACGGACGAACTTCACCATGGTCTCCTTGAACTTCGGATCCTTGAGCTTGGTGTCCATCACGTAGAGGCCGTCCTCGAGCAGGTCGTTGCCCATGGCAGAGAAGTTGAAGACGACGAGCTGGTCCGGCTTGAAGCCGGCATCGATCGCCTGCCAATATTCGTTATAGGTCATGACCGAAATGCAGTCCGCCTGCTTCTGGATGAGCGGCTGCACGTCAAAGCTCTGCTTCAGCACCGTGACGCCGTCCTTGCCACCGTCGGTCTTCAGGCCGAGCTTGTTCATCCAGGCGAAGAACGGATATTCGTTGCCGAAGAACCAGACGCCGAGCGTGTGGCCCTTGAAGTCGGCTTCGGTCTTGATCGGGCCGTCCTTCGGGCAGATCATCTGCAGGCCGGATTTCTGATAGGGCTGGGCGATGTTGGTGAGCGGCACGCCCTTTTCACGGGCGACCAGCGCTCCGCCCATCCAGTCGACGATCACGTCTGCGCCGCCGCCGGCGATCACCTGTTCGGGGGCGATGTCCGGGCCGCCCGGCTTGATCGTGACGTCGAGGCCTTCTTCCTTGTAGAAGCCCTTGTCCTTGGCGACGTAGTAACCGCCGAACTGGCCTTGAGCGACCCATTTCAGCTGCAGGGTCACCTTGTCGGCGGCCATCGCCGCCTGGGCTGCTGCGAGCGACATGGCGCCCGCCATCAGCGCAACGAGAATTTTTCTCATGTTTTTTATCCTTCCCTCTGAGGTTGCCGGTTCCGCCGAAACGGGCCGGATTTTAAGCGCCTAACCACCGCGGTTAGACGGATGCCAGAACGTCGTCGCTCTTTCGCCAAGCGCCACGACGCCATAAAAAACCGAACCGATCAGCGCTGCAACAGCGATTTCGGCCCAGACCATGTCGACATTCATGCGGCCGATCTCGGTCGAGATCCGGAAGCCCATGCCGACGATCGGCGTGCCGAAGAATTCCGCGACGATCGCGCCGATCAGCGCGAGCGTCGAGTTGATCTTCAGCGCATTGAAGATGAACGGCATGGCGGCCGGCAGGCGCAGTTTCATCAGCGTCTGCCAGTAGTCGGATGCGTAGGAGCGCATCAGGTCGCGCTCCATGGCGCCCGAAGCCCCAAGCCCTGCCACAGTGTTCACCAGCATCGGAAAGAAGGTCATGATGATGACGACGGCGGCCTTCGACTGCCAGTCGAAACCGAACCACATGACCATGATCGGCGCGACGCCGATGATCGGCAGCGCCGAGACCATGTTGCCGATCGGCAGCAGCCCGCGGCGCAGGAAGGCGATGCGGTCGGCCAGGATGGCGACGACGAAGCCGGAGGCGCAGCCGACGACATACCCGAACAGCACGGCCTTGAAGATCGTCTGTTGCACGTCCGCCCAGAGGATCGGCACCGAGCTTGCGAGCCTTGCGCCGATTGAGGACGGCGGCGGCAGGATGATGAAGGGAATGCCGGCGCCGCGTGTCGCCGCCTCCCAGAGGATCAGGATCCAGGCGCCGAAGATCGCGGGGATCAAAAGGCGCAGGAACGTATCTCCGGTTTTGGATTTGGCGCGGATGCCGGACAGGACCGTGACGCAGCGCCAGGCAATCAGCCAGCAGGCCGCGACCATCAGGAAGAAGGCAAACGTCGCCTTGCCCTCGTTGCCAGCAATGCCCGCGAGCAGCAGCCAGACGGCGAGATGGGGGGCGACGAACAGGGTCATTGCAAGGAGAGGCGGAGAAAGCCTGCTGAACGAGGCGAGCGCCGCACCGGCGACGAGCAGGAAGATGACGGTGAAGCTGCCGGTGCCGAACGGCGAAGGGGCGTCGCGCGCCATCAGCGGCAGCGAGGTGAGGGCGGCGAGACAGAGGAGCAGGGCAAAGGTGCCCTGCCAGGAACGAAGAACCGCGGTCATGCCGGCCTCCCGCCCATGGAGCGATCGACGATCTTGGCGATGATCCCGACGATGGCAACGAGAAACGCCGCCAGTACCGAGCCGGCAATCAGTGCGGCCCAGATGTCGATCGTCTGGCTGTAATAGGCACCGGCCAGCAGTTTCGAGCCGATGCCGGCGACGGCACCGGTCGGAAGTTCGCCGACGATCGCGCCAACCAGGCTCGCGGCGATCGCCACCTTCATCGAGGTGAACAGGAAGGGAATGGACGCCGGTACCCGGAGTTTCCAGAAGGTCTGGGCGCCGCTGGCATAATAGGTGCGCATCAGGTCGAGCTGAATGATTTCGGGCGAGCGCAGACCCTTCACCATGCCGACCGCGACGGGGAAGAAGGAGAGATATGTCGAGATCAGCGCCTTGGGGAGAAGGCCGGTGATGTTGAGGGCCCCGAGTACGACGATCACCATCGGCGCCACAGCCAGGATCGGCACGGTCTGCGAGGCGATGATCCACGGCATCAGGCTACGGTCGAGTGCCTTCAGATGCACGATGCCGACCGCGATCAGGATGCCGGTCAGCGTGCCCATGGTGAAGCCGAGAACCGTTGAGGAGAGCGTCACCCAGGAATGGTAGACGAGGCTGCGGTTCGACGTGACGCTGCGCAGAAACGTGTTCTCGAAGACGTTGCTCACCACCTGATGCGGCGCCGGCAGAATAGGCTTCGGCTGCGCCATCGTCTTGCCGATGAACTCCATCGTCGTGGAGGTGACGTTGGCGCGCCGATCGAGATCCCGCTGAAACGGCGCGTTCATGAAATAAGCGGCGACGTACCAGATGGCGACAATGGCGATGAGGATAGCAAGGACGGGGATGATGCGTTGTGCGAGGGAGTCGGGTTTCATGCCGCGGACCTCTCACATCTCGGCCCGGAGCCACCCCCCTCTGTCCTGCCGGACATCTCCCCCTCAAGGGGGGAGATCGACCAGACGTGACCGCGTTGCAAAGCATTGAGCATCACCGCTACGGCAATCTCCAAAGCGAATTGAGGGCGAGACTGCGCTACTCTCCGATCTCCCCCCTTAAGGGGGAGATGTCCGGCAGGACAGAGGGGGGTATCCCCGGAAAACAACGCGTCACTCCTCATAACTATGCCCCGCCCTCAGCCCCTCGCGCACCCGATGCGCAATCTCCAGGAATTCCGGCGTCTCGCGGATTTCGAGCGGGCGTTCCTTGGGCAAGGTCGATTCGATCACGTCGGTCACTCGGCCCGGACGCGGCGACATGACGACGATGCGGGTCGAGAGGTAGACCGCCTCCGGAATCGAGTGGGTGACGAAACAGATGGTCTTTTCGGTGCGCGCCCAGAGCTTCAGCAGCTGTTCGTTCAGGTGATCGCGGACGATCTCGTCGAGCGCGCCGAAAGGTTCGTCCATCAATAAAAGATCGGCATCGAAGGCGAGCGCGCGGGCGATCGAGGCGCGCTGCTGCATGCCGCCGGAAAGCTGCCAGGGGTATTTCTTGCCGAAGCCCGCAAGGTTGACGAGATCGAGGGTACGCTCGATGCGCGCTTTCCGATCGACTGATGAGTAACCCATGATTTCGAGCGGCAGGGCGATGTTCTTCTCGATCGTCCGCCAGGGATAAAGCGCCGGCGCCTGGAAGACGTAACCGTAGGAGCGCGACTTGCGCGCCTCTTCCGGCGTCATGCCGTTGACGGTGATCTCGCCGGCGGTCGCCTTTTCGAGGTCGGCGATGACGCGCAGGAACGTTGTCTTGCCGCAACCGGACGGGCCGATGAAGGAGACGAAATCGCCCTTGTTCACCGTGAGGTCGACATTCGACAGCGCGTGAACCGGGCCGTCGCCGGTCTCGAAGGTGAGGCCGAGCTTGCTGGCCGAGACGACGGAGGATGGAGCATTGTTCATCGGCATTTCGGCATGGGTCCCAGTTTGGTGCCGCCCGGGAAGCTGACGGTGTAGCCTTTGGCGGATTTGGTGAGCGTCGCAACATCTTCCGGCCCGACTTCCCCTTCGGCATCGCATTGTGCCTTGATGGTAAAACCGTTTGCCGTCTTCTTGGGAGCGCCCTTGAATTCGCAGGCAGAAACGGATGTCGTCACCCCCTCGTCGTTGAGCAGCAGGAAATCGTCGGCGCCGGACGATTCTCCGGTCTCGGCGTAAGTGCAGCCTTCCTTGCTGCCATAGGCGCCGTCGAGAAAGGTCGCGGCCCCGGCGGGAACGGCAACCGAGATTGCGGCAAGCATCGGGAATGCGATGGTGAAGCGGATGTTATTCAATGACATGTCTCGAAAGGCCCCCATTCAAATCCGTCGGCGAAGCGTACAGTATAGACATCGCCGTTGCGCAGGATATCGATCATTGCGGTGTGCTGATCTTCTTTTCGTTGGCTCCCGCTCCCGAACCGTCATGATATGCTGGCGGCAGATCCCGTTCGACAGAGGAAATTGGCAATGGACAATGCATCAAAGCCCACCTGCCGTGTCGTCAAACCCGGTGCGGCATATGACGGCAAGCAGGGCCTGAGCTATTTCGAGGGGATCGCGGCGGAAACGGTCGGATCCAAAGGCATTTGCATGCACCTCCTTACCATTCCGCCGGGCGCACGGGCGAAGGCCCATCTGCATGAAACCCACGAGACGGCGATCTATGTGCTCTCCGGCTCCGCCGTCACCTGGTATGGCGATCGGTTGGAGGAATGCGCCGAACTTTCGGCCGGCGAGATGATGTACATTCCCGCCGGCGTCCCGCACCTGCCGGCCAACATTTCCGACGCGCCCTGCTCGGCGGTGATCGCCCGCACCGACCCGAACGAACAGGAAAGCGTCGTGCTGCTGCCGGAGCTTGACGGGCTGGTGAAGGGGTAGGTCTTGCGCGGACGAGTTCGTGGCGCCACCCCCCTCTGTCCTGCCGGACATCTCCCCCTCAAGGGGGGAGATCGGCAAGGCTCGCGGGCTTCGCGCTTTATCGAGCCTCGTTTCTGCAGCTTCCGTAATCTCGGTCAATCCGGCAATCTGCGGCTTCTGTTTTGGGCGGGGCCTTGCCACAGATCTATCTCCCCCCTTGAGGGGGAGATGCCCGGCAGGGCAGAGGGGGGTATGCCACGCAAAAGGCATCGTTGCTGTTCAAACCCCACTGGCCGGAATGCCTGACCGTTCCACCTTGCGCGGCGAGGTCAGTTCCTTCCAGGTCGACAGCGCCTTGTTCACCGCAGGATAAGGCTCGCGCTTGACGAACTGGCCGTGACCTTCCTGCGTCCTGATCGCCCCGTCCTCGATCGCGACCACGCCGCGGGTCAACGTGTAGCGCGGCAGGCCGGTCACTTCCTTGCCCTCGAAGACGTTGTAGTCGATCGCCGACTGCTGGGTCTTGGCCGAGATCGTCTTCGACTTGTTCGGATCGAGAACGACGATATCCGCGTCGGCTCCGACCAGCATCGCGCCCTTCCTTGGATAGATATTGAGGATTTTCGCGATGTTGGTGGAGGTCACCGCCACGAACTCGTTCATGGTGATGCGGCCGGTTGCGACGCCATGCGTCCACAGCATCGGCAGCCGGTCTTCGAGACCGCCGGTTCCATTCGGGATCTTTCTGAAATCGCCGAGACCGGTGCGCTTCTGGTCAGTCGTGAAGGCGCAGTGGTCGGTCGCCACTACCTGCAGCGAACCGGAGGCAAGGCCCGCCCACAGGCTGTCCTGATGCTGCTTGCTGCGGAAGGGTGGGCTCATCACCCGGCGGGCCGAGTGGTCCCAGTCCTTGTTGAAATATTCGCTTTCGTCGAGCGTCAGGTGCTGGATCAGCGGCTCGCCATAAACGCGCATGCCGTTCTGGCGGGCGCGGCGGATCGCTTCATGGGCCTGTTCGCAGGATGTGTGGACGACATAGAGGGGCACGCCTGCCATGTCGGCAATGATGATGGCGCGGTTGGTCGCCTCGCCCTCGACGGAGGCGGGACGGGAATAGGCGTGTGCCTCGGGGCCGTTATTGCCCTCGTCCATCAGCTTGGTCTGCATGGCGGCGACCACGTCGCCGTTTTCGGCATGGACCAGCGGCAGGGCGCCGAGCTCGGCGCAACGCGAGAACGAGGCGAACATCTCGTCGTCGTTCACCATCAGTGCGCCCTTATAAGCCATGAAATGCTTGAAGGTGTTGATGCCGTGATGGGCGACGACCGCCTTCATCTCGTTGAAGACCTGCTCCCCCCACCAGGTGACCGACATGTGGAAGGAATAGTCGCAATCGGCGCGGGTCGCCTTGTTGTCCCAGCGTTTCAGCGCGTCGAGCAGCGACTGGCCGGGCTCGGGCAGGCAGAAATCGACGACCATGGTGGTGCCGCCGGCAAGTGCTGCCCGCGTGCCGCTCTCGAAATCGTCGGCGGAATAGGTGCCCATGAACGGCATTTCCAGATGCACATGCGGATCGATCCCGCCCGGCATGACGTAACAGCCGGCGGCGTCGAGCGTGGTATCGCCGAAAAGGTTCGGACCGATCTCGATGATCCGGCCGCCGTCGATCTTCACATCCGCCTTATAGGTCAGGTCGGCCGTGACGATGGTTCCACCTTTGATGACTGTGGTCATTGTTGTTCCCCTTTTCTTGTCGGTTCCCTTACGGGCGCGATGGTGTGCGTCAAGCCGGTGACGTGGACGAGCGCAACTTCGATCTGCCTCATGTCGCTGTCGGCCAATCGGCCGATCCGCTGGCCGATGACCTCTTTTCTGACCGGCGTGATCTTTTCGACCATGACCTGCGACGGATATTGAAGTCCGTTCTGAGCACTGGGCTCGATGATCGGCCGAAGAAGCGGTGCCTCAAGCAGATGGGTCGTCAAAGGGCAGGCAAGAGCCGTCGTATAGGTCACGAGAAACTCGTCAGCCTGAAGAATGACGGCGGGCCGAGGTTTGCCAAGTTCACCAGGAAAGACCGCGATCACGACGTCTCCTCGGCCCAACTTCACGGCTTGTCCCAATCCGTTGGGCCAACCGCTTCGATCCAGTCCTCAATGTCTTCTTTCGCATCCGCTTCTGCGATCCGGCGCATTTCTTCCTCCGCCTGCCGGCGGAAGGCTTCGTGGGTGAGGTCCGGCACCCAGATCTCGATCGGCCGGTATCCCTGGCGGATCAGTTCGGCCCGCTCTTCGGGCGATATTTCCCTCGGTCGTCCCATTGTCCGTTTCCTGTCTCAAGGTTGGCGGTTGCGATGCTACTCCACAATCTCCGCCGTCTCCAGCACGGCATGGAACAGGACATCCGCGCCGGCTGCCGCCCATTCCCTGGAGATCTCCTCCGCCTCGTTGTGCGAAAGTCCGCCGACGCAGGGGCACATGATCATCGTCGCGGGCGCCACCTTGGCGGCCCAGCACGCGTCGTGGCCGGCGCCGGAGATGATGTTCATGTGGCTGTAGCCGAGCTTTTCGGCCGCTTCGCGGACCCGGCCGACCAGAACCGGATCGAAGGTTACCGGATCGAAATGGCCGACCGCCTCGACCGAACAGCCGACGCCGAGCGGCTCGCAGATTTCAGTGGCCTGTTTCTCGATCGTCGCCCGCATGCGGTCGAGCTTTTCCTGGGACGGCGTGCGGATGTCGACGGTGAAGACCACCTTGCCCGGCAGCACGTTGCGGGAGTTGGGCGAGAAGAACACCTGGCCGACGCCGCCCACGGCGCCCGGCTGTTCGGACATCGCCACCGCCTGCACCATTTCGAGGATGCGGCCGAAGGCAAGGCCTGCGTTGACGCGCAGGTTCATCGGCGTCGAGCCCGTATGCGCCTCGCGGCCGGTCAGCGTAAATTCCAGCCACCAGAGGCCCTGACAGTGGGTGACGACGCCGATCTGCTTGTTCTCGGCTTCGAGGATCGGCCCCTGTTCGATATGGTATTCGAAATAGGCGTGCATTTTTCGCGCGCCGACCTCCTCGTCGCCGAGCCAGCCGATGCGCTTCAGCTCGTCGCCATAGGTCTTGCCTTCGGGATCCTTGCGGCCATAGGCATAGTCGATCGAATGCACGCCGGCGAACACGCCCGATGCCAGCATGGCCGGCGCAAACCGCGCGCCTTCCTCGTTCGCCCAGTTGGTGACGACGATCGGGTGCTTGGTCTTGATGCCGAGGTCGTTCATGGTGCGCACCACTTCCAGCGCGCCGAGCACGCCGAGAACGCCGTCATATTTGCCGCCGGTCGGCTGGGTGTCGAGATGGCTGCCGACATAGACCGGCAGCGCATCCGGGTCGGTGCCGGCGCGGGTGGCAAACATCGTGCCCATCCTGTCGACGCCGACCGTCATCCCCTCGGCTTCGCACCACCGCTTGAAGAGATGGCGGCCTTCGCCGTCGGCATCGGTCAGCGTCTGGCGATTGTTGCCGCCGGCAATGCCGGGGCCGATCTTCGCCATGTCCATGAGCATGTCCCAGAGACGATCGCCGTTGATGCGCAAGTTCTCGCCGGGTGCTGCCACCATTTTTTAGTCCTCGCCTGTTTTACGTCCACCCGGAGCGGGCGGCATGCTTTTCGTTCCCGTCGGTCCTTCGCGCGCCATAGCACTTGAAGATCGGCATTGCGTTTATTCCGCTTGTCGCCGATAATTTGACCGCTTGGTAAAACATTACTATTTCCGCCGCGCCACTCAAGACGAAAATCAAGAAAAATCCAGCGGAATTTCTAAAGCGCGAATGGACGCGGAAGAGGGCAGGGACACGCATGGCCATCCCGAGGGCGGCGAAGACGCAGAGACGCACCCGCATCCAGGAGGAGAAGGAGGAGCGCATCCTCGAAGCGGCGCTCGACGTATTTTCCCAGAACGGTTTCCGCGGCGCCACGATCGACCAGATCGCCGAGGCTGCCGGCATGTCGAAGCCCAATCTGCTCTATTATTTCCGAACCAAGGAGGCGATCCACCGTCACCTGATCGACCGGGTCCTGTTCACCTGGCTGGAGCCTTTGCGGGCGTTCAACGCCGAGGGCAACCCCGAATCCGAAATCCGCTCCTATATCCGCCGCAAGCTCGAAATGGCCCGCGATTTCCCCCGCGAAAGCCGGCTTTTCGCCAACGAGGTGCTGCAGGGCGCGCCGCATATCGAGGATGAGCTGAAAGGTCCCTTGAAGGAACTGGTCGACGAAAAGGCGGAGGTGATCCGCGCCTGGGCGCGGTCCGGCAAGATCGCCAAATGCGATCCCTACCACCTGATCTTCTCGATCTGGTCGACGACCCAGCATTATGCCGACTTCGACGTGCAGGTACGCGCCGTGCTCGGCCAGGACTATGCGGGCGAGGGGCGTTTCGAGGATGCGGCGCGGTTTCTGGAGCAGCTCTTCATAGACGGGCTGCGGGCGCGCGCCTGAACTTCCTTCCTAATCCGAAAACGAAAAACGCCGGCACTGAGGCCGGCGTCTTCTCATCTACCGATTGCCGAGCCTTCTATCAGGCGGCGGCGGAAGCCCGGTTGGTCGGGACCTCGGCGATCGTCTTCAGAACCTGGGAAGCGATCTGGTAGGGGTCGCCCTGGGAGTTCGGACGGCGGTCTTCCAGGTAGCCCTTGTAGTCGTTCTTGACGAACGAGTGCGGCACGCGGATCGAAGCGCCGCGGTCGGCAACGCCGTAGGAGAACTTGTTCCACGGAGCCGTTTCGTGCTTGCCGGTCAGGCGCTTGTCGTTGTCCGGACCGTAGACGGCGATGTGGTCCATCAGGTTCTTGTCGAAAGCAGCCATCAGCGCTTCGAAATAGTCCTTGCCGCCGACTTCGCGCATGTACTTGGTCGAGAAGTTGCAGTGCATGCCCGAGCCGTTCCAGTCGGTGTCGCCGAGCGGCTTGCAGTGATATTCGATGTCGATGCCGTACTTTTCAGTCAGGCGCTGCAGCAGGTAACGTGCCATCCAGATCTGGTCGGCGGCCTTCTTGGAGCCCTTGCCGAAAACCTGGAATTCCCACTGGCCCTTGGCCACTTCGGCATTGATGCCTTCGTGGTTGATGCCGGCTTCCAGGCAGAGGTCGAGATGTTCTTCGACGATTTCGCGGGCGACGTCACCAACGTTCGAGTAACCGACGCCGGTGTAATAGGGACCCTGCGGAGCGGGGTAACCCTGTTCCGGGAAGCCGAGCGGACGGCCGTTCTGGTAGAAGAAGTATTCCTGCTCGAAACCGAACCAGGCATCCTCATCGTCGAGAATGGTCGCGCGGGCGTTGGTTGCATGCGGGGTGACGCCGTCCGGCATCATGACTTCGCACATGACCAGCGCGCCGTTGGTGCGGGCCGGATCGGGATAAAGCGCAACCGGCTTCAGCACGCAATCGGACGAGCGGCCTTCGGCCTGCATGGTCGACGAACCGTCGAAGCCCCACAGCGGCAGCTGTTCGAGCGTCGGGAAGGTGTCGAATTCCTTGATCTGCGTCTTGCCACGCAGGTTCGGTACCGGGGTGTACCCGTCGAGCCAGATGTACTCGAGCTTATACTTGGTCATATTTTATCTCTCAGGCCGTGACGTTCATGGTTGAGCCATCCTGAGGAAGCGGCATCGCGACGATACCGCGCCTCCGGGGTAACCAGAAGAACGCATTTCCCGTGCCAGTTTGCATCGGAGCGACGGTTTTGGATTAAAAAAGTGTGAACGAAGGGTCGCGAGCGGAGCGCTGAGCGGGGACTAAAGGTCCGGTAGATCAGCACGGTCTCATGAAATCTCCGAGTTTTAAAGGTTCTATCAAGATTGCCCGGAACCGGGTCCGGTTGGCACACGTTTCCCCGCTGTAGGTTCCTGCGAGCAAAATAGATCGCCGGAACCGCGCTGCCGCTAAATTAGCGCCTAGCGCGAGTCGGAAAAATGATATAAAATCATGCAATAAGCACAAAAAATGTGCAGATTTGTGCTCTGTGCGGGTTTGGATGCACTTTGAAGTTAGGAGACGATAGGATGGCAATTCACATCCATCGTGAGTCAGCAACGATCTATCAGTTTCCGGTCCGCCCAAGACGGCGGCTGGAGGATGGCCGGACCGTGCCGACCGGGATCCATGAGGTTGCGTTGAGTGTTGTCGATACCAATTGCTGGTATCACGACGAAGCGGTGCGGGATTCCGAGCCCAAGAACGACCAGCCGAAGCCCTGCTGACCCCTAGGTGACGAAAAGGCCGCGCCATTGGATGACGCGGCCCCTATCCCTTCGATCTGATTTTCTTAGAACGCGAACAGCTTCAGCATTGCGTAGCCGAAAACCGCGATGAACAGCCAGCCGAATGCGCCGAGCGCGAGCGGCCGCCAGCCTTCCGCCTTCAGCTTGCGGATATCGGTCTGCAGTCCCATGGCCGCAAGCGCCATTGACAGCAGGAAACTCGTCGAGGTCACGAGCGTCTGGCTCACGCCTGCCGGAATGGCGACTGCGCTGTTGAAAAGCATCATCCCGATAAAACCGAGCACGAACCACGGCATCGGCGCCGAAGCCTTCGAGGGGCCTTCCGCGCCGGAGCGCATGGCGAGCGCCAGCGTCATGATCAGCGGCGCCAGCATGACGACGCGGGCGAGCTTGGAAATGGTGCCGAACTGCCCGGCGACATCGCCGCCCTGGAAGGCGGCGGCCACCACCTGCGCGACTTCGTGGATGGTCGAGCCGGTCCACAGGCCATAACCGCGGGCGTCGAGCCCGAGCGGGGCGGCGAGCAGTGGATAGACAAGCATCGACAGCGACCCGAACAGCGTGACGCAGGCGATCGCATAGGCGACATGTTCCTGCTTGCCACGCACTACCGTATTGGCGGCGATGACGGCCGAGGCGCCGCAGACCGAAGTCCCGGCGGCGATCAGGTCGGTCAGCGACCGGTCGACACCCATGGCCCGCCCGACCAGCCGGATCGCAACGAAGGTGGTCACCAGCGTCAGGGCCACCATGGCAAGACCGGCGCCGCCGAGCGAGAGAATCTGGCCGGCCGTCACCTGCAGGCCGAGCAGCACGATGCCGAAGCGCAGGATCCGCTTTAGCGAAAAGCCGATGCCGGGCTCGACGGCCACCGGGACAGGGGCCAGATTGCGGATCAGCATGCCGAAAACGATTGACAGGATGAGCGGGCTCAGCGCCATCCATCCGGTCAGATTGCGGACGGTGAGGGCGGCCGTGGCGATCGCGGCGGTTAGAAGAAGTCCGGGAAGAAGCTGGAGAAATGCCGGCCAGTGGGGCGAGGCGGGAAGGGCGCGCTGTTCCGCAGTCGGCTGAATCGGCTTCATGATTTTTCCACGAGGGTCTCTATTCGTCGAAAATCATTCTCTCTTCTGTAGAAACACAAATCCAATTGATAAGTTTTCTGATATCGTTCGATAAAAGCGAATGGTTTTGGACGATGACCCTCGATCAGCTTCGAATTTTTCTGGAAGTCGCTACGCGCGAACATGTGACCCGTGCGGCGGAGGTGCTGAACCTCACGCAGTCGGCGGTGAGTGCGGCAATCTCGGCGCTGGAGGCGCGGCATGCCGTGATCCTGTTCAACCGGGTCGGGCGGCGGATCGAACTCACCGAAGCGGGAAAACTGTTCGTGCCGGAGGCGCGCGCCGTTTTGGAGCGGGCGCAGACTGCCGAGCACGTGCTTGCCGATCTCGGCGGGTCGGCCTCGGGCATCCTGCGTGTGCATGCCAGCCAGACGGTGGCGAGCTACTGGCTGCCGGCTCGCCTCGTCAGTTATCACGAGCGGTTCCCGCGCGTTGACGTGAGGCTTACCGTCGGCAACACCCAGAGTGCGGCCGAAGCCGTGCTGACCGGGGCGGCGGAACTTGCCGTCGTTGAAGGCGAGGTGTTTCTGGCGGGGCTCAAACGCCGCAAGGTGGCGGAGGACCGGCTGGTCCTGGTGGTCGGCAGCCGCCACCCCTGGGCGGACGGTCGCAAGATCCGCTCGAGCGATCTTCTCGAAACCAACTGGATCATGCGCGAACAGGGATCCGGCACGCGCTCGGCCTTCGAGGCGCAGCTCTTCAATCTCGGCATCGAGCCGCAGTCATTGTCCGTTGTTCTTGAAATGCCGTCGAACGAGGCGGCGATGGCGGCGGTGGAGGCGGGGTTGAGCGCGACGGTGCTTTCAAGCCGGGCAGCATCGTCCCACTCCTTTTCGGGCCGGCTCCACGTCGCCGATTTCCCGATGCCGCTCCGTCAGTTCTCGGCGATCTTCCATGGCGAGCGGCACGTCACCCGGGCGCTGCGCGCCATGCTCGACCTATTGAACGAGCCGGCTGAAGGCAGCTCCCGCTGATCCCCGGCCAGATCCCCCACGTAAGTGCGCGCTTTGTGTGAACGATAAAATTTAAATCGTTCAGTATTTGCGAACAATACGTCTGCAACTTGCTGTCTATTCCCGGCGGCCGACTTGCACCATCTTGAGCATCAGAAGCGCGGCAACGAGCTTCGAAAGACAAGATCAAACACGGAGAGGGGCTTCGAGAAACTCGGCCCCACACAGCAAGGAAGAAGACAATGACCAAAATTTCCGCCGCCATCGCCGCAGCCCTGATCGCTTCGGCTTCGTTCGCTTCTGCCGCTCTTGCCGAAGGCGACTATTACCAGGGCGTCCAGAAGAACGCTCCCGCCGCTACCGTTGACCGCATCAGCACCGGCAGCATCGGCCGGAACGACAAGCTCCAGGCCGACATCAACAACGGCGACTATTTCGACGGCGCCAACCGCCCGAACTAACTGCAGCTCACTCAAGATACCGAAACAAACAATCCGCAGGCCAGGTCGCAAACTCGTGAGCCGCGGAACACTCTGAAGGGACTACCACAATGACCAGGATCACTTCCGCTATCGCCGCAGCTCTTATTGCTTCGGCCTCCTTCGCTTCTGTCGCTCTCGCTGAAGGCGACTATTACGAAGGCGTTTCCAAGGCTTCCGCAACCGTCGACCAGGTCCAGACCGGCAGCATCGGCCAGAAGGCCGAAGCCCGGAAGGCCAACGTTCAGGCCGACGTCAACAGTGGCGACTATTTCGACGGCGCAAACCGCCCGAACTGATCGCCCCTGAACTCATTGCAGGCATCCAGTGCGAAGAAGGCCCGGCCAACCCGCCGGGCCTCTTTGTTTCCATACTTATTCTTTAGATAATTCGCATATTGCAGGCGTTGTGTTATAATTGTGGACCGAAAGAAGTCTTGGGAGGTGAAACCCATGGAGAGACTGCTTTTTAGGAACCTGCGACCACTGTATGGCTGGCTCTTCATTGTCGCCTGGTTTGCTATTCTTGTGCTGATGACCTGGGTTTTCCTCCGTGACAGCGGCATCTCCCAGGAACCGTTCAGGGCTCTCACTATCGCTTTTTTCTGGGGCCTCGGCTGCTGGCTGGCATTCGGAGCACTCACACGGCCGGTCGTCTCGGTCCGGCAGAAGAGCGACGGCAGCTGGATCGTCATTCGCCGCTGGCCCTGGACCCATGACGAGGAGCGCATCGATCCCGATCGCCTGCCGGCTCCGACCATCGACGCGGAAAGCGACGGCGAGGGAGGCATGCACTACCGCTGCCTTCTGAAGACGCCGGAACATGGCCCGGTGGAATTCAGCGAGCACCTCAAACTGGACAAGGCCGCCCTGGCGCGCGATCGCATGGCCTTGCTGATCAGGAGCGCCAGAACCAGAACGCCGAGAAGCACCCCGCCTCTTCCCGGTTCGCGTTAAGCCGTCCGGTTCCAAGGCATGCGCTGAAGCAGGAGAGCGAGGCCGCACCAGCCGCTGAAGCCCGCAAAGGCAAGCATGAAGCCGAAAAATCCGGCCAGCGCAAAGGCAGGGGGCAGGCCAAGAAAGCCGAGAGCCACGGAAAGCAGCACGAGGCTGCCGACGATCATCTGCACCTGGCGAAAGATCGATGGCCCACCTTTACCTGCGAGCCCGACGACGGGCAAACCTGCCTGTTTCCATGCGGTGATGCCGCCTTCGAGATTGTAGATCCGGTGAGCCGGCAAGATATCTTCGAGTTTACGGCAGGCCTGTTCGCCGCGTCCGCCCTTCAGGCAATGCACAACGATCCTTCGGTTTTCCGGGACCTTCAGGTTCTGCCGCAGGTCGCCCACGGTACCAAGAGGCAGCGAGGCGGCAGCGGCGATATGCTCGGCCCGGAACTCGTCCGGCTCGCGTACGTCGATCAGGATCGCATCGCCCGCGGCAAGCCACTCGGCGGCCTGCGTTGCGGATACGGTCCTCGTGGTTTCGGTGCTCATCTTATTTTCCCTTGCAGAAATGCCGGTAGAGGACGCCCATCAGTTCGCTGACGGCCGGATGGACTATGAAATAGAAAAGCGTGCGGTGTTCCCGCCGGAAGTCGACGATGCCTTCTTCCTTCAGCTTGGCCAGATGCTGCGACATCGAGGTTGGCGCGATGCCGGTCGCCTCGATCAGCTGAGCGACATTGCGCTCGCCCTCCGCCAGCGCACAGAGCACCAGCAGCCGGTGGGAATTGGCCAGGCCCTTGAGGAAGTTCGCCACCTCCTCGGCCTTCACGGGCATTTCGTCAGTCAGGTCCATGGGTGGCCTTTACAGTTCATGTTTTTCTTATATCATAAAAATATGAATTGTAAAGATTGCAGGAGACCTGAATGACGAAAGACTATCGCCAGATCACCAGGGACATATCCGCTTACACCGCCGAGATGCGGAAGCTGACGCCCGACGCGATGCAAGGGTTCCACGCTTTGTCGAAGGGGGCCGGTGCCGATGGCGCGCTGGACAGGAAGACGAAGGAACTGATTGCGCTCGCGATCGGTATCACCCAGCGGTGCGATGGCTGTATCGGCTTCCATACCAAGGCGTTACACGGACTCGGTGCTACGCGGCAGGAGATTGCCGAGGTGGCGGCGATGGGCGCCTATATGGGCGGCGGGCCCGCGCTGATGTATGCAGCCGACACGTTGCGCGCCTGGGATCAGTTTTCAGAAGTGGCGTAAAAGGGAAGGCGGCCGGGCCGCCCTCCTGTCTCCCTGCCATTTTACTCCGCGGCCTGCCTTGCCATCGGGTTGTTGGGATGCTGCGTCCAGTTGGCGTAAGTCGGATCGACCACCTTGCCGGTGCGCTTGTCGAGATCGCCGGCGGGCAGCGCTTCCATGGTGATGCAGTTCTCGACGGGACAGACGTTGACGCAGAGATTGCAGCCGACGCATTCCTCTTCCATCACCTCGAAATGGCGCACGCCGTCGACCATGCTGGTGATCGCCTGGTGGGAGGTGTCCTCGCAGGCGATGTGGCAGCGGCCGCACTTGATGCAGGCGTCCTGGTCGATATGCGCCTTGGCGATGTAGTTGAGGTTGAGATACTGCCAGTCGGTGACGTTGGGGACCGCACGACAGATGATGTCGTCAAGCGACTGGTGGCCCTTCTCGTCCATCCAGTCGGAAAGGCCGGTGATCATTTCCTCAACGATCTTGAAGCCGTAGGTCATCGCCGCGGTGCAGACCTGCACATTGCCGGCCCCGAGCGCCAGAAACTCCGCCGCGTCCCGCCAGGTGGTGATGCCGCCGATGCCGGAGATCGGCAGGCCGTAGGTCTCCGGATCGCGGGCGATTTCGGCGACCATGTTGAGCGCGATCGGCTTGACCGCCGGGCCGCAATAACCGCCATGGCTGCCCTTGCCGCCGACCGACGGGTTGGGCGAGAAGGTGTCGAGATCGACGGAGATGATCGACGAGATCGTGTTGATCAGCGACACCGCGTCCGTGCCGCCGCGCTTGGCGGCGCGGGCAGGGTGGCGGATATCGCTGATGTTAGGCGTCAACTTGGTGATGACTGGCATGCGGGTATACTGCTTGCACCAGCGCACTACCATTTCGATATATTCCGGCACCTGGCCGACCGCGGAGCCCATGCCGCGCTCGGACATGCCGTGCGGACAGCCGAAATTGAGCTCGATGCCGTCCACTTCAGTCTCTTCCACCAGCGGCAGGATCGCCTTCCAGGCCTGTTCCTCGCAAGGAACCATGATCGAGGCGACAATCGCCCGGTCCGGCCAGTTCTTCTTCACTTCCTTCATTTCACGAAGGTTGGTGTAGAGGTCGCGGTCGGTGATCAGTTCGATATTGTTCAGGCCGAGCAGGCGGCGATCGGCGCCCCAGATGGCACCATAGCGTGGGCCGTTGACGTTGACGACCGGCGGACCTTCCTCGCCGAGCGTCTTCCAGACCACGCCGCCCCAGCCTGCCTTGAAGGCGCGCTCGACATTGTAGGCTTTGTCGGTCGGCGGCGCGGACGCCAGCCAGAACGGGTTGGGGGATTTGATGCCGACGAAATTGTTGCGGATATCAGCCATATTAGTTCTCCCCTCAAGCCACTGCGGTTGCCGGCTGCGCTGCGGCAGCCAGGGCTTTTACGATGCTTTCTGCGGCGTCGCGTCCTTGCGCGACCGCCGAGACGGTCAGGTCCTCGCCGGTGCCGATGCAGTCGCCGCCGGCCCAGACGCCCTCGATCGAAGCGCGGCCTTCCGGATCGACGACGATCTTGCCCTTTTCGAACTGCAGCGCGCCGAGGCCCGAGGCGGAGAAGGTCTGGCCGATCGCCTTAAAAATCTGGTCGGCGGCGATGACGCCGGTCTCACCGGTGCCGATCAGCTTGCCGTCGCGCATCGCGGTATATTCCACCTCGATGCCGGCGACATGAGTGCCATTGGGGCCGTCCTTGCCGATGATCGATTTCGGCGCCAGCCAGTGGCGGATGATAACGCCGTTGGCGGTCGCCAGATCCTGCTCGTAGGGCGATGCGTTCATGTTTTCCTTGCCGCGGCGATAGCAGATCGTCACCTCTTCGGCGCCGAGCAGTTTTGACTGGATCGCGGCGTCGATGGCAGTCATGCCGCCGCCGAGGACGACGACGCGCCGGCCGATCGGCAGCACGCTCTTGTCCTTCGCCTGGCGAAGGGCGGCGATGAAATCGACCGCGTCCTCGACGCCCGTTAGCGCCTCGCCTTCAATGCCGAGGCCGTTGACGCCGGCAAGGCCCATGCCGAGGAAGACCGCGTCATATTTGGTGGAGAGGTCGGAAAGCGAGAAATCCCGGCCGAGCGCCTGGCCGTTGACGATCTCAATACCGCCGATCGCGGTGACATATTCGACTTCGCGGGCGGCGAAATCATCGACGGCCTTATAGGTGGCGATGCCGTATTCGTTGAGGCCGCCGGCCTTTTCTCGTGCTTCGAGAACGGTGACGGAATGGCCGTGCATGGCAAGCCGGTGCGCGGCGGCAAGGCCGGCAGGGCCTGCGCCGACTACGGCGATCGTTTTGCCGGTCGGAGCCTTGCGGCTATAAAACTGCCGGCCCTGTTCCATGGCGATGTCGGTGGAATAACGCTGCAGCTTGCCGATCTCGACCGGCTTGTCCTCAGCCGTGTTGCGCACGCAGGCCTGTTCGCAGAGCGTTTCGGTGGGACAGACCCGGGCGCACATGCCGCCCAGAATATTCTGGTCGAAGATGGTCTTTGCCGAACCGATCGGATTGCCCGTCTGTATCTGCCTTATGAACAGCGGGATATCGATGGAGGTGGGACAGGCCGTCATGCACGGCGCGTCGTAGCAGAAATAACAGCGATCGGATTCGACCAGCGCCTCGTGCCTGTCGAGACGCGGGTGGAGATCGGCGAAATTCGCCTCATAGTCGGCAGCGGCGAGGCGGCCAGCCTCGATTCCGGCCTTCGGACCGTTTCCCAGTCGTTCCATCCTAAGTTCCCTCTTTTATGGATTCATGGACAACTATTGAGCAAAAGGTACCACAGCGTAAAAATTTATCAAACGGTAAATTTTTGGAAATGGCGGGGCCATATCAGGGCGCCCGATATATCATGATAAAAAGAGTCCACTTTAATCTTTACTCTGAAAATCAACTTTAATATGGTGCCGGCCATCGAGGAACTGCGGTTCAGCAGAATCGGCGGCGAGGGGCATATGGCCAAGAAGCAGAAGCATAAGAGCAGCAATTCCGGCGTGGCACCGAAAGGCGCGGAAACGCGGGGACCGGCTGTCACCGACGTCCGCAGCTTTCTCTATGTCGGCGGCCGTGATTGTCAGGTGGCTCACCTGCGGGAGATCGCCAGCAATTTCGGCGCGGAACTGATCCACCACGACGGCGGTTTGCGCGAGGCGGTTTCCCGCATCGATACCGTGCTGCCCTCGGTCGACTGCGTCTTCTGCCCCATCGACTGTATCAGCCACGATGCGTGTCTGAGGGTGAAGACCGGCTGCAAGAAGTTCGGTGTCGCCTTCGTGCCGCTTCGCAACGGCTCCAAATCCAGTCTGGAGCGGGCGCTCCAGACCATGAAGGAACGCAATGATGAACGAAGAACCTCGTGACGCCAACCTTTTCATCGGCCTGCACAAGCTTGCCGAACAGAATGGCGACGGGCTGGTGCCGGAACTTTATGCGCTGCTGACGAGGCGAGCCGAGGTAGCTGCGGACATGACCAATGTGGTGGTGCTGCCGAAGACGATTCGGGGGTCGGAAACGGAAGTTTCTCCGGCCGAAAGCGCTCGGGTGCTGGCGTTTAAGCGGTAGGCTCAATTGGGGCTCCCTCTTCTCCCCAGCGGGGAGAAGGTGGCCCGAAGGGTCGGATGAGGGGGGCGAAGCCATGTAGGCCCCGAACGCGTGGCCCCCTCATCGCCTCGCTATGCTCGGCACTTCTCCCCGCTGGGGAGAAGAGGGAGTACGCGGGTAGCGCGCCTCCTTTTTCTCCCCTAGTTGGGAGCCGGCGAGTCGGCACAAGGGCGTGCTAAACCTCCCGCGCCCGGAAAAACGCCCCGGCCGCCACGATCAGCCAGCCCAGCATCATCCCCGTTCCCCCTACTGGCGCGGCCATCGGAAACAGCCGGTCACCGAGATAGTGCCGGGAGACCAGGTCACCCGCGAAGACAATCGTGCCGAGACCGAGCACCAGCGCGCCAAGCGTTGCGGTGCGAAAATGCCGGTGGCCGAGATAGAGCCCGAGCAGGACCGGCGCATGCGCAAGGCACATGGTCGAGGCGGAACCGAGGAAAGCCGTATCGCCGCCGTGGCTTGCCGCCGCCGCCAATGCGACGCCGGCCGCGCCCATCAGGCCGCTCACAAACAGAATCAACGGCCTGATATTGTCGAGTCTTTGCAACGGCCTATTCCTTGTTCTGCATGTGGAAAGCCAGCCGCTCGATGGGCGGCCAGATGATCTCGCGCAGTTTCGGGTTTTCGATCGTCTCGTCCATCGCGCGGCGGAAGCAGAGCATCCATTCATCGCGTTCGAGAGGCCCGATCGCCGCCCCGAAATGGCGCGAGCGCAGCCTCGGGTGGCCGTGTTTTTCCACATAGACCGGAGGCCCGCCGAGATAGCCGGTCAGATAATCGTAAAGTTTCGCCTCGCTGCCTTCGAGGCTCGGCGGATGGACCGCGCGGCAATGGGCCGCTTCCGGCAGCGTGTCCATCAGCTCGTAGAATCGCTTCACGAGCGCCCGGACCGTCGCGTCGCCGCCGATCGCGTCATAAAGTGTGATGGTTTCGTCCGCCATGCCCGTTTGGCTCGCTCGTTCGGATCGTCTCAAGCGGTGTTATCGATCCAGGTCCGCACGGGCAAGCGCTACGGCGTCGCAGATGAGGGCCGGAGGATGAATGATGCGCCGGTCAATCGGATCCCGCATCCACCTCTTTCGCATTGGGCTCGGGCAGCGAACCGGCACCGGGCGTTTTGTCCCTGTCGGTCAGATGCTCCTTGGCATGCGGCCCCGCCGGCGGTTGCTGGGCCGTTTTCATCCGCTTTTCCGTGTGTTCGACGGTTTCCTGTGCAGTCCGATCTTCAGCCATGTCCGGTCCTCCGAGATTTCGGTTTCTGAAAAGCCAACGTCGAGGGAGGAGAGGAGTTCCGAGATCCGGCAATCTCCGAACATGCGGCAGCCGGCAATGGCCAGCCGATGGTCGCAGCACGGCGCGATCCGCCTGCAAGCGATAAGGCGGAACCGGGAAAGAGCCCGGTTCCGCCTCTGCGCCACCCCTGATCAGCGGCGGGCTTCAAAGGGTGGGCGCAATTCTGTCTGGCAGTCACACCACCTTCATGGCACCAGGGCCGGGCGTGGCGCCGGGCGGTACCTTGCCGAGGATGATCATCCCGAGCACCTCGTCCTTGGTGACGTCCCCGGTGCGGGCATGGCCGACCACCTTGCCGTTCTTCATCACGAAGACGCGGTCGGCGAGGTCGAAGACGTCGTGGATGTCGTGGCTGATCAGGAAGATGCCGATGCCTTCCCGCTTCAGCTGCTTGATGAGGTCGCCCACCTGCGCCGTCTCCTGGGGTCCGAGCGCTGCAGTCGGCTCGTCCATGATCAGGATGCGGGCGTCGAACAGGATCGCGCGGGCGATCGCCACCGATTGCCGCTGGCCGCCGGAAAGCGCCTTCACAGGCTCCTTGAACCGCTTGAAATTGGGGTTGAGACGGCCCATCACCTCGCGGGCGCTGGCCTCCATGGCGACGTCGTCGAGCGTGCCCCATTTTGTCTGGAGCTCGCGGCCGAGATAGAGGTTTGCGGCGGCATCGACATTGTCGGCGACGGCGAGCGTCTGGTAGATTGTCTCGATGCCGTATTTCTTGGCGTCGCGCGGGTTGCGGATGTCAACGGTCTCGCCGTTGATCATGATGTCGCCGTTGTCGCGCTTGTAGGCGCCCGACAGGATCTTGATCAGCGTCGATTTGCCGGCGCCGTTATGGCCGAGCAGGGCCACGACCTCGCCGGGGAAAAGATCGACCGAGGCATTCTCGACTGCATGGATCCCGCCGAAGGAGATGGAAATGTTCTTCATTTCCACGAGCGGAGTGGTTTGTTCCGTCACGATGAAAACTCCTGTTATTTGGCGCGAGAGCGATAGACGGTGTCGAGCCAGACGGCGGTGACGAGCACCATGCCGACGACGATGCGCTGGAATGGCGAGTCGATGCCGAGCAGCACCATGCCGGACTGAAGCGACTGCATGACGAGCGCGCCGAGCATGGCGCCGGCGATCGACCCCATGCCGCCGGCAAGCGAAGTGCCGCCGATCACGGCTGCGGCGATCGTGTAGAGTTCGTCGAGCTCCCCTTGCGCATTGGTGGCGGCGTTGAGGCGGGCGGTGGAGATCGCCGCGGCGATGGCGCAGAGCACACCCATCAGCGCGAAGATCTTGACCGTCACCCAGCGGGTCTTGATGCCCGCGAGTTCCGCGGCTTCGGGATTGCCGCCGATCGCGAAGACATAGCGGCCGAAGCGCAGGCGGGTGGCGATGAAGGTCATGACGATGCCGACCGCGATTGCCATCAGCACCGGGATGGCGATCCCTTGGGAGATCAGCAGGCCGCCTTCCGGCCAGGCAATGTTGTTTGCCTCGGCGTAACGGCGGGCGATGGCGATCGGCCAGTAATAATCATTGGCGATCGACACCGCGCCAAGCACGACGATGCAGCCGAGCGCGACCAGCACGTATTCGGCCCAGATCGGCCGGCGCGGGAAGGAGAAGCGCTTGCGCTGGCGGCGGGCGTTGATGATCGCTGCGATGATGGCGAGACAGGCGATGATGCCGACGATCCAGCTCCAGGTGGCGCCGATCGAGCCTTCGGTGCCGCCGCCCATCAGGCGGAAGTTGACGTCCATCGGCGCAACGGTCTGGCCGCTCGTCACGAACCAGGTGGCGCCACGCCAGATGAGCAGGCCGCCGAGCGTGACGATGAACGAGGGCACGCCGAGAAAGGCGATGATGGAGCCCTGCAGCGTACCGATCAGCGCTCCGATGGCGATGCCGCCGGCCAGGGTGATGATCCAGATCGCCGGGTGGTTGAAGCCGAACAGCTCCGGCAGAAGCCTTGCCTGCAGCACCCCCATGACCATGCCGGTGAAACCGAGGATCGAGCCGACCGAAAGGTCGATGTTGCGGGTGACGATGACAAGCACCATGCCGGTCGCCATGACGGCGACCGAGGCGGTCTGCACCGAGAGGTTCCAGAGGTTGCGCGGCGTCAGGAAAAGGCCGCCCGTCAGGATATGGAACCCGACCCAGATGATCAGCAGCGCGCCAATCATGCCGAGCATGCGTGTGTCGATCTCGGTCGCGCGGAAGAAGCGGGCAACGAAACTGCCTTCCGCCTGTCCTGCCGCTCCCGATGTCTTGGAATTCGTTGTGGACTGTATCGTCTCGGCCATTTTTTGCCGTTCCCCACTTTTGCGAGGCGCTGCGGTTCGAAAAAATCGAGCCGGACCGCGCCTGCGCGACGTTCAGCCACCGGGTAATCCTTCGTGCGGCCGCGCCATCTTACGCCGAAAACCGACGCCGCGGCAGAAGTGCTGCGGCGTCGGTGAGTTTATCGTCTGCGGACAGCCATGCGTTACTTGCAGGCAGCCACTGCGCCGGCCTTGACGCCCTGGCAGGCTTCAGCCTTGCTGATCCAGCCTGCTTCGATGACGACGTTGAGGTTGTCCTTGGTGATTGCCTGCGGCTTCAGGAAGACCGACTGCATCTTCACCTTCTTCGGACCGCCTTCGAAGGTCTGGACGCCCTTGATCTCGGTCAGCTTCTTGCCGCCGGCAAGTGCCAGAGCGATTTCAGCGGCGTTCTTGCCGAGTTCTCGGCTGTCCTTCCAGACGGATACCGTCTGGGTGCCGAGAGCCACGCGGTTCAGGGCTGCCTTGTCGGCGTCCTGGCCGGAGACCGGAACCGAACCTGCCAACCCCTGAGCGTCGAGCGCTGCGATCGCACCGCCGGCAGTGCCGTCGTTGGATGCGACGACCGCGTCGACCTTGTTGTTGTTCTTGGTCAGGAACTGTTCCATGTTCTTCTGGGCATTTTCGGGCTTCCAGCCGTCGGTATAGGCTTCGCCGACATTCTTGATCTTGCCGCCGTCGACTGCAGCCTTCAGCACTTCCATCTGGCCGGCAAACAGGAAGTCGGCGTTCGGATCGGAAGAAGAGCCCTTGATGAAGACGTAGTTGCCTTCAGGCTTTGCCTTGAAGACGCCCTGCGCCTGCAGGCGGCCGACTTCCTTGTTGTCGAAGGTGATGTAGAACGCGGCCGGATTTTCGATCAGGCGGTCGTAACCGACGACCGGAATGCCCTCGGCTGCAGCCTTTTCGACGGCAGGGCCGATGGCGCTCGAATCCTGCGCCAGAACGATCAGGGCATTGGCACCCTGGGAGATCAGCGATTCGACGTCGGTAAGCTGCTTTGCGGCAGACGACTGGGCGTCGGCCGAGATGTATTTTGCGCCGGCGGCTTCAAGAGCCTTCTTGATCGCGGCTTCGTCGGTCTTCCAGCGTTCTTCCTGGAAGTTCGACCAGGAAACGCCGACGACGAGATTGGCCGCCATGGTGGCGGAATGCATGGAAACGAGGATGGCCGCGCCGGCCATCAGCTTTACGAATGATCTCATAATGTCCTCCCGAGTGACGGCGGATGGGCGCTAGCCTCCGTGCTCTCCCCCCCGCCAGATAATCTGCCGGAGAAAGCGTCCAAGCTTTTTTCTCGACAGTCGAGAAATTAGATGTCAGAGATTCCGTGGGCTGTCAATCGGCACTTGTGGAGGGCGAGGCACTGCCGTATCGACAGATGGAGTGAGGGAGGCGGCAGGCGGAATGCTGGCGAAATCGAGCACGGAACTGGTCCGGCAGCAGAACAGCGCGCTCGTGCTGTCTGCGCTGCGTCGCCACGGCCGGCTCGCGCACACGGAAATCTCGGATGCCACCGGGCTGGCGTCGGCGACGATCTCCTCGATCACCGCCGATCTGGAACGCGCCCGCATCATCGAAAAGAGCGAGCAGCAGGCGACTGTCGGCCGTGGGCGGCCGCGCGTGCTGTTCAGCCAGCGGCGCAATTGCGGTTATCTTATCACCGTCATCATCTCATCGGACCTGATCCAGTATTCGCTGGTCGATTATGCCGGCACGCTGCTCGACCGGTTCAGCGAACCGCGCGGCGAGGGCGGCACTGCGGCCTTTCTCGCAGCCATCTCGGCGGCGCTCGAACGGGCCGTGGAACGCTCGCGCATCGATCGCGGCAGCGTTCTGCTGGTCTCGGTCAGTAGCAAAGGACTGGCGCATCCGAGCGATCCGGTGCTTGTCTGGTCGCCGGTCTTCGGTTCCCAGCCCGTCGATTTTGCCGCGGCGCTGAAAGAAGGCTGGCAGGCCAAGGTCATCCTCAACAACGAGACGCTGCTTGTGGCCGGCGCGCTGCTCGAACGTCAGGTGAAGACGGAAGGCGGCGGCAAGCCCGTTCTCGCGGCGCTCTCGCTCGGGCACAGCATCGGGCTCGGGATCGCGCGCCGGGTCGCCGGCGGGGTTCCTGAAATCTCCGCGCCCAATTTCGGGCACATGCTGCATATGCCGAACGGCGGGCTTTGTCGCTGCGGCGCGCGCGGCTGCGTCGAGGCCTATGCCGGTTTCTACGCCATCCTGCGCGCCGCCTTCGAGGTGCCGGTGGATACGATCCCCGCGAAATTCGTGCCGGTCGCCGAAATCGACAAGATCGCCGCCCGGGCCCGGCAAGGCAATCGCATGGCGCAGCTCGCATTCCGCCACGCGGGCGCTGCGCTGGGCTTCGGTCTCTCGCGGCTGCTCAGCCTGCATGGCCATATGCCGGTCTTCATCACCGGTCCCGGCACCCGCTATCAGGATCTGCTGCAGGCGGGCATAGAGGAGGGACTGACGCAGACGCATGTGGTGCGGCTCGGCGGCATGCCGGGCCTGACCATCGTGCCGGACGAACCCTCGCTGGTATTCGAGGGGCATCTCAACCTTGCATTTTCGATCGTCGACCAGGATATCATCGGTTCGCGCCAGAGCATGCAGGCCGCCGGGGAATGACCGATTGCGAGTGACTGGTGGCAAAACGACTGGCCGGGAGTGAAGACCATGATCGATCCGAACCATCCCTTTTACGAGCCGCTTTGGCGCCGGGTATTGATCCCGGCGGTCTGTGCCGCCTGGGCGATTTTCGAACTGGTCGCCGGAGAACCCTTCTGGGCGATCATCGTCGGCGCCATGGGTGTTTACGCCGGCTACAAGCTGTTCATCGAAAAGAAAAAGCCGCCGGTCGAGAAGCCCGCCGACGACCCGCAGGACTAAGCTTTTTTCCTAGCGCCAGAAGAGCCCCTTGATCGCCGTGTCGATCAGGAAGTTGGCGGTCTTCATGCGGGTATTGGCGTTTTCCCGGAATTCCGGGGCGACGCCGTCCGGATGGTTGGCCTTGGCGAAATGCCGCCGTTTCTCGGCAAGCGTCGCTTCCGTATCGGCAGCCGTGATGGCGAGCTCCGCAGCGATCTCCTCGGTTGTCAGCCGCAGCAGATGGGCGGGAATGATCGGCGGCGCCGGCTGCTCTTGCGGTTCATCTTCCGCCCGCATCGATTCGATCTCGATCTCGGCGACATCGGGAAGGAAGGCGAAATAGGCTTCGGTCCCGGTTGCTGTCGCCACTGGACCGTCATCCGTCGGCGCGACGAAACCCATGCCGAGCCCCTTGATGCGGAAGCCCGTGCCTGCCTCTTCGCTGTCGTCTTCGCCGTGCTCCTGCTTCAGCCGCGTCAGCACCGACTGGAAGACCGATTGCCCAAACAGCATGCGCCACCTCTTTTATGGGGCGGGACTAGACCATGCGGAGATGGCGTCGAGCTTGCGGACATATTGATGTGTGATGGGATGAGCCCCGTCGGGGCTCATCGAGCCGGAAGGGTCGCTCAGCGCACGACGGGTTCGCCGTGATATCTGCGCTTCGAGGGTTTCGATACGCCGAACCCGACTTCCATCATGAGCCGAGGGTGATATTTTGCGACCGTCCCCATGTGGAAGCCGAAGGGATCTTCGACGAACCCGTAGCCCGCCTTGCCGGTCAGGGTGACGGCGCTCTCCTCTCCGTAAAATTCGAGCACTTCTTCCGCCGGATGCCCCACGAGCAGGGTCAACTGGTGCTTGAGGCGCCGCTTGTTATGGCTGCCGCGCATATAGACATGCGGTCCCGCATCCTCATCGACATTCGACAGATAGAAAAAGAATTTCAACATCCGCCAGTCGTCGAGATCGAAATGAAACTTGAACGACGCACGGCTGAGGTCGGCCTCGGAAGCGGATTGAGTGGGAAAGCTCCACCACGTCCGCGTGGTGATCAGCTTGGCTTCACCGCCCAGATAGTGGCGTGCGATATCCAGAAGAAGAGGATCCTGCTGCACCGCGACCGCCGCCTCGCAACTGGCGATCCTTTCGAAATGGTGGCCGCTCAGGATCGCTCGACCGAATCGGCGTTCCGCTTCCGCATGTTCGTCCGCCCGGAATTCGAGTTTCCGTTCGAAGTTACCGAAGCAAGGGGTTTCGGATGCAAAACGGGCGATCTCCTGCCGAATCGGATCGGGAAGGATGAGTCCGGTGAAGATTCCGCTTCGTCTGAGTTCGTCAGCAACCTTATCGGCTTCGATGTCGCCGAACATCGATGTTGCCATCGGCGCAGACTTCGAGACGCGCCGGGCAGTCAGCCAATGGGCTCGCCTGAACGGAATTGTCCGGGCCAAAAGGAACATGGGGAGCCAAGCCGGGTTTTCCCGCAGGTCGGTGAAATAGGTGGGCAGGCGTGCGGCCATTCGCCGGAAAGTTCCGCCATGGCGCGCGATGGATTCGAGATCCTGCGGCTTGGTTTTGGACGTCTCAAGCATCTGGTATCCTCATTCAGGCATGGCATTGCCATGCGTTTCGGTAACCCGCAGCCCCGCGCAATGTAGGCAGCAATAGTCCATGCCGCAATGCAGCATAGATTGCCGCCTTCCGGATCTTCAACCCTTGAACTGCTTGTGAAATCGGGAACGCCGTCCACGGTTAACAAACCGTTGTGCCGCAGGACGGGCTGAATCGATGATCTTACGGCCTGCCGAGAACGCCTGCCATGTCGGACGGCGTCCTCGGCTTGGCGCGTTTGTCACTCCTGGGATTGCGTCTGGCCCTGCTGGCTTTGGCTTTGGCTTTGCGCCACCGTCAGCGAAACCTTGAGGTTTTCGCTGGCCGGACCGAGGCGCATGCCGGAGACGGGCGCGCAGTCGCGGTAGCAGAGGCCGGATGCGACCCGCACGTAGCTGTCGTTCGGGCAGATCTTGTTCGACGTGTCGAAACCGACCCAGCCGAGGCCCGGCAGATGCACTTCCGCCCAGGCGTGGGTCGCCGCCTGTTCGGTCTCGCCTTCCATCAGCAGGTAGCCGGAAATGTAGCGCGCCGGGATATCCAGCAGCCGGGCGGCAGCGATGAATATATGAGTGTGGTCCTGGCAGACGCCGGTCCTTGCCTCCAGAGCCTGTTCGGCGGTCGTCTCGGTGCCGGTCGCGCCCGGAACATAGGCAACGGTCTCGTGGATCTTCTCCATCAGCGCGTGCATCCTGGCAAGCTCGCTGTCGCCCTCGAGGCTTTTGGTAAGCTCGCGGATGAGCTTGCCAGGCTTGGTCAGCGCCGTCTCGCGCAGGAACAGCCAGAGTGGACAGAAACCCTGGTGCGGACCGAAGACGCCGGCGCGGTCCTGGGTCTCCACCTCGCCGGACGCGGTGATGCGGATCGTGTGCTCGGTGCCTTCGGTGGAGACCAGTTCGACGCGGTTGCCGAACTGGTCGGCATAACCCGCCTCGATCTTGGCGCCGTCGACTGTGATCGACCAGTTGATGACTTTCTGGCCGGGGCCGTCGGTTGGGGTCAGCCTGAGCCGCTGCAGCGAATAGGGTACCGGCTCGTCGTAGAGATATTCGGTCGTATGGGAAATCTTCAGCCGCATGTGCGGTAAATCCTGTGCCTGTTGGCTTTACTGGTAAAAGCGGTAGCCGTCGGAGATTTCGGCGCTGAGCTGGTTGTTGCGGCTGACGAAATCCTCCAGGAATTCGTGCAGGCCCTGGTCCATGATGTCGGAGATCGAGCCGCGCTTCAGCGTCGAGCGGATCGCCGCCGCGGTCTCATGCGCCTTCAGTCGTTCATCGTAGGTTTGCGCCAGATAATCGAGATTGTTGGTGATCTTCTCGTAGCAGTAAGCCAGCGAGCGCGGCATCTGGACTTTCAGGATCAGGAAATCGGCGATGTTGGCAGATTGATATTCGCCGTCATAGACCCAGCCGTAGGAACGGTGGGCCGAGACCGAGCGCAGTATCGATTCCCATTGGTAGTTGTCGAGCTTCGAGCCGACCTGGCTGATCGCCGGCAGCAGCACGTAATATTTCACGTCGAGGATGCGGCTGGTGTTGTCGGCGCGTTCGATGAAGGTGCCGATGCGCGAGAAATTGTAGAGGTCGTTTCTCAGCATCGAACCGTGGAAGGCGCCGCGGATCAGGCCGCAGCGGTGCTTGATGACATCGATCAGTTCGGGCAGGTCGGTCGCCTTCTGCTTGCGGGCGAGCCGGGCTTTGAGGTCGATCCAGCATTCGTTGGTCGCCTCCCAGGTCTCGCGGGTCAGCGCCGTGCGCACCATGCGGGCATTGTTGCGTCCGAATTCGATGCAGGACATGACGCTCGACGGGTTGGCCTGGTCGCGCAGCAGGTAATCGATGGCGTCGGCCGCCGTCAGTTCGGTGTGCACTTCCGAATAGGCTTCGCGCACGCCCGCACTTTCGAGCACGCCGTGCCAGTCCTCGTCGGAGGAGCCGGCGCGGGTCAGCGACACGCGCAGGCCGGCATCGACGAGGCGGGCGATATTTTCTGCCCGCTCGATGTAACGGAACATCCAGTAAAGGCCGTTTGCAGTTCTTCCGAGCATGTCTCTACGACCTCAATCTTCCAGTACCCAGGTGTCCTTGGTGCCGCCGCCCTGGCTGGAATTGACCACCAGCGACCCCTGTTTCAGGGCCACGCGGGTCAAGCCGCCGGGGATGATCTTCACCTTGTCGGAAACGAGCACATAGGGACGCAGGTCGACGTGGCGGGGAGCAATCCCCTTGTTGACGAAGATCGGCACGGTGGACAGCGCCAGCGTCGGCTGGGCGATGTAGTTATCGGGCCTGGCCGCCAGCTTCTCTGCAAAGTCGGTGCGCTCCTTCTTGCTTGCCGTCGGGCCGACGAGCATGCCGTATCCGCCGGACCCGTGCACCTCCTTGATGACCAGTTCCTCGATGTGCTCCAGCACGTATCTGAGGCTGTCGGGCTCGGAACAGCGCCAGGTTGGCACGTTTTCGAGCAGCGCCTTGCGGCCCGTATAAAATTCGACGATCTCGGGCATGTAGGAATAGATCGCCTTGTCGTCGCAGATGCCGGTGCCGGGAGCGTTGGCGATGGTGATGTTGCCGGCGCGATAGACGTCCATGATGCCGGGAATGCCGAGCGCCGAATCGGCGCGGAAAGTCATCGGATCGAGGAAGTCGTCGTCGACGCGGCGGTAAAGGACGTCGATTGCCTCGTAGCCGCGTGTGGTGCGCATCTTGACGCGGCCGTCGATGACGCGCAGGTCGCCGCCCTCGACGAGTTCGACGCCCATCTGGTCGGCGAGGAACGAGTGTTCGTAATAGGCCGAGTTGAAGATGCCGGGCGTCAGTACCGCGACGCGGGGCCGGCCGTTGCAGCCGGGAGGGGCAAGCGAGGCGAGCGACTGGCGCAGCAGCCGCGGATAGTCCTCGACCCGCTGCACCTTGTTCAGCGCAAACAGTTCCGGGAACATCTGCATCATGGTTTCCCGGTTTTCCAGCATGTAGGAAACCCCGGACGGCGTGCGGGCATTGTCCTCCAACACGTAGAACTGGTCCTCGCCGGTACGCACGATATCGGTGCCGACGATGTGGGTATAGACGCCGCCGGGCGGCTTGAAGCCGATCATTTCGGGGAGGAAGGTGACGTTCCTCTCGATCAGCGCGCGGGGAATGCGGCCGGCCTTGATGATCTCCTGCTTGTGGTAGATGTCGTCGAGGAAGGCGTTGAGCGCCAGAACCCGCTGCTCGATGCCCTGAGCCAGCTTGCGCCATTCACGGGCGGAGATGATGCGGGGAATGATATCGAAGGGGATGAGCTTTTCGGAACTGTCCGCGTGTCCGTAGACCGCGAATGTGATGCCCGTCCTTCTGAATATGTTTTCCGCATCCTGGGTCTTGCGGATCAGGTGTGCAGCATCCTGACTGGCATACCATTCGTGATAGGTCTTGTATGGCGGTCGCGGAAGGTTTTCCGCAGTCAACATTTCATCAAATGCCAAAGGCGCATTCCCCTTTTTTGGCCATAAGAATACAACGGTGAGGGCAATGCAAGAACTGTGCGCAATTGGCGGGAAAAGAATTCCGCGCATCAGAAAAATACAGTTTCGATGCTCCCCGACCAGTAAATGCGCTGATTCCGGTGCTCGGCAAGCTCCCTACTTTAGAAGGAGGTGAATAAATCTCCTGCCTTGAAAAACATCAGCTGCCTAAGCGCTGATCAAATGCTGTCCAGCTTGCGTCGATTGAGCTCAAGTTTGCGAGTGATCGCGAGGTCGGTTTCCCCAATTCTGCTGGTTGACAGAGTTTCGGCCATTTCGCATAAGGAAGCCGGACGTGCAAAAGTCACGGCCCGGTCGGTAGTCCGGGTGACGCTTTGCGTTCGTATAAGGGTTCGCTCATGGGGAGCGGGCACATCCTGTACGTCCTTTTCCGATCACGGAAGAGGAGCGTCCTATGTCTAAACTTAAAGTTATTATTGCTGGTGCCGGTCTCGGCGGGCTTTGCCTTGCGCAAATACTGCGTCGCGCCGATGTCGAGGTGGAAATCTTCGAAAGCGATTCCGGTCCCTGGGATCGCCCTCAGGGCTATCGCCTGCATATCGACCGGGATGGGGTGAACGCCCTCAGGGAAGTCCTGCCTGCAAATCTGTATCGGCTTTTCGAAGCGACCGCGATGCGGCCACTGCCGTACACCACGATTGTCGATACGACCCTCAAGGAATTGCGGCGGATACCGAGCGGCGGGCACGACAGGACGCCGCGGCATTGGCTTGCTGATGGCGGTCCGCAGCATATCAACGTCAATCGCGCCACCTTGCGGCATATCCTTCTGACCGGCCTGCAGGACGTTTGCCGATTCGGCGCCCGAATGCTGCGCTATGAAACGGATGCCGAAGGGGTAACCGCGGTGTTTGCCGACGGCAGCACCGCACGAGGCGACATTCTGGTCGGTGCCGACGGGATCCGCTCTGCGGTGCGCCGGCAGCGACTGCCCGAGGCGCGCATTATGGATACCGGAGTGCGCGCCATCTACGGCCGTATTCCGATCGAAAAGGCTCGCCACCACCTGCCCGAACACGTTCTTGCCAACGTCTTCACCGTCGCCTCCGATGACCGGCGGGTGTTCCTCGGGCTGGGGCCGGTGATTTTCCCGACCCGTCCGGACGCCGCCTCCGACAGGATCGCGCCGGAGGCAGGGCTTTTCGGCCAGGACGACTATGTCGTCTGCATCGTCGGCGGCCGCCGTGAATATTTCCCCGGCGAGGATGCGATGCTGCGACAGGCCGGCAGCCCGGCGCTTCAGGCCCTTGCGATCAAGATGCTGGAGGAGTGGCCGGCGGCTGCCGGGGCCATTCCGGCTCAGGGAGACCCTTCCTCCTTTTTCTCGATCGAGATGCATACGAGCGTTCCCTGCGATCTCGGAGAGACGTCTCGGGTGACGCTTCTCGGCGACGCCATCCATGCGATGACGCCGACGCTCGGACGTGGGGCCAACGTCGCGATGCGCGACGCGGCGCTGCTCGGACACGCAATTATTGCCGTGGAACGCGGCGAGGTCGGCCTTGCCCTGGCGCTTACTGCCTATGAGCGGGAGATGGCCAGTTACGGTTTCGGCGTGGTGCGAGAGTCGGCCTTCATCGGGCAAGGGCTGATGGGACAGGATCCGCTTGCCGCGTGACGATTTCCCTTCTCTCAATCGGCGTTCATCGCAATCATCAGTTTTTCTGCTTTGACGATGAAACGAGGTGGGAATAAGCAGGCGGCTTCCACGAAAGCGGCCGCTGCCGAAATCTCCGCCGGACATCCCCATCATGCTCGACCGCCTGGCTCCGGCCCTTTTTGTCCTCCTCTGGTCCACGGGCTGGCTCGTCGCGAAATACGCGGCGAAACACGCCGATCCCTTGACGTTTCTGGCCGGGCGACATGCACTCGCCGCCGCGGCGTTTTTCGTGGTCTGCCTGGTCACAAAGGCAAAATGGCCGAAGAGCCGTGCCCAGGTCGGCCATGCGATGTTCTCGGGCGTCTTCCTGCACGGACTTTATCTTGCGGGCGTCTGGTATGCGATTGCGCAGGGCGTGCCGGCCGGTCTTTCCGGCATTATCGCCGGGCTGCAGCCGCTGCTGACCGCCATGGTCGCGCCGCTTTTCCTCGGAGAGCGCCTCAAGCCGTTGCAGAAGATCGGCCTGGCGCTTGGTTTTGCCGGCATTCTGATCGCGATCTCGCCGCAGCTTCTCGACCTCTTCGAGCGCGGGCTGGCTGGACTTGCGGTTCCGGTGCTGATCAACCTCGTCGCCATGGCGTCGGTCACATACGGCACGCTCTACCAGAAGCGGCACCTGCAGGAGGGCGACCTGTTCTCGATCGCCACGCTGCAATTCGTCGGCGCGCTGATCGTCACCATCCCGCTGGCGCTCAGCCTTGAAAACCTGCGCTTCGACTGGACGCATGAGGCGATCTTCGCCATGGCCTGGTCGGTCCTCGGCCTGTCCATGGGCGCGGTCGGCTTGCTGCTCTATCTTATCCGCCGCGGCCAGGTGTCACGCGCCGCCTCGCTCATCTACCTGATGCCCCCGGTGGTGGCGATCGAGGCGGCCATCCTTTTCGGAGAACCGCTGACCCTGCCGATGATCGTCGGCACGGTGATCGTGGTGGCGGGCGTCTACATGGTGAACCGAAAGGCCTGAGGGAGTTTTTAATTCGGTCAGGAATCGGGTGTCGATGGGAGACGGGCAGCCTTAGACAGCGGATGTAACCAACAGGAGGTACATCATGCTATCCGACAAAGTTGCTATCGTCACCGGCGCATCGAGCGGCATCGGCCGGGCCGCTGCCCTTCTTTTCGCCCGGGAAGGGGCTGCCGTTGTTGCCAACGCGCGAGGCGAGGCGGAATTGCAAAAACTCATTTCCGAGATCGAGACGGCCGGCGGCCGTGCGGTTGCCGTGGCAGGCGATGTCGCGGAGGAGGAGACCCACCGGGCATTGCTCGAAGTAGCGCTTGGCCGATTCGGCGGTCTCGACATCGCCTTGAACAATGCCGGCACGGTCGGCCCCTATAAGCCGCTCGGCGAGGTGACGCTGGAGGAATGGCAGCATACCCTGGCCATGAACCTCACGAGCGCCTTCCTCGGCGCCCGTTTGCAGATCCCGGCGATGCTCGAACGCGGCGGCGGATCGATCATCTTCACCTCCACCTTCGTCGGCACCAGCGTCGGCATCCCCGGCATGGGGACTTATGGCGCATCGAAGGCCGGGATCATGGGTTTGGTGAAAGGGATTACGGCCGACTACGGAGCGCGCGGCATACGCGCCAATGCGCTGCTGCCCGGCGGCACGGACACCCCGATGGCCGGCGACGCGGCGCAAAAGGAATGGGCGGCGGGCCTGCATGCCCTCAAGCGCATCGCCCAGCCTGAAGAAATCGCCCGGGCCGCACTTTTCCTGGCGAGCCCGATGGCGAGCTTCGTGGCAGGGTCCGCGCTCTATGCGGATGGCGGGAACGCTGCGGTCAAATGACAAAAAAGAGGCCGCGCGACGGGCCGTCAGACTGCTGACAAACCCCTGGCGTGGTCCGGGGGTTTGTGATTCATTGGGACATGTTGAAGAAACCTGCCCCTTGCCAGACGGCTCTTGAGATGGTGACGCTCGAGGGT
>NZ_JALBGV010000033.1 GCF_023006505.1 Neorhizobium sp. SHOUNA12A
GGCGACGACCGCATCGTCGGCGGCCTTTGTCCGGTCGTAGAGCGCCCGCGCCGTGCCGTCCGTTTGGCTGCGCGTGGTTGCTCCCTCGGCCCGGCCAGCGAGACGGCCGCGAGCGAGCGGGCTCCAAGGAACAACACCGACGCCTTCGCTTAAGCAGAGCGGCAACATTTCGCGCTCCTCCTCCCTGTAGATGAGGTTGTAATGAGGCTGCATCGATACGAACCGCGCCCAGCCGTTTTGCCGTTGCAACCCGATTGCCTTCATGAATTGCCAGGCATGCATGGAAGACGCGCCGAGATATCGCACCTTGCCGGCCCGCACCACATCGTTCAGCGCGTCCAGTGTTTCTTCGATCGGTGTGCCGTAGTCGAAGCGATGCAGTTGATAGAGGTCGATATAGTCGGTCCCAAGACGCCTGAGGCTGCCGTCGACTGCATCGAGGATATGCTTGCGCGACAGGCCGCGATCGTTGATGTCGCTGCTCATCGGATGGAAGAGTTTTGTCGCGATCACCAGCTTGTGGCGCGGAACAAGGTCCAGCAGCACCTTGCCGGTAATCTCCTCGCTCTTGCCGAGCGAATACATATCGGCCGTGTCGAAGAAGTTGATGCCGAGCTCAACCGCTTGCTTCAGAATCTTGGCACTGTCCTCAAAATCCAGGACCCATGGCGCCCATTCGCTCGAACCGAAGGTCATGCAGCCGAGGGCAAGGCGAGAGACTTTGAGGCCGGTTCGACCTAGGTTGATATATTCCATTGATACACCTCGTGCAGTTTAAGCGGCGACACACTGCATTTTCTGCGTCTGCGAATGATATAATTGGAAATTATCGAGGCACTCAATGGGCTTGCTGCTAAATTATGCAAAAAATTACAGAAGGGATTGTCAAATTGGAATCTCCTGTTACGGTCAGTGTATCAATCGAGAAATACACGCATGTTCACTATCGACGCGTCCAGCATTGACCGCTCCCTGCCCGTTCCGGTGGGCAAGCAGCTTTACGGGCTACTGAGCTACGTGCTGTCTTTCGGCGACATGCCGAAGGGCGTGAAGCTGCAGTCCGTGCGCCAGCTCGCTGCCGAGCTCGACATCGCGCCGATGACGGTGGCGGAAGTCTACAAGCGGCTTCGCGCGGACGGCCTTGTCGAAATCCGCCCCGGCCTCGGCGCCTTCACAGTTTACGAACCGCGCCGCCGGGATGGCGTGATCGCGCCTGCGAGCGTGCTTGGCCCCGATATCGACAATCTGTTGGAGAAAGCCGAAGCGCTCGGCATTTCGCCGATCACTCTCGCCTCGATGGTGCAGGCGCAGGCGCGGCTGCGCAAACCGCGCGTCCACCTCGACATCGTCTTCGTCGGCATATTCGAGGCGCCGGCACGCGACTATGTTGAACAGATCCGCCCGACGCTTGCTGCCAACGACCTGATCTCGCTCCTAACCTTTGACCATATCCGCGACAACGAGGGAGCGCGCGAAAAGTGTCGCAACGCCGACCTGGTGCTCACCTTTGTGCATCGCGAAGTCGAAATGCGCAGCCTCGTACCGGATGCCAATATCCTGTCGCTGCGGTTCATTCCGTCGGAACGCACACGGCAGGCGCTGGCGCTGCTCGATCCGCGCACCCGCGTCGCGGCCGTCACGCAGCTCAAGGATTACATCGCCATCATGCGTCCCAGCGTGCGCGAATTCGCGCCGCATATTTCCGATATCACGGTAGCATGGTCCTATGCGGATGATCTTGCGGACATCGTCGCCCGCTGCGACGTCGTGATCTACGCTTCCGGCGCCGACCATGTCGCCGATCTCGCCGGCCCGAACAAGCGCTGTTTCGAATACCGCCACTCGCCGGATCCCGGTGTGCTCGAAAACCTCCTCGCGCCGGCGCTCGCCGAGCTGCGCCACAATAAGATCGCCGATGGCGAAGCTCGGCCAAAGGTCGCCGATATTACCTCGCTGAGGACCAAGGCCCGCTGACGACCCATGCCAAGCTTTGAATGAACCAAAACCAATAAGGGAACAGACATGAGCAAAGCACTCTCGATCACAGCAGCTGCCCTTCTCGCAGGGCTTTCCTTCACCGCTCTGAACTCCGCCCAGGCCGCGACCATCACGATCGGCACCGACGTCGATGCCGGCACTCTCGACCCGCGCCTCGCGCGAGACACAACCGCCTATCGCGTTGCGGACCTCATCTATTCGGGTCTGGTTCATCTGACGCCGAGCCTGGAAGCCAAGCCCGATCTCGCCGAAAGCTGGGAAAACCCGAACCCTACCACTTGGGTCTTCAAGCTTCGGCCGAACCTGAAATTCTCCGACGGAAGCCCGCTGACCTCGGCCGACGTGGTCTTTACCTTCAGCACCATTCTCAACAAGGATTTCAACGCGCCGCAACGGGCGCTCTACACACCGATTTCGGCCGTGGAAGCGGTCGACGCGCAGACGGTGAAGTTCACGCTTTCGGCTCCCTATGCACCGTTGCTCAGCTATCTCGACATCGGCATCGTGCCGAAAGCGCTGGTGGAAGGCGGCACCGACATCGCGCTGAAGCCGATCGGCGCCGGACCAATGAAGTTCACCTCCTGGACGCGCGGCAGTGCCATCGAACTTGCGCCGAACCCGAATTACTGGGGGGAAAAGTCAAAGGCCGACAAGGTGGTCGTGAAAATCATCGGCGACGGTTCAGCCCGTGCTCAGGCATTCGAAGCGGGTGACCTGGACGTCATCCAATCGCCGCTCGCGCCACAGGACATCAAGCGCCTACAGGCGGACAAGCGCTTCGGCGCGGTGGTCCAGCCCGGCCTCGGCGTAACCTACATCAACTTCAACACCAAGGACCCGCTGCTTTCGAGCCCGAAGATGCGTCAGGCCTTCTCGATGCTGATCGACCAGAAGACCATCGTCAACGATATCTTCCAGGGCGTCGATGCTGTCGCCTCCTCGATCATCCTGCCCTCCTCCTGGGCCTATTCGAAGGATATCAAACAGCCCAGCTTCGATATCGACGGCGCCAAGAAACTGTTCAAGGAGGAAGGCTGGGCGGACACCAATGGCGACGGCATCCTCGACAAGGGCGGCAAGCCGCTGACGATTGTTTTGTCCACCCATAGCGAAGACAGCAACCGCGTCCAGACGATCGAATTCATGCAGGCGAATTTCCAGGCCGCCGGCGTCGAGGCCAAAACGCAGATCAGCGACTGGCCGTCCTTCTCCACCAACTACGTGCAAAAGAGCCAGCACCAGATCGCTTTGCTTGGCTGGCTGAACATCGTCGATCCGGATCGCCTCCTGTTCGCACAGTTGACCACAGGCGGTTCGACCAACTGGGGTGGCTATTCCAACCCGGCGGTTGACGATCTGCTGAAGCAGGGTCGTTCAGCGACCAGCCAGCCCGACCGTGCCGCCGCCTATCAGAAGGCCGCGACGACTTTGGCAAGCGACCTTCCCTACTACATCGTCTCCTATCAGGGTTATCAGCTCTTCTATTCCAAGAAGCTGCCCTTCCAGGTGCAGGCGACCTCGCGCGGCAATATGCGCGGCCTGATCGGTCTCAAGGACTGAGACAGCTCGCGCGGGCCGGCTCATCCGGTCCGCGCCTGAAGACCCAATTGCAGTTCCAGGATAGATCGATGGCTTTCTCACAGCGTCTCGGCGCGGGCTTCTATGCGAAAATTCAGGCCGAAATCCGCAAACGGATGGCGATTGAGGGCATCGATCTGTTGCTTCTCGATTCCAATGACGACGTCATCTATACGACAGGTTTCTCGCATTATACGACGGAGCGGCCGGTGGTCGTGGCGATCACGGCAACGGATACTTTCCTGCTGCTTCCGGAACTGGAGCGTACCCACGCGGCACACCAGCACATAGCCGCAGAGGCGATCGTCTATTTCGAGTTTCCCGGCATCGACCCGTGGCACGCGGTGCTCGGCCGGAAGTTTGCCGGGTTCAGGGGAACGGTCGCCTATGGCCATGCGATCTCGCTTGCCCGGATAAAGCCGATCGAGGGCGCCTTTCCGAATGCGGAACGGGTGGTCCCGAGCAACATCGTCCAGCAGATGCGGCTTCGCAAACATCCGGAAGAGATCGTACTGCATCGCGAGGCCGCCAGGCTTTCCGACCGCATGGTCGAGGTCGGCGTCGAGATGATCCGCGATGCGATGCGCAAGGGCGGCACGCTGCCGAGCGAGGTCGAGATCGAATCCTACGTGTCGCGCCACGCCATGCGCACCATGCACGAAGAGCATGAGGACGTGATGCTCGTTCAGGGGCTTGCGAGCGGGCTCGTCTATTCCGGGCCGAGATCCGCCTTCCCGCACGGCATGCCGACCGGCCATCCGGTGAAGATCGGCGAAAGCATCATCCTGTCGCTCGGCTGCCGGGTTGGTGCCCGCGCTTCGGAAAGCGAGCGCACCTTCTTCATCGGCGAGCCGTCCAAGGTGCAGGAGCAGCACTATGCCGTCGCCTACGAGGCGCAGCGGATGGCGACTGCGGCATTGATCGCCGGGCATACCTGCGCTTCTGCCGACAATCTGGCGCTTGCCTATATCCGCGACAGCGGCATGGGCGAATACCTGCTGCATCGTGTCGGCCACGGCATGGGCATCATGTTCCATGAAGCGCCGTGGGTGGAAGGCGGCGACCAGACCATTCTGGAACCCGGCATGATCACCTCCAGCGAACCGGCGATCTTCGTGCCGGGCTTTGCCGGCTATCGCATCGCAGACACCGTGCTGATCGCCGCCGAAGCGCCCGATAGCATGACTGTCTATCCCCGCAAACTTGACGACATCGTCATCTCCTGAGGTCGGAAAGATGGGTTTCAGCCTCGCCGATACAGTTCTCGTGACCGAGCAGGGTCCGGATTCGCTGACCAAATTCCCCCGCCGCTTCGAGGAGATCGTGCTGTCATGACCTTTGCTTCGGCACATATCAGGGGAGCGGCCTCGTGTTAGCCTATATCGTCCGTCGAATCCTGCTATTGATCCCGATGGCCGCAGGCATGGTCATCGTCACTTTCGGCCTGCTATTGCTGATCCCCGGCGACCCTGCCTCCGTGCTGCTCGGCCAAGAGGCCTCGGCGGAAGCGATCAACAACCTGCGCAACGCGCTCGGCCTCAATGATCCCTGGTATATCCGTCTCGGCGTCTATTTCGCGCAGTTACTGCGCGGCGACATGGGCCGCTCGATCTTCCAGAACCAGGCCGTGTCGGAGATCATAGCCGGCAGGCTCGGTGCGACTATCGAGTTGGCCGTCCTGGCGCTGATCCTTGCCTGTCTCGTCGGCATCTCGCTCGGGGTGCTGGCTGCCACGCGACAGGGTTCGATCGTCGATACCGTATCGATGATTTTCGCCCAGCTTGGCGTTTCGATGCCGGTCTACTGGCTCGGCCTGCTGCTGATGTTGCTGTTTGCCGTGACTCTCGGCTGGCTTCCGGCAATCGGCCGCGGGGCCCCCTTCCCCGAAGCGGTCTGGGCGGCGCTGACCGGTCGTCCGCAGGTGCTGCTCGACAGCTTAGCCCACATCCTCCTGCCGGCGCTGGCGCTCGCCGCGAACTCGGCGGCGATCATCTCCCGCCTGGTGCGCACCGCCATGCTCGAAGTGCTGCGGGAGGATTTCATCCGCACCGCCTATTCCAAGGGCCTGCGCCGCAATCGCGTCATCATCCGCCACGCATTGGGCAATGCGTTGCTGCCGGTGCTGAGTGTGATCGGACTGCGCTTCGGCGCCCTGCTCGGCGGCGCGGTGCTGACCGAAACCATCTTCGCCTGGCCGGGCCTCGGCCAACTGACCATCACGGCGATCTCGCAGCGCGACTTGCCGCTCATCCAGGGCATCGTGCTCACCTTCGCGATCATCTTTGCACTGGTGAACCTGGTCGTCGACCTTCTCTATGCGGTCGTCGACCCGCGCATCCGTTTGGGTTGAGGCTCATGAGATTATTCAGGCGTTTCCGCAATATTTCACTCATCCTCGGCTCGATCATCGTGCTGGCGATCGTCGTCTGTGCTGTCTTCGCTCCTTATCTATCTACGCATGGCGTCGAGCAGATGGACATGCGCAACCGCTTCTCCGGCCCGACGCTCACCCACTGGCTCGGCACCGACAATTTCGGGCGAGACCTCTGGTCGCGGCTTATATACGGCGCACGCATCTCGCTGACGATCGCCTGCATCTCCGTTTTGGTCTCCACCGTCATCGGCACGGCGGTCGGACTCGCGGCTGGCTATTTCGGCGGCTGGACGGATCTGATCCTGATGCGGATCACGGACATATTCCTGGGCTTCCCGGCGATCGTACTGGCGCTTGCGATCGTCGCGGTGCTTGGCCCCGGCATGATCAACGTGGCAATCGCCATCATCGTCGTCGCCTGGACGGAATATGCCCGCGTGGTTCGGGCGACCACCTTGATGCTGCGCGAGCAGAATTACGTACAGGCCGCCAGGGCGCTCGGCGCTCATCCGGTCCGCATCCTGGTCAAGGAAATCCTGCCGAATGCGATGGGGCCGATCATCGTGCTCGCCTCGCTCGGCTTCGGCACCGCGATCATCTCGGAATCGGCGCTCAGCTTTCTCGGTTTCGGCCTGCCACCGCCGACGCCGACCTGGGGCTGGACGCTTGCCTATGGCACCCGCTTCATGCGCGACGAACCGTGGCTGGCAATCATTGCCGGCGCCACGATCATGGTGACCGTGCTCGGCTTCAATCTGCTCGGTGACGGCCTGCGCGATGCGTTCGACCCCCGCCATCTCTCCCGCTCGGCGGGCAAGAAGAAATAGGCAACTCCTCGGATCAATACGACAAGACGCTGAAAGGAAACGTCCATGGTCAAGTCGATCAACAAGCTCCGTCCCAAATTCACCACCCATGCGGACGGTAGCGATGCCGTGATCTTCATGCACGAACTGGTGGGTGAACAGGATGGCCCGACGGTCGGGATTTCCGCCTCGATCCACGGCAACGAAAATACCGGTTCGCAGGCGATCCTGGACCTGTTCCGCATCATCAAGGACATGCCGCTCAGGGGTCGCATCATCCTGCTTCCGGTCGCAAACCCGCGCTCCTTTGCGGTCAACCATCGTCACAATCCGCTCGATCAGATGAACCTCAACCGCGAGTTCCCCGGCGATCCTCGCGGCACTTACAGTCAGCAGCTTGCCGATGCGCTGGCGCACGAATTCTTCGCGAAGATCGACTATAATCTCGACCTGCATTCCGGCACGGACCGGCCGACGGTCGACTATGTTTACATCTGGAACGACGAGCCGCTATCGCGCGCTTTCGGTTCGAAAATCCTCTATCGCCCAACGACGGGTAAGGCCGGCACGGTTTATTCCGGCACCAGCAAGTCCGTCTCGATGGACCGCCACGGTACCAAGGTCGTGACCATCGAGCTCGGCGGCGGTATCGTCGACCAGACGCCCTATGCGAAGCGCACCGTCGATGGACTGCTGAACCAGCTCCGCCTGATCGGCTCGATCGAAGGCGAAGTGATCCCCAATCCGAAGCAGGCCGTCATCACCGAGCTCGTCGGCATCCGTCCGAAACATGGCGGTTGGCTGGAGCCGCTCTCGCCGGCAAACGGCGAGATCATCAGGGGCGGTTCGTTGCTCGGCCGTGTCGTCAGTCCCTACGACTTCGAGACGATCGAGGAAATCCCGACGCCCTTCGAAACCGGCATCATGGTCATGCAACACCTGACCCGCAATCTCGTGGAAGCCGGCGATTACGGCTTCATGGTCGGCAATATCGAAGGGTCTACCGACTGATCGGATCCCTCCGGCAGATGGAATGAACGGATGCAAGATCGCGCAATGGAAAAGACGATGGAACCGGCGCTTGCCGTCAGCGACCTGAATGTCGAAATCCTCGGGGAGAACGGGGCCTTCCCCGTCGTCTCGGAGATGAGCCTTTCGGTGCGCCCCGGCGAGACGGTCTGCATCGTCGGCGAAAGCGGCTGCGGCAAATCGATGACCGCGCTGTCGCTGCTTCGCCTCCTGCCCGACAGCGCCCGTGTCGCCTCCGGCTCGATCAGGATCCATGGCGAGGACTTTCTCGCCATGGATCGGCGCCAGGTCGAGAACCTCCGCGGCGACAAGATCGCCATGATCTTCCAGGAACCGCTATCGGCGCTGAACCCGGTGCTGACGATCGGCGAACAGATCGCTGAATCCGTCCGCCAGCATCGAAGGCTTGGACGGCGCGAGGCCTTTGCGCGCGCCGTCAAATGCCTGGAACTGGTCCAGATGCCGGACCCGGAACGGCGGGCAAGGCAATACCCGCATGAACTTTCCGGCGGCATGCGGCAACGCGCGATGATTGCTCTGGCGCTTGCCTGCGAGCCGAAGATCATCATAGCCGACGAGCCAACGACGGCCCTCGATGTCACCGTGCAGGCGCAGATTCTCGGACTGATTTCCGACCTGCAGAAGCGGCTCGGCACGGCGCAGATCCTGATCACCCACGATCTCGGCGTGGTTGCCGAAATCGCCGACCGCGTCATCGTCATGTATGCCGGCCGGCGCGTCGAGGAATGCAGCGTCTACGAACTCTTCGACAACCCGATCCATCCCTATACGATCGGCCTGATGGGCGCCGTCCCTCATCGGGACAGAACGGAAGCCGCCCCGGAACGGCTGACGGATATTCCCGGCACCGTGCCACCGCTCTGGGACCTGCCGAAGGGCTGCGCGTTTGCGCCCCGCTGTCCCGGCGCCTCGGCTCGCTGCCTGGAGGAGCGCCCACCCTTCATCGAAAAGAAACCCGGTCATTTTGCCGCCTGCTGGGAGCATGACAATGCCTGATGCTGCGGCCCCTCTCCTCTCCGTGGAGAACCTCAAGGTGCATTTTGCCATCCGCTCCGGCGTCTTCCAGCGGCAGGTCGGCGAGGTGAAGGCCGTCGACGGCGTTTCCTTCTCGATCGGTTCGGGCGAAACGCTCGGCCTTGTCGGCGAAAGCGGCTGCGGCAAGTCGACCACCGGGCTCGCCCTCATGGGCCTCGTGAAGGCCACTGAGGGACACATCGCCATGCAGGGAGCCGAGGACGTCACGCAGATGCGGAGCATCCCGCGATCCTACCGCCGCCGCATGCAGATCATCTTCCAGGACCCGTTCTCCTCGCTCAATCCTCGTCAGAAAGTGCGCGACATCATCCGCGCGCCGCTCGATATCCACGGCATCGGCACTGTGGAGAAACGAAGGACAGAAGTGGCGAAACTCATGTCGCTGGTGGGCCTCAGGCCCGATCAGGCAGACAACTTCCCGCACCAGTTTTCCGGTGGCCAGCGCCAGAGGATCGGCATTGCGCGGGCACTGGCGCTGAGGCCGGATATCATCGTTTGCGACGAACCCGTCTCGGCGCTCGACGTCTCGGTGCAGGCGCAGATCCTTAATCTGCTCGCCGATTTGCAGAAGGAACTCGGCCTCTCCTATCTGTTCATCTCGCACGACCTCGGCGTGGTCGAACACGTCTCGCACCGGGTCGCCGTCATGTATCTCGGCAAGATCGTCGAGACCGGGTCGAAAGAGGCGATCTTCACGAACCCCCTTCATCCCTATTCGGAACTGCTGTTGCGCTCGGCGCCGGCACATGATCCGCGCAAGCGTCACAAGTTCAGCGCCGTCAGCGACGACATTCCGAGCGCCACGCGAAAACCCTTGGGCTGCGCTTTCCACACCCGTTGCCCCCTCGCGACCGATATCTGCCGGCAAGCCGAACCGCAGCTCGAGCTGAAGGCCGATGGCCAGTCCGTCGCCTGCCATCACCGATAAGGAGTTTAGGATGACCGAAGACCTGATCGAGCTTCTCGCAGAACCGGGCCAGCCGAACTTTTTCTTCGACGCATTGGATACCGCACTCGCCACCCGGGTTGGGCACCGGCTGCTGACGCTGCTCTATAAGGACGGCGACGAGGTGGCGCGCGTCTATTCCAACATGCCGGACGTCTATCCCGTCTTCGGCCGAAAACCGATGGGCATGACGCCCTGGGGCGACCTGGTGCTGCGCCGACAGCAACCATTCCTCGGACGCGACCGGGAGGCGGTCAGGTGGGCTTTCTTCGATCACGAGCTGATCGCGAGCCTCGGCCTCAACTCGGCGATCAATATTCCGGTCGTCTACAACGGCGAGACGATCGGCACGATCAACCTGCTGCACGAGGAATTCTTCTACGAGGAAAAGCATGTGCAACTCGCCAGACAATTCGCACCGCTGCTGATCCCCGCCTTTCTCGAAGCCCGCCGCGCTGGCGCTTCAAAAGCCTGAACAGGATAAAATCCCGTGACCACCATTCTTTTTGAAAACGCCCGTATCGTCGATGGAACGAGCCCGGAGCCGAGCGAGCCGATGTCGGTTCTCGTTGAGGGCGATATGGTCCGAGAGGTCTCGCCCTCCATCAACAGTGCCGGCGCGCAGCGGATCAACCTTGCCGGCAAGGTGCTGATGCCGGGCCTGATCGACGCCCATGTGCATGTCATCGCCGGCATGGCGAACCTCGGCCAGAACGCAAAACTTCCCGATCCGATCGTCACCGTGCGCGCCTTCAGGATCATGGGCGAGATGCTGATGCGCGGCTTCACCACGGTCCGTGATTTGGGCGGCGCGACCTCCGGGCTGCTGGCCGCCACGCAGGAAGCGCCCTGGCCGACACCGCGGCTCAACATCTGCGGCAAGGCGCTGTCGCAATCCGGCGGCCATACCGATTATCGTGGCCCCTATGACGACACGCCGACGCCGAAGACCGGCCATACGCTCGGCAATCTCGGGCGCATCTGTGACGGGGTGCCGGAAGTCCGCAAGGCCGCCCGCGAAGAATTGAAATCCGGTGCACATTTCATCAAGGTCATGGCAAATGGCGGCATCGCCTCGCCGACCGACCCAATCCATTTTCTCGGCTTTTCGCGGGAAGAGCTGATCGCCTCCGTCGAAGAGGCGGAGAACGCCGGCACCTATGCCGCGGCGCATCTCTATACGGACAAGGCTATCCGCCGGGCGATCGAATGCGGCATTCATTCGCTGGAACACTGCAACCTGATCACATCCGAAACCGCGAAATTCGCTGTCGAAAACGGCTGCATCTCGGTGCCGACGCTCGTCACCTACGAAAAGCTCGGCATCGAAGGCCCGGCGCTCGGCTTGCCGCCCACCTCCGTCGCCAAGGTGGATTCGGTACGGCTCGCCGGCATGGAATCGTTGACGATCATGCGCGAGGCCGGGCTGCCAATGGCCTATGGCACCGACCTTCTGGGCGAAATGCACCGGCACCAGTCCGAGGAATTCGTGATCCGCTCCCGCGTCCTTCCCGCCCACGCGGTGATCGCCTCGGCAACCCACGTCGCGGCGAAGCTGCTCCGGATGGAGGGCAAGATCGGCTGTATCGCCCCCGGCGCCTTCGCCGACCTGATCGTGATCGACGGCAATCCGCTCGACGACATGTCGTTGCTCGCCGATCAAGGCGCCCATATGCCAATCATCATTCGCGGCGGTCATTTCGTAAAGAACCGGAGGTAAGTGGATGAAGCTGGGAGGAGAATTGGCGGCGATAACGGCGGGTCTTGACCTGCTCTATCGCAGCCGCAATCGCAATGCCGGCATTCTGGACGCCGAAGGGCTCATACCCGTCGCTGTCGCCGAGATATCGCCGCAGCGATTTGAGAGCTACGACGAAGCGGAAGCTGCGCTCCTGTCCTTTCGCGATCGTCTCGGGCAAGCCGAAACCGCGCTGCGCGGGGATTGGCTCGACGAGATGTCCGACTCGCTGCTCGCCCTGATTGCCACCTTCCGGGGCGATTCCATCAGTTTTGGTGAAAGGCTGGAGCGGCAGATCCGTATCGACGCCCGCGACATACCCGAAGAGATAATCACGGGATATTACAGAGGAATTCGTGAGGTGTTGGATGAACTCGGCTTCCGCGACGGCAGCCTTTTTGAGGATTTTGCGCGCTGGGAGCAGCATGCCCGGATACCATCGGACAAGGTGCTCGACGTGCTTGCGGAATTTCAACGTCAGGCACGAACGCGCTGCGGCATACTGGCAACCTCGTTAAGGGCCGATTGGGTGAATGACGAATGGATCAAACCTATCGCCCAGCGGGACGTGCCTTACTCGGCCTATTGTGATTTCCCCGGCAGACGACTGCTGCTCAATGTCGACTTTCCTTACACTGCTTTTGGACTTAAGCACCTGGCAGTACACGAGGCTTTTCCGGGCCATCTCGTTCACCTGAAACTGCGCGAGAGACGCGTGGCGGAAGGCCTGATGCCGCTTGATGCCGCTCAGGTGGTCACGAGTTCGGCAAGTTCGGCGATTTTCGAAGGCATCGCCGACAATGGCATGCAATTTCTCGATTGGATCGAAACGCCGGAGGATCATCTCGGCCACCTTCTGCAGCGCCTTCGTTCCGCGCTCAGGTGTCGCGCCGCCTGGCAACTGCTTGGCGAGGGGCAATCCTTTGATGAAGTCGTGCCGAGTATCGCTGCTGCTTCCCTGCAATCTCCTGATGTTACCCGATCGCGACTCGCCTTCCTTCGTCATGATCTGCGCGCTCCTTTTGTCTACGCATATTGGTGCGGAGAGATGGCGGTTCACTCGGTCTGGTCCCAGATACGTGTTGAAGAAAAAGATGAGTTTTGGAACTATCTCTATAACAACATGCACACGCCGAATACGCTGGCAAAACATTGGCTTAGACGGATCTGATAAACACGCATTGGAAGAGTTGAACAGCTATCGCGCGATGACGGTGCTGCCACCGACCTTACCAGTGGCGGAGGTCAGCTTCCGAGCCCGCAGCATGCGATATAGCTGCTGACCGGCATAACCGATTCCAATATGCCGCTCCCGCGCAAAGGATCTTCCCCAGCCCGCAGGCAAGCGGCTGTTGCCGTTCCCAACGATAGCGGATGCCATGCCAATCAGATAGCGGGTTGCCTGCCGCAGGTCTCAGTTCGACGTGCGCGCCAAAAACTCGCGGACCGCGGCGATCACGACCTCATGCGCTTCGGCATGGACCGCGTGGTTCGCGTTCGGCACTTCGAGAAGCTCGCCCTTGGGGATGCTTTCGGCGATCAGCCGCGAATGGTTCGGCGGGCAGATCCAGTCTTCGGCACCACAGACAACCAGCGTCGGAACCGGAATATCCTTCAGCTTGTCGCGCAGGTCGTAAAGTCGTTCCTTGAACAGCGCGTTATGGGTTTCGGCATGCAAATGCATGGTGCGGGTGCGTTCTAGCGCGGCATCCGGATCGAATTTCTCGTAATAGAGCGGCTGCAGCGCCAGCCAGATCAGGCGCAGCTCGGTATCGTCCTTGACCCGGTCGGAGAACATCTTGTCGAGCATGTCGAGGGAGGCGCTGGTTGCCTTGTGAATGCGCTGCTTGAACACCACCATGGCATCGTCTTCGTGGTGATAGCTGGCGGCGGTCCCACGCAGGATCAGCCGCGACAGGTTCTGGCCATATTTCACGGCATAGGTGAGCGCGATCATGCCGCCGAACGAGCCGCCCTCGAGAATGATCTTGCGGCCGCCGCACAGGTTCATGCGAAAGGCTTCGACGTCATCGGCCAACTGCTCGAACGTGTAGGGAGGCGTCAGGCTCGTCTCCCCGCAACCGCGCTGATCATAGGCGATGACACGGTATTTGTCCGACAAGACCTTGTAGGCGTTGAACTCTCCGTGGCGGTCGCCGATGCCGCGCCCGCCATGCAGCGCAATGATCGGCTCGGCATCGGGATTGCCGATGTCGTCATAGACAAAGGTGGCGTTGTTGAGTGTCACTGTCGGCATGGGACTATCCTATCCTGCTGATATGGCGTCTGAGTAGGTGCTTCTGTCGGATCGCCATCGTCCGGCTGGTGCTGGATCCGACAACTGTCATGGGCCAATGGAAGACCATCCCGCCTCGTGTGAAGCGGGATGGCGACATCTGGCGTCCTGGGCCTCAGTTGGCCGCAGGCTTCATGTCGAAAGCGCGGACCCAGTCGTCGCCCCGAGCGGCCCAGGTGATACGCTTGGACAGGCCGTAGGTCGCGGGCTGGGTATAGAGGAAGAGCGCCGGCGCCTCGTCGCACATCACCTCGGTCGCCTTCTTGTAGGCGGCCTGGCGCTTCGCCACATCCATGGTCGAGCGGCCGTCCGCCAAGGCTTTTCCGAAATCGGCATTCTCCCAATAGGCGTACATGTTGCCTGGCGCGAACAGGGTCAGAAGACCATCGGCATCGATCGTCGGCCAGGCCTGGCTGAGCAGGCTCATGCGACCGAGGTCCTTGGTCTTCAGATACTTGTCCATATAGGCGCTGAACTGCATCTCGACGATCTTGGTCTTGACGCCGATCTCTTCCAGCTGGCTGGCGACCGCCTGGACGACTTCCTCGCCGTTGAGGTAGATGCCTGTCGGCACTTCGATTTCGATCGGCTCGGCCGGCGCACCGCCTGCCTTCTTCAAAAGTTCGGCCGCCTTTTCCGGATCATAGGCGTAGGGCTTCAGATCGGCATTGAAGCCGAAATAGCTCTTCGATGTTACCTGGCACTTGGCGATCTCGGCCTGGTCGTTGAAGATCGCCTTGACGATGCCTTCCTTGTCGACGGCGTAGTTCAGCGCCTGGCGAAGCAGTTTGTTGTCGAGCGGCGGCTTCAGCGTGTTGAACTTGATGAACGCGGTGCGGGTGCTCGGCACCGCGCCGGCCTGGGCGCTGCCGCTCGTCTTGATCCGGGTAATTTCCGTGGTCGGGATCGAGTTGATGAAATCGACCTCGCCCGCAAGCAGCGCGGCGACACGGCTGGCGGCATCCGGAATGATGCGGACAACGACCTTGCTGAAATCCGGCTTCGCACCCCAGTATTGCGGATTGGCGTCGAGCGTGATGCTCTCGCCGGGCTTGACGGAGGAGACGACATAGGCGCCGCCCGACGCGGTCTCGGTCGCCGGCTTATGATTGGCGGCCCATTTCGGCGGCAGCAGGAAGAACATGGACAGCTGGCCGATCATCGCCGGATAGGGCGAGCTCGTCTTGATCTCGATCTCGGTCGGGCTGATGATCTTGACGTCGGAGATCAGCGTGAACCACGCTTTGATGCGGGCATTGACGGCCGGGTCGCGCACGCGGTCAAAATTCCATTTGACCACTTCGGCATCGATCTTCTCGCCATCGTTAAACGTGGCGTCCGACCGCAGCTTGATGCGCCAAGTCAGATCGTCGACGCTCGTCCATTCGGTTGCAAGAGCCGGAGCAATCTTCATGTCGGGGCTGCGCAGAACCAGCGACGGATAGATGTGGCTGAGCAGGCTGAGGTCGGTGCCGACGGATGCCGTCATATGCGGATCGAACGTGTTGATCGTGTTGGTGATCGCGATGGTCAGCGTCTTGTCCTGTGCAAGCGCCGATGTCGATATCGTGGCGCCGAGCGAAAGTGCGGCGATTGCCGCGGCGATTGATTTTCTGGTCATGCCCATTCCCTTCTGATTAATTCCCGTTGGTTTTTCATGGGTTTACACCGCGTTCTCAAGGGACGCTTTTCCTCTATTTTACGTCCTTGAGTATAAGCGGATCGAATTTGCAAGGATCGCAGAACGTTTCGATCGTTCGCCTGCTGGGAGCGACGATTGGCTTGTCCGGGGGCTGGCGGTCATGCTGTTTCCTCCCTTCCGTTCATTTGGCTTCGACAGGTACGGAATGACCAAGCGTGTGCATCAGTCGGTTCGCCCAGCCGAAAATGGCGGCGGAGTGGACGAGGTCGACGATCTCGGCCTTCGACATGCCATGATCGCGAAGGGCCTGTACCTGCTCCTTGGTGGCCTGCGACGGCGTCTCGGACAGCGCCTTGCAGAAATCGGCGATCGCCTGGGTCCTGGCATCGAACGGACCTTCGAGGCCCCGCACATAGATCTCCTCGACGACATCCTCGCGGCCCGACAGTTCGACATAACGGCGGGCATGGACCGACGCGCAGTAGACGCAGCGATTGACGGCGGAGGCGACGAGCGCGCCGAGTTCGCGCTCGGCTCGGTCGAGACCGCCCTTGGCATACATGATGGCGTTGAACAGTTTCGTGCGGGCCACGTAGGATTCCGGATCATGCGCGAGCGTGCGCACATAGGGGGAAACCTTGGTATTGGACGGGGTCACCTGCATCGCAGCCAGCTGTTCTTCGCTCGCCGTGGCAACGTCGACCGGCTCGATATAGGGCGACCAGGAGAGCGCCTTGACCTTGAAACGCGCCGTGCTCATTCGACCTCCTCCAGCAGGCTGAGGCCGGCAAGGACGCGGGCCTCGTAGTTGACGAAGGCAATCAGCTCGGACAGCGCGATGATCTGCGGATTGGTGAGGCCCGCCTTTTCGAGGCGCTCGATATCCGCCCTGCTGCTGTTGCGCGGCGTCTGGGTGACGAGGTCGGCGTGGCGGATAATGGCACTTGTAAAGGCATCGGCGGCCGCCGCGGTTTCAGCACCCGAGGCGATCGAGGCCAGGTCCGCATCGCTGCCGGCTTCGTCCAGCATCAGATCGTAGACCGCTGCCAGGTCCTCGCGTCCGATGGAGCGGGCCATGCGGGAGGCGAGCGCGGCGCGCAGTGCATGGCTGAGGCCAAAGCCATGATTTGGACTGAGCACCGTTTCGCGGCAGAGCTCGGTGCCCTCCACGAATTCCGGTCGTTCGCGGCGGATCGCGTAGAGCTCGGAGCCCGGCTTCAAGCCAGATAGGATGTCGATCTGGTCCAAGTCACTCATTCCCATCATAGGTTCCACCTGCGGATCCGGGCCATGGACGGATCGAGATCAGGCATGAATTGGGGGCGGTCGCCTGCGACAGATGCGAGGCGGGTGTAATCGCTGTCAGCGTATTCGGGTTGCCGCCGTGGTCGACGCCCTGCGCATCGGGGCGGAACCAGCCGCCGGTCGCAAGCACGGCGACGCCGGGCATCAGGCCACCGTCGATCGTCAGCGCCGCGATCGTTCGGCCGCGGTCGTTGTAAAGCTCGCAAAGGTCGTCCTGTTTCAGGGTAAGACGTTTGGCGTCGATCTCGCTCAGCGTGAACCGCTCGTAGCCGTCAAGCTTGGCCGCCTGGCTCGCGGGACCGTATTCGAGCTGGCCATGCAGGCGGTGGGCGGGTTGCGGAGACAGGAGATGGAACGGATGTTTCGCCGAAAGCGGTGCGCCAAGCCACTCCTCCGGCGCCAGCCAGACGGGATGGCCGGCGATGTCGGAATAACCGAAGCCGCGGACAGCGCTCGACCCGATTTCGATCCTCCCGCTCGCTGTTTTCAGCGGGGCGGCATCCGGGTCTCTTACGAAATCTCGAAAATGGTTCGCGGGCGACGGCGCAAGCTCGCCTTCATCAAGCGCGGCATAACCGCGAACGCGAAACGCCTGGAAATCCGGCAGTTCCGGATAACGCTCCCGATAACCTTCGTAGATCCGGGCAAGCCAGTCGTCGGTGGTCAACCCCTCGTCGAACTGCTGGCGGCAACCGAGTTCTTCGGCGATCAGGCAATAGGCGTCGTGATCGGTCAAGACACCGGCCGGCGGATCCATCACACGGCGGCTGTAGACCAGCCAGTTCTCGCGCGACGCCGCCGCGACATCGTCGCGCTCGAAGGGAAACGCCGACGGAAGCACGATGTCCGCCATCTTGGCGGTGGCAGTCCACATGTTCTCGGTGACGATCACGGTCTCGGGGCGCCGGAAAGCCTCGGCCAGCCGGTTGAGATCCTGATGATGGTGGAAGGGATTGCCGCCGGCCCACCAGACGAGCCGGATATCCGGCAGTTCGAGAACCTGTCCGTCGTAGTCGATCCGCCCGCCCGGATTTTCGAGCAGATCTGTGATCCGCGCCACCGGAATGAAGCTGCGGACCGGGTTGCGGCCTTGTTCGAATGCCGGCCCTTTCAGTCGCCGCACAGGCTGGCCGACGGAATTGACGGCTGTCAGCCCGAAGGCGAAACCGCAGCCGCGCTTGCCGACATGACCCGCCATCGAGGCGAGCGCGATCGCCGCCCAGAACGGCTGTTCGCCACGCCGCGCCCGTTGCAGCGACCAGGCGACGTTAACCAGGCTCGGCGCGTCATGCAAGTCTTCGGCGATCTCGACGATGGTTTTCGCCGGCACGCCGGAAATGGCCGAGGCCCATTCGGCATCCTTCGCGATGCCGTCCGCCTCGCCGACCAGATAGCTCTCGAAATCGCAATAGCCGGTCGTGCAGCGTTTCAGGAAATCGCGGTCGAACAGGCCTTGGCTCAGCAGCGTATGGCACATGCCGAGCATGACAGCGGCATCCGTATTCGGGCGCAGGGGAATATGCCGGACGTTCGCACCGGAGGGCGCATCGCCCGAAGCGGGGCTGAACACGACGATGCGCGCACCCTTGTCCTGACAGCGCCGCAGCCATTCGACGGCGCGGTGGCTGCCGGTCCCTCCCGACTCGACCTGCGCATTGCTCAGCCGGAAGCCGCCGAACCCGACCAGCAGCTGACAGCCTTCGGAAATGTCGTTCCAGGACGGCGAGGTATCGCAGGCGTCCTTGTAGTCCGGCCCCAGGATATGCGGCAGAAGGACGGCCGCAGCACCATAGGAATAGCTGTTGACGGAAGAGGTGAAGCCGCCGGCGAGATTGAGCAGGCGCTTGAGCTGGCTTTGCGCATGGTGGAAACGGCCGGCGCTAGCCCAGCCGTAGGAGCCGGCGAAAATCGTCTGGTTGCCGTGGAGCTCGCGCACGCGCCGAAGCTCGCCAGCGATCAGGCCTGCAGCCTTGTCCCAGCTTATCTCGACGAAATCCTCGCGGCCGCGCGAAACGCCGGTGGCGGCAAGAGGCCCCTTCTCCAGCCAGGACTTGCGGACCACCGGGGCGCGAATGCGCTCCGGATGGTCGGCCAGATCCAGGTAACCGAGACCCATTTCCGAAGGGTCCGGATCGTGGCGGAACGGCAGGAGCTTGCGCTTCCCGTTCGCATCCGTGCCGACTTCGTAAGTGCCGAAATGGGTTGCGAACAGATGCGTCATTTTCTCAAACCTCCAGTACGAAATGACGGTTGCCGACGGGCCGCAGAACGGCTTCCTCCCGCGGCAGGTTGGCGCCGACGTCGAAGACGAGCGGGCGGCGGTCACGTTCGATATCCGGGTCGGGAACCGGGATCGCCGAAAGCAGCGCTTTCGTATAGGCATGCTGCGGGTTTTCGAAAATCGCGTCGCAGGGACCGATTTCGACGATGCGCCCGCGCAGCATGACGGCCACCCGGTGGCAGAGGTAGCGGATCATCGACAGGTCGTGGGCGATGAACAGGTAGGTCAATCCCAGCTCGTCCTGCAGATCCTGGAAGAGGTTGACGATCTGCGCCTGGATCGACACGTCGAGTGCGGTGATCGGCTCGTCGGCCACGATGAAGGCAGGATTGAGCGCGATCGCCCGTGCGATATTGACGCGCTGGCGCTGGCCGCCGGAAAACTCGTGCGGATAACGCTTCATGAAGGACGGATCGAGGCCGACTTTGGTAAACAGCGAGGCGACCCGATCCTCACGCTCGCGGCGCGAACTGGCCAGATTATGAACCTCCAGCGGCTCACCGACAAATTCGCCCACTGTCATGCGCGGATTGAGCGAGGCATAGGGGTCCTGGAAGATGACCTGCATGTCGCGCCGGTAAGGCTTCAGCATCGCCTTGCTCAGGCCGGTGATGTTCTCACCCTTGTAGAGGATGTCGCCGCCGGTCGGCGCCTCGAGCTGTAGCAGCACACGGCCAGTCGTGCTCTTGCCCGAGCCGGATTCTCCGACAAGGCCGAGCGTTTCGCCGGGGGCGATGTCGAAGCTGACATTGTTGACGGCCTTCAGGGCCGGCATCGAGCCGCCGAACAAACGCTTCTCGCCGCCATAGGTCTTGCAGAGGTTCTGGACTGAAACGAGCGGCGTCATGTTGCTCTCGCTCATGGTTGCACCTGCGTGGCGGCAATCTCGGCACGAAGATCGTACCAGGCGGCCGCCCTGTGGCCGGCAACGCTGCCCTCAACTTCGCCAAGCGGCGGCGTCTCGATGCGGCAACGCTCTGTCGCGAAGGGATTGCGCGGCGCGAAAGGATCGCCGATCGGCTCTTTGGTCAGGTCCGGCGGATTGCCGGGGATCTGGTAAAGCCGGGTCACGCCTCGACGGCCGCCATGTGGCAGCGACTTCAGAAGGCCCCAGGTATAGGCGTTGCGGGGATCGTGGAACACGGCGCGGACCGGGCCGCGTTCCATGATCCGGCCACCATACATGACCTGAACCGTATCGGCGAGGCCGGCGACGACGCCCATGTCATGGGTGATCCAGATGACGGTGGTGCCGATCTTCTTCTTGAGATCGCGCACCAGATCGAGGATTTGCGCCTGGACGGTGACGTCGAGCGCCGTGGTCGCCTCGTCGGCGATCAGCAGCTTCGGATTGCACGAAATGCCGATCGCGATCATCACGCGCTGGCGCATGCCGCCGGAAAACTCGTGCGGATATTGTCTGGCGCGGCGGGCGGCATCGGGGATGCCGACAAGTTCGAGAAGTTCGACGACGCGCCTCCGCGCCTGACTTACCGACATGCCGAAATGCCGCCGCAGCGGCTCGGCGATCTGCCGCTCGATGGTCAGGACCGGATTGAGCGAGGTCATCGGATCCTGGAAAACGAAGCCGATTTCCTTGCCGCGCACTTCGAACAGTTCGCGTTGCGACAGGGCCAGCAGGTCGCGGCCGTTGAACAGGACTTCGCCGCGGACGATGCGGCCGGGCGGCGTCGCGATCAGCCCGACCATCGACAGGGCATGGACACTCTTGCCCGAGCCGGATTCGCCGACGATGCCGAGCGTCTCGCCCTCTTCCAGGCTGTAGGACACGTCGTTGACGGCATGCACGGTGCCGGCCGGCGTGTCGAACGCGACGGTAAGATTGCGGACCTCGAGCAGGGGTGCCATCGGACGCTCAGACCTCCAGATAGCCGCCGGCCGAGCGGGTCAGATACTCGCGGCCGGTCTCGGTGACGAGAACGGTATCGGAGATCTGCGTCGCGCAGACGCCGGGAACGCGGATATTGGGCTCGAAGGTGAAGATCATGCCCGGTTCGAGCACAAGCGAAGACGACGCATCGAGCGAGGAATGTTCGTGTGCGCCGAGCCCGATCCCGTGGCCGATGCGGCCCGGAATGTTGGCACCATAACCACGCGCGTTCAGGCTCTCGCGGGTCTTTTCGAACAGGTCCTTGTAGGGCGTGCCGGGCCTGATCAGGGCATCGACCTCTTCGCGGATGTCGAGAATGGCGTCGAGCGCCCGCTTGTTGGTTTCCGGCAGCGGGCCCATCGCGATGGTGCGCTCGTTTTCGGCGTGGATGCCGTTGGCGATCGTCCAGATCAGCACCGACACAGCCTCGCCGCGCTGAGGCTTGCGCTGGGTGGGGTTGTCGCAATTGTAGAACATGCGCGGCCCCGAGAGAACCCAGGTGGCCATGCCGTTCTGGACCCCGCCTTCCAGCGAGCCGAAGTCGCAGACCTCGACATCGGGATATTCGGCGGTCCACAGCGTGTTCATCGCATGCATGGAGGCGATGGCGACCTCCCGCTCGTTGCCGCCGGCGGCAAGGGTTGCGATCGCCGTATCCATGCCAAGATCGGCCGCCCGCGCGGCGATGCGGGCATTGGCGATCTCGTCCGGGTCCTTGATCAGGCGGCAATGGTCGATCAGATGGCTGACATCGGCGAATGCCGCGTCCGGCAGCGCCTTGCGCAACTGGCCGGCCCGCTGGATCGAAATGAATTCCTCCTCGATGCCGACGGTCTTGCCGGCCACGCCGAGATCGGCAAGGATCGAGGCCAGCGCATCCTGCCAGTTCGGCCCCATGGTGACCTTGGTCGACCAGGAACCGTAGAGGCGGATATCCGGCACCCAGGCGCTGGCGCGGCCGTGATCGTCGCGCAGCGCATGCACGAGCATGATCGGGTCATGGTCCGGGGTCAGTATGGCGATCACCGGATGGGAATAGATGATCGGGTTGAAGCCGGTGAAATAGAAGCTGTTTTCCGGTTTGAAGGAGACGATGACATCGACGCCCTGCCTGGCCATCCCGGCCTTCAGGCGTCCGACGCGGGGCGGTAACGTGGAACGGGAAAGCTGGTTCATCGCGTGGTCCTCAATTTCGGATCGAAGTGATCGCGCAGCCAGTCACCCAGAAGGTTGACGCTGAGCACGGTCAGGAGAATGGCAATGCCGGGGAAGGTGACGATCCACCAGGCGGTCGAGATGTAGACACGACCGTCGGCCAGCATGCGGCCCCAGCTCGGATTGGGTGGCTGGACGCCGAGGCCGAGAAACGAAAGCGCCGCATCCATGATGATGATGCGGGCGAGTTCCAGCGTGGCGATCACCAGCGCCGGGGTCATGACGTTCGGCAGCAAGTGCTTGAGCATGATGCGCCAGGTTCCCGCACCGATCGCATGGGCCGACAGGATGAACTCGCGTTCGCGAAGGGCAAGCACCTGGCCACGGATGATGCGGGCGTAGCGGAGCCAGCTCGTCAGGGCGAGCACGATGACGAGGTTGCGGGTCGAGGGTCCGAGCGCCGCAACCACCAGAAGGGCCAGAAGCATCAGCGGCAAAGCGAGCTGGATATCGACGATGCGCATCAGGACGCGATCGACCATGCCGCGGTAATAACCGGCGACAATGCCAAGCAGCGTGCCGACGATGCCGCCCAGAATGACGGCCGCAGCCGCAATCGCCAGCGTGATCCGGCTGCCGTGAACGATACGGGACAGGATATCGCGACCGAGCTCGTCAGTGCCGAGCGGATGGGCGCCGGGCGAAAACAATCCCGTCCAGGTGGGAGCTGCCATGCGGGCAAGCAGGTTGGATCGCGTCGGCACCGGCAGGCCGAGATAGGGCGCGAGAATTGCGGCCAGCACGAAGACCGACACCAGCAGGAAACCGAACAGTCCGGCGCGACTTTTCAGGAGGGCGAGGAAGAACGCTTTCATGGCCGCACCTATCGCCGACGGATGCGCGGATCGAGCACGCCATAGAGCAAATCGACCAACAGGTTGACGACGATGAAGATGGCAGCGACCAGCGCGACCCCCGCCTGGATGACCGGGAAATCCTGGGCCTGGATCGCCTGCATGATGATGCGCCCGACGCCGGGCCAGGCGAACACAGTTTCGATGACCACCGATCCACCGAGAAGCTCGCCGGCGATGATGCCGATCATCGTAATCACCGGGATCAGCGCGTTTCGTGCGATGTGCCAGAAGAACACGGTGCGCGGCAGCAAGCCCTTGGCCCGCGCGGTTCGAACGTAATCCTCGCGCATGATGTCGAGCAGCGACGATCGGAGCAGACGGGCGATCGAGGCCGACACGAAGACCGACAGCGTCAGTCCCGGTAGCACCAGATGCGCGATGGTTCCCGAGCCGCCCGTCGGGAACCAGCCGAGATCGACCGAAAAGACCAGGATCAGCATGATGCCGAGCCAGAAAACCGGTGTCGCCTGGCCCAGAAGAGCCGCCACCATGACGATGAACTCGGAGATGGTGCCGCGTTTCAGCGCCGCGATGGCACCGGCCACCGCTCCGATCAGCGTCCCGAACAAAAGCGCGGTACCGGCGAGCGTGGCGGTCACAGGCATGCGTTCGAGAACGACATCCATGGCAGGGCGCTGGTGTTGGAACGAAATGCCGAAATCACCCCGGACCATGGCCAGAACGGAGATGAGATATTGTTCAAGGATCGGGCGATCGAGGCCAAGCGAAGCCCGAAGCGCGTCGAGGTCCTGCTGGCCGGCGCCGACCGGCAGCAGAAGCACGGCCGGGTCGCCGAGAACGCGGCTCACGAAAAAAACGATCGTGACCACGCCCCATATGGCGAGCAGCGATTCTGCCAGCTTGCCGACAAGATAGCGGGTCACGGCCAGTACCTCGCAGCATAGAGAATGACGGTCGTCATTCGGCCGCTCCCTTGAGGAGGGCCGGGATCATCGCGGCGGAATCCGTCCACTCGTCGCCGAGCAGCTCCGGCGTTTCAAAGGCGACGAGATTGGCGAAATGGGTTTCGCGGTCGGCGACGAAGAGATTGCGGGCGATGCCGCGCGCAAGCCGACGACCGCCGTCGCTGACCGCCGGTATATCGCCCGACAACTTGCCGTGGCTGAGCGAGGCCGGATAGTTGAAGCAATGGACGAGATGCAGTGACGGGCAGCTGCCGGGAAGCTTTTCGAGAAATTCGAAATCGGGACCAAGATAGGGAGATGTGGCGAGCTCGCCGTTTTCCATGCCCTTTTCGGGCGTGAAGACGTCGCTCCAGAACTGGATATAAGGCGCAAAATGCTTGAGTTCGGGGCGGCGATCGAGATCGACCCGGAAGCCGGTGGCGAAGATCGCGAAATCATAGTCGACATCGCCGCCGCTCGTTTCGACGACGATATGGTCGCCGCTTTCCCGCAGGCCGGTCACCGCCGTGCCGAGGAAAAACCGGCTGTTTTGATGTTGCGACACCCGCAGGGTGGAATCGCGCGGCGGCGGCGTCTGGGCGCCGAGCACATAGTCGAGGAATTTCCATTTCCACGCATCGCTGAGGCCGGCAAAACCCTGGACGACACCCTGGCTGGCAATGCCGGTGAATTTGTTGATGCGGGGAAGTTCCTTGCGCCGGATGATCATATCGACCTGGCCTGCACCGGCTTCGAGCGCGGTTGCAGCATTGTCCATGGCGGAAGCCCCCGCCCCGACGACCGCGACGCGCTTGCCTTTCAGGGCCGGGAAATCGATCTCGTCGGCGGAATGGGCCCAGAATTTTGACCGTACGCGCTCGACGAATTCCGGCACGTAACCGCCGCCGAGGCCGTCGCGGCCGGTCGCCAGAACCACATGCCGCGCATAAAGTCGTTCCTGTCTGCAGCGTTCAGCATCCCAAACGTCGAGAGCGATCAGGTCTTGGCTGACCGGGATCATTTCGGTGACGGTGACGAGATTGCGGACCGGCAGTTGAAGCACGCGGCGGTACCAGACCAGGTAGTCCATCCACTGCGATTTGGGAATCTTGCCGAGCGCGTCCCATGCCTGCGCGCCGAACTGTGAAACATACCATGCCCTGAATGTCAGCGCCGGCAGGCCCAGCGCCGGCCCCGGCAGCTGCTTGGGAGAGCGTAGCGTTTCCATGCGCGCGAACGTCACCCACGGCCCCTCCTGCCCTTGGGGAGAGCGGTCGAGGCAGACGACGTTATGGATGCCGAGCATTTTCAGCGATGCGGTCGCCACCAGGCCGCACATGCCGGCGCCGATTACGACGGTATCGAAAACTTTTACACCATCATATTCGGTCGGCGGCACCCACTCCTTGGGAGGGAGCTCGAGAAACGACAGGTCTTCGGCAAGCCGCAGTTCAAGCGCTTCTAGGCCTTTCATCCGCTGTGCATCCTGCGCCTTCACAATCATTGCTCCTGTGCGTTCGCGCCAGCGCCGAAAGTGGCATCCGCCACGCGTTCGATATGGCCCGGATCGTGTGCCACGAAACCTGGTATGCGGGCGGCCGACATCCTGGTGATCAACTGGATGAGCTCCAGAACGCCTTCCGAAAGCGGCTTGGAAGCGGCCGAGAAAATGCCCCAAAGAAATGGGATGTCGACATCGAGCGGGCGGATCTCGACGTTCTTGAGCTGCAGGCCATAGGCGGTCGCGGGCTCCACGATCGAGACGCCGAAACCCGTGGAGGCGAGCTGCAGCGCATTCAGCGCCGCATTGGTATCGACGACGCGCGATGGCCGGACATCGGCCGCCTGCAGCGCCTGATTGACGCGGCGACGCAGTCGGAAAGGATTGGCCATGGTGATGAGGCAACGGTCGGCCAGGTCGCGAACGGAGATGACATCCTTGCCCGCCAGGGGGTCGTCCGCCGCCACCGCGGCGACGCAAGGCGCTTGAAACAGGCCATGCACATCAAGGCCCGGATGCTCGACCGGCAGCGAGGCGACGCAGAAATCCGCGGTGCGGGCAAGCACCGACTGGACGGCCGCCTCGGCCGAAATGCTGCGCAGATGCACATTCCGCGGAATGAGGTCCGCCGGCATTTCCGCAAGCGCGAGCGGCACCAATCCACTGGCAAATGCCGGGATCGCGGCAATCTCGATCGGCGCCGGCTCTTCCGAGAGAATATTCCTGGCACGCTCCTTGAGCTGGCCGATGCCGGTCAGGAAACGCTCGGCATCCGAATGAAAAGCGACCGCCCGCGATGTCGGCGTGATGCGGGGACCGTTGCGGTCAAAAAGCGCAAAGCCGACGGAGGATTCGAGTTCCTGAATGAGCCGCGTCACCTGCGACTGCGAGCGGTCGAGCAGCCGGGCGGCGGCGGTGATGCTGCCTGCCGACATGACTGCGAGGAACACTTCCAGCTGCTTGATTTCCATCGCCGACCCATAATGCGCAAAATGCAGCATTGACTATTGTTAATTCAAATATCGCATACTCAAAAAAATGCGCAACGTATAAATTGCTCAAATGATAAGCCGGGCAGTAGACCCTCTCTTCATCAGGCCAATGGGAACACGAGGTTGCGCCAATGACGACGATCCGACTGTGCTTGCCGTTACGCGTTTCCGTTTCCAGCCGGTTGACCAGGTCAACAACGTCGAAGAAGCGGCCACCCGCGTTTTGTTGCGGATGCCGGTAGCGGCCGGAGAGGCTCATCTGTCCTTCGATAGCGAGCCGCAGATTTGCATGCGATGAAAGCGATCGCAAACCTGAGACCCTTGCAATGCCCCTTCATGAGCAGCCTGCGCGTAAAGCCCGCATCGCTCGGCTATCTGACATCTTTTGACATCGAGCGGGAATTTTGGCGGCTTTCCAGGGTTCGCGCAGCCAAATTCGGGCCCCAATGACCGATAATCTTGCATTATCGACGTTATCTTGCACACTTGAATGCGACAATATTTTATGTAGAAATCTAGAAAGAACGCTATTTTTCTATATGAGAGCTATCCCACATGAGCCTCAGCATCAAGGATCCGGAAGCCCATCGCCTGGCACAGGCGATCTCCCACGCCACGGGAGAAAGCATGACCCGTGTCGTCACCGAGGCGTTGCGTGAGCGTTTTGCCAAGATCGAACGCCGAAAAGGCCGGGCCAGCGTCGAGGAGCTTCTCGCGATCGCAGATCGCGCTGCGGCGAACGTCAAACGCCCCTATGTCGATCATGCTGATTTCCTTTATGACGAGAACGGCCTACCAAAATGATCGTCGACACTTCGGCGCTGGTCGCAATTCTTTATCGTGAGCCCGAGGCGGCAAGGTTTGTTAAGGCCATCCATGACGTCGAGCTCACGCGGATCAGCGTAGCGAATTACGTGGAGTTGTCGATGGTGGTGGAAGGCCAGCTCGGCCCTGATGGTATGCGCCAGGCGGAGGCTTTCCTCCGGCGCGCCGGCATCATCGTCGAGCCTGTCACTCTTGATCACGGCGAACTGGCCCGACAAGCTTTTCCAGATTTCGGTAAAGGCCGTCACAAGGCCGGTCTCAACTTCGGCGACTGCTTTGCTTATGCTCTAGCGAAAGCGACTGGCGAACCGCTGCTGTTCAAGGGTAACGACTTCTCTCAAACCGATGTCCAGGCGGCGTAACCACGACCGACGATGCAATGTCGACCGGATCCGCTCAAGCCATCGTGCTGGCTGATAACGAGCCCGTTGCCCTGCTGGCGCATCGGCAAGATCTGGCCGAACGTGCCCGTGGTTATGTCGAGGCGGCAAGCTCCGCCAATACCCGTAAGGCCTACGCCTCGGACTGAAAGCATCCGCCGCCTGGTGTCGGCCCATCAGCGGGTTCACCGTCAGGCGATCAGCCTCGAATCACTGCTTCCGCCTTCCGAGGCGGGCGTGAGATAGGCACAGGCGGACGCGGTGGCTCCGATGTCGCGCCGCTTGGCGTCCAGGATCAGACCAAAGGCCAGCGGCCTGCTTCATTCCGAGGGATAGGGCTGCCAGACCGGATTCGAAAATAAGCAAAACTGTCCGCTGTGAATACCACCACGTCCTCGACCCGAGGCGAGAAATGTCCATCCTCACAGCGTGATCACCGCATGTTCCAAATCGAACAGATATACGCTACCGTCGTGTCGTGGCGCGCTTAACTTCTCAAATCCTCGACGTGCTCGATCTATCGCCTTGGATGATGGACATCAGGGTCACCATCGAAGACTGCCAAGCAATTCGGCAGGCGTCCCGATCAAGCGGTCCGCCCCGGCGATCTCCAGTTCCTCGCGGCTGCCATATCCCCAGAGGACGCCAATCGCCCGCATGCGATTGGCATGAGCGCCAGCGACGTCGAATTTGCGATCGCCGACCATGATGCACTGATCCGCGGTCAGACCGTTCTCCGCCAGAATGTGGGAGATCAATTCCGGCTTGTGGTCGATATCCTGGCCGGGCACCGAACCGTAGATGCCGTCGAAAAGCGGAGCCAGTTTTTTGTTCTCAAGAATCCTGCGAGCAAACACCGCCCGTTTCGACGTTGCCAGATATAAGCTCACACCCGTTTCCCGTATCGCAAAAAGAGCGTCTGCAATTCCGTCGTAGAGCTCGCTGAGCAGCAGGCCCCTCGTCCCATAGTCTTCACGATATGCCTCGACCGCTTCCGACACGCGACTGTCGCCGAATGGCTGGAGAAGATAGCGCATGACGTCTTCGATCGGCGGCCCGATGATCGAGGCGATGTCCATTGCCGGATCTGTCGTATGGCCGAGAGCCCGCAAGGCCGCGCGGCAGCTGGACAGGATGCCCGGCTCTGAGTCGATCAAGGTCCCATCGAGGTCGAGAAGAATGGCTGAAGGCGAAGACATAAGGAAACTCACTTTCCGATCATATAAAGGCTCAATAAATGATGTAGGGATGGCGAGCGATGCATCCGGTTCTGCGAACTGGATCGGTCCTGTGCAACATTTTCAATGTCGCGTTTCAGCCATCATGCTGCTGATGAGATCGATCGCATCCTCGCCCTTCAGCGCGCTCTCCCACATCCTGCGGGCAATTTCCTCATGCAATTTCACGCCTTCGAGCGATGCGGTGATGATCCCGACCCCGACCCTGACGTTTGGCTGTTCTCCAAGGCGAAACGGACTGATCGCGAGAACAGAGCGCCCCGCCTGCCTAAAGATCTGAAAATTCGTCGCCGGAACAAGGCCGGGCACAACCGCTATCTGAACGCCGATCGACGGCTTTTTGACGAGCTCGACAATGTGTTTGACCTCGGCCCTGGCCATGGACTGTCGATTTCGCCGGTCCGAAGCTGAGAGATCATCGCGCCCAATCAGCCCATTCGACAGAAACCGCCGCAGCTCGGAGGCTGCGATCAGGTTGACCAGGAGGGGACGGCGGCGTTGATAGGCTTCCTTACGCTGCCGGAGGACAGAAAGAAGCCTGTCGATAGCCGTCGCGGTCTCGTCGTCCTTGGATCTCAGGTCATCCATCGCAAGCGCGAGCATCTCGTCATATGCGGATGAGGTCAGGAGATAGGAAAGCGGACCGAAGAAGCCGATGATCTGCTCGCTCTCGGCCTCAATCTGACGCATTCGCTCGAAAAAACCCAAGGCGGTATCCACATATTCGATACCTACCCCCAGGAGATTGGGCAGAGAGACGTCCAGCACACGGCTGATGCGAACGAGGGTTTCAATCTTGAGGATTTCTCCTTTTTCCGCCCGGTAAAGCGCGGCACGGGAAACGCCGAGCCTGTCGGCAAGCATTTCAGGAGATAGGCCGTGCGCCAGGCGATACGCATTCAGCCGCTGGCCGATATCCTTCAGTATGCCGGCCTCCTCCGCCGGCATCGTTCGCCTTTCCGACATCAGCGATTCTCCTCATTGAGAACGAGGGATACTTCATTTTATATGCCCTGTCTAAATATTATGGACATCGTCTAAATTTTGAGATAGCCCGTTTACAACATCAAAAAAAGGGGACGTGATAATGATGAAAGCAATTGCAGCAATCCTGCTTGCCGCAGGGACACTGGTCGGCTCCGCCGTTTCCGGTATCGCGCAGAACCTGACGCCGGTGAAGTTCTCGCTGGATTGGACCCTGCAGGGAAACCATGCCATCTGGGGTCTTGCCCTCAAGAATAAAGATTTCGAGGCCAATGGGCTGAAGGTCACCATGGACCGGGGCTATGGCTCGGGCGATACCATCGTTAAAGTCGCAGCGGGCGCCTACGACATCGGGTTCACCGACATCAATTCGCTCATCAAGTTCAATGCCGAAAATCCCGATCGGTATCTGATTGCGTTCTATCAGGTGTTCGACAGGACGCCCAACTCGATCATTGCTCTTGCCAAAAGCGGCATCAAGTCGCCTGCAGACCTTGCCGGCAAGAAGATCGGCGCTCCGGAAGCCGATTCAAGCCGCCTGATGTTCAGCGCGTTTGCCCAGGCAAACAAGATCGACCCCGCCTCGATCAACTGGGTCACCATCGCGCCGAACCTACGCGAGACGATGCTGGTGCAGGGCCAGGTGGATGCGATCTCCGGCTTCTCCTCGACGTCTGTCTTCAACCTCATTTCGGCTGGCGTACCGGAAAAAGACATCACCGTGCTCGGTTATGCCGACAATGGGCTCGACCTTTATGGCAGCGCGCTGGTTGCAACGCCGAACTATATTGCCAAGCACCCGGACGTCATCAAGGGCTTCGTCAAGGCCTCGATCGCCGGCACCATCGCTCTCCTGAAAAACCCGGAGGCCGGCATGCAGGCGATGAAGGAAATCGAACCGCTCTATGACGTCAAACTCGAGGCGGCACGCCTGAAATTCCTGTTGGACAAGGGTGTTCTGAAATCCCCTTCGTTCGAAACGAATGGTCTCGGTTACGTGGATCCCGCCCGCATGGCGCTGACGATCAAGACGAACAGCGACGCCTACAAAATCGCGGCGCCCGCAGCCGATAAGGTCTACACGACCGAATACCTCCCCCCGTCAGCCGAACGGATGCCGCCGAAGTAAGCAATTCCCAGCAAGCATCTCATAATCGTTCCGAAACGACATTTCTGGCGGCCCGGATGAAGAACCTCGTCGAATTGATTGACGTCAGCCTCTCTTACGGCAAGACGCCGGCGGTATCAGGCCTCAATATGAAGGTCGAAGAAGGGTCCTTCGCGGCGGTGGTCGGACCGTCCGGCTGCGGGAAATCTTCGCTGATGAAATTGGTGACGGGCTTGATGCCCGCCACCACCGGCGCCGTTCTGGTCGACCAGCACGAAATCTCAGGCCCGGTCAGCATCGTCGGAATGGCGTTTCAGAATCCCAATCTTTTGCCCTGGCGGACGACATTGGAAAACGTCCTGCTCCCTCTCGAGGTCGTTCGTCCCGAGCGCCATCAGTTCCGTGCGAAGAAACAGGAATTCGTCGACCGGGCCATGGATCTTCTGCGGATCGTAGGACTGGAGAGTTTCGCAAGTCATTATCCGTGGCAGCTTTCCGGCGGCATGCAGCAACGCGTGTCTCTCTGCCGATCGTTGATCCACCAGCCGCGACTGCTGATGCTCGACGAGCCGTTCGGTGCACTCGACGCATTCACGCGCGAGGAATTGTGGGATGTGCTGCAGGCGATCTGGCTGGAACGGCAGTTCACGGCCATTCTGGTGACTCACGATCTCAGAGAGGCGCTTTATCTGGCAGACAGCGTCCATGTCATGTCCAACAGGCCGGGCCGGGTTGTTCGGACGGTCGACACCTCGGCGTTCAGCCGGCCGAGAGGCGAGCAGACCTTCCTGGATCCCGCGTTCAACGCAAACGTCATGGACCTGCGCTCAGATATCCGCTCGCAAAGAATGCCGATTGAAATCGCACCCGCAAAACCAGCAGGAAAGGCATGATGAGCATGTTGGAACGTGTCGGCCCTGTGGCCTTGCCGGTTATTCTGCTTGTCCTGTGGGAGCTCGCCTGCAAAGCTTTTGATATCCCGCCTTTCGTCCTGCCCTCACCGACGATGATCGCAGCAGCCCTTTATGAGAACGCCTATATCATCTGGTTTCATTCGAGCCAGACGCTGCTGACGACGGTCATCGGCTTCGCCGTCGCGGTGGGATTCGGTGCGGTTCTCGGTGTGCTGGTGGGATCGTCCAGGCTCGCCTATACGAGCCTTTATCCGCTGCTCGTCGGCTTCAACTCGGTGCCGAAGGTTGCGATCGTACCTATCCTTGTCGTGTGGTTCGGCATAGGCACCATACCCGCCGTGATCACCGCGTTCATGCTGAGCTTCTTCCCGATTGCGGTAAACGTCGCGACCGGTCTCGCGACGATCGAGACCGACCTGCGCGACGTCTTGCGCTCGCTGGGCGCAAGTCAACTCGATATCGTCCGCAAGGTCGGCATTCCACGTTCCATGCCTTACCTGTTCGCATCGCTGAAGATCTCGATCACGCTTGCATTTGTCGGATCCGTCATCTCGGAAACGCTTGCTTCCAACCGGGGTATCGGAACGCTGATGACCCAGGCATCCGCCAATTTCCGGATCCCGCTTGTGTTTGCAGGCCTTGTCGTCATCGCGCTCATGGGCGTCCTCATGTATATGATTTTCGCCTTCATAGAACGCCGCATGACCGGCTGGGCGACGCGGGGCGCCACCTTCGGCATCGGCGGCTAGTCAACCCCTTTTGGGCAGCGCGAGATGCGCCGCAATCATCTCCGCCACATGACCAAACCGGCAGATACCCAACTCCGCGGGTTTTATGCCCGGCCCGGTCGCCAGCACCGGCACCCGCTCGCGGGTGTGATCGGTGCCCGCCCAGGTCGGGTCGTTGCCATGGTCTGCGGTGATAATCAGCAGATCATTGCTGCGCAGGCGCCCCGTCAGTTCCGGCAGGCGGACATCGAAGGTTTCGAGCGCACGGGCATAGCCCGAAACGTCGCGGCGATGGCCCCAGAGACTGTCGAACTCGATGAAATTGGCAAAGACCAGATCGCCCGGCTCGGCACGGCAGCACCAGCCAAGCACATGGTCGAAGAGCGCCATGTCGTCGCTGCCCTTGGAGACGTCAGTAATGCCCTTGTAGGCAAAGATGTCGCCGATCTTGCCGACCGCATGGACCGCACCGCCTGCGGCAACAACCCGGTCGCAGATCGTGCCGTCCGGAGGGGCGATGGCGAAGTCCCTGCGGTTTGCGGTGCGGATAAAGGCGCCTGGCGTCTCGCCGACGAAGGGCCTGGCAATGATCCTGCCGACATTCAGCGGATGAAAGATTTCGGCGGCGATACGGCAAAGATCGAGCAGACGGTCGAGACCAAAATGGGCTTCATGGGCCGCAATCTGCACGACGCTGTCGGCGGAGGTATAAACGATCGGCTTGCCGGTCGCGATGTGTTCGGCACCGAACCGGTCGAGCACCTCGGTGCCCGAAGCATGGCAATTCGCAAGCGTTCCGGAAATGCCGGAGCGTGCTGCGAGTTCGGCCATCAGATCATCCGGAAATGCCGGTATCGCGCGCGGGAAATAATGCCAGTCACGGGCGACCGCCACACCGGCGAGCTCCCAATGGCCGCTCTGGGTATCCTTGCCGGCAGAGATTTCCTCCGCCACACCCCAACGACCGATCGGTGCCGCGCCGAGACCGGGCGCCGTCCTGCCCGATGCGAGCCGTATCGCGGCACCCAATCCCAAGGCATCGAGGTTCGGAACTCTCAGGAGGCCGCTGCGCCCCTCTTCCGCGCGCCCAGCGGCACAGGCCTCGGCAATATGAAGCAAGGTATTGGAGCTTTCATCCCCATAACGGGCCGCATCCGGCGCGCCGCCGCAGCCGACGGAATCGAGGACACAGAGGAAAACGCGCGCCATCCAATCAGCTCAGTTGAAACCGGCCGAGCGAATGGCGGCGGATCAGTTCGATGACCTCGTAGAAGGCCCATCCGATCAGCGACAGCAGGAGCACCATGCCGATGACAACGGCGGTATCGCTGTTTTCCTGGCCGGAGGACAGCAGATAGCCGATGCCCTCATTGGCGCCCATCAATTCGCCGATGACGGCGGCGGTCATCGCGAGCGTCGTTGCAACCGCCATGCCGGCAAGCACCGCCGGCAGCGCCGACGGCAGCTCGATATGCCAGAAACTCTGCCAGGGGCTGAGCTTCAAGACGGCGGCGAGATCGCGAAAACTGCCTTCCCCGTAACGCAGACCGGTCACCATGCCGGACATGACGGGGAAAAAGGTGACGATCGCGATCAGCACGATCTTGGGTGTTGGCCCGATTCCCAGCCACAACAGCAGCAGGGGCGCGATCGCGATCTTCGGTGCTGTCTGTAGCAGCAGGATGAGCGGCGTGGCAAAACGTTCGACCCGGGGAAGCCGCGCGAAGACGACTCCGGCAAGAATGCCGACCGCCGTCCCGATCACGAAACCTGCGACGATCTCCGTGAGAGTAACGCCGATATGCCGGAAAAGCTTGGCGTTTTCGAACAGGAAGAGCAGCCGGGCGAACACCTCAAGCGGTCCCGGCAGAAGAAATGCCGGAACCCTGAAGATGACGACGATCGCCGTCCACAGGACGAGGGTTACGATCAAACCCGCTATGCCACGCAGGATCATGTCTACTTACCGATCGTCGACGGATCGACGACGAAGTCGGCCGCCTTGGGGGCGCTGTCGATGACCTTGTACTGCGCCAGGATATCGGCGTTTTTCTGCCAAGCGGCCAGATCGGCGGCACCCAGGCCCTTCTGCTTGGTCAGCGCGCTCTGCCAGACGGACGGCACGAAGGTCTGTTCGAAGGCCGTCGTCAGAATGGCCTTCTGGTCTTTCGGCCAGGTCGGCGTGTATTTGGCAAGCGAGATGTCGAGCGCGTCGCCGATATGACCATCGATGACCCATTCATAGGACTGGGTCACGGCGGCCGTGAAGCGCTTCACCAGATCCGGGTTTGCCGAAAGCTTCTTCGAACTGGTGACGACGACGTTGCCGAAGGACGGCAGGAAATCGTTCGACAGGATCATCGTGACCTTGGTGCCGTCGGCTTCGAGATTGTACTTGCGAAGCTCGGAGAAGACGATCGCATCGACCTGGCCGGCCTGAAGCGACTGCACGATGGCGCCGGTCGCGACAACTTCGACGCTGACGTCGTCGAGGCTGAGGCCGGCCTGCTTGAGACCCACCTGGAGCTGAAGATAGTTGGGGCTTGCAAGGCTGGTAACGGCGATCTTCTTGCCCTTGAGGTCCTTGTAGGACTTGATGCCACTGGATTCCTTGGCCAGAAGCGCGCCGATGCCCCGCTGATAGGTCGTGTGGACAACCTTGACCGGCAGGCCGTTGGCGGCAGCCGCAACCACAGCATCACCGTTCGGGAAACCGAAATCGACATTGCCGGCGGCGATGTTCGTCAGGATGTCGGCGGCGGCAGCATAGATGAATTCGACTTCGATGCCGTTCTTCTCGAAAATGCCCTTGTCGACGCCGGCATAAAGCGGCGCGTAGAAAGGGGCGGCTGCGCCATCGATCTGCAGCACGACCTTGTCGGTCGCTCCCGCGATCGAAGCGAAGAAGGGCGAGGTAAGAAGAGCAAGCAGGCTTGCCGCGGTCGTCACGCGAAACTGGATCATGGTTGGCTCCTGAGTTCCCATTTTGTGGAGGAAAATGCCCTTCCCGCAATGCGCAGAAGGTTTCGCTGGGTTGCCTCATAGTCGTCGAGCCAATCATCGGTGGCGCGATTTCCATGGACACCAAGTAGGCAGCCGGTTTCGAGGCCGATCGCCCCGCCGACCGTCAGCGTGATCTCGCTCTCCATCTCGACGCCGACGGCACCTTGAGCCTGGAAGCGGCCGATGAAATTGGCGGAGATATCGGCGCCATCGTAGAGCGGGCGATAACGGCGGTCCTGGCCGAAATAGTAGCTGTCGGTCGAAGCCACCATGCCCGGTCGACATGTCAGGCCTAACTCAGCCGCGGCGGCGATGAGGCCTTGGGTTATCTGCGGTGAAGCCTTTGCTTCGCCTCCGGCTGCCCGGTATGTCATCGCAGTGCCGGTATCGCCGATCGCCCTGTCGACCGCGATGAATGAGCCGACGGTGTATTCCGCGACGAGCGCTGACATGCCGCCGATCCGGATGACGCGCCTGGCGCCGAGCATAGCGAGTTCCACAAGGGCGATTTCGGTCGACGGGCCACCGATGCCTGTCGAACAGATGGTCAGCCGCGTTCCTTCGTAACTGCCGGTGATGACGGCGAATTCGCGCTTGCGGCCGAAGTCCTGCACATCTTCCAGCATGTCGGCGAGCAGCGCCACGCGATCCGGATCACCGGGGGTCAGCACGTTTTCGGCAATGTCGCCGGAACCGCAAGGCAGATGCGGCGGGCGGCCGTTCTTCCAGGGAAAGGCAGCGCTGGTCCTAGCCATTCTTCGCACCCTTCCAGGAGAGAAGGCGGCGTTCGAGAATGGTCAGCGCGACATGCAGGACCAGGCCAAGTACAACGGTCATCAGGACGGCTGCGAACAGAAGCGGCGTCTTGTAGGTGGCCGATGCGAAGGTCATCAGGTAACCGAGCCCGACCTTTCCGGACATCCATTCCGCCAGAACCGCACCGACCAGCGCCTGCACCGCGCCGATCTTCAGACCGACGAAGATCTCCGGCATTGCCGCCGGCAGTTCGATCTGACGAAAGCGCTGCACGGCGCTGAGGCCGAGCAGCTTCGAAAGATCCTTCATCTTCGGATCGAGCGTGCGGAAGCCGGCGACCGCACCGACGAAGACGGGAAAGAAGACCAGCGAAAAGATCAGGATGATCTTGGAGAGCACGCCGAAGCCGAACCAGACGACGAAGAGCGGCGCAAGCGCGATCTTCGGCGCCGTCTGCAGGATCACCAGCGGCCCGTCGAGCCAGACAGCGAGCCTCGGAAAGCGGGTCATGACATAGGCGATCGCAATGCCAGCAATGCAGCCGAGGATCAGGCCAAGGACGATGTTCTGCAGCGTGAAGCCGAGATGCCGCCAGAGTTCGCCGGTGAGCGCGATGGTAACCAGCGCGTTCCAGGTGCGCAGCGGCGACGGCAGGAGAAAGGCCGGCAGGGCCATCGGTCCCGTGGCAAACCACCAGACAAACAGGAGTACGCCAAGCGCCAGCGTGTAGTCGACCGCCGCGGAAAAGCGCCTGTTCATCAATGCGCCTCCCCGGCCGGTGTCCGCAGATCGCGGCGCAGCTGGGCGACCAGCGCATGATAGGCCGGATCCAGCTTGGTCTGTTCACCACGAGGACGAGCAAGCTCGACATTGTGGACGCATTTCAGCTTGCCCGGACGGGCCGTCATGACCATCACCCGATCGGCCAGATAGGCGGCTTCGTCGACGCTGTGGGTGACCAGCAGGATCGTCTTGCCGGTCGACTGCCAGATGCGCAGCAGTTCGTCATTGAGATTGTCGCGGGTCATCAGATCGACGGCGGAAAAGGGCTCGTCCATCAGCAGGATCGGCGGATCGTCGGAAAGCGCGCGGGCGATCGCCGCACGCTGGCGCATGCCGCCGGACAATTGGCGCGGCAACGCCTTTTCGAAACCGGCAAGCCCCACCATCTTGATCAGGTCGAGGGCGGTCTTGTCGCCCTGAGCCCTGGCAACGCCGGCTGTATCGAGCGGGAAACGGACGTTGTCGACAATGGTCTTCCACGGCAGCAGCACGGGCTCCTGGAAGACGAAACCGACCGGGCGCTTGCGGCCGGAGACATCGAGCGTGATCGAACCGCCGGTCGCCTGGTCGAGGCCGGAAATCAGCCGCAGCAGCGTGGACTTGCCGCAGCCGGACGGCCCGACGATCGAGATGAACTCGCCTTCCCTGATGGTGATGCTGACAGGCTCCAGCGCCGTCACCGTCCCGTGGTCAGCCACGAATGTCTTGTGAACACCCGCGATATCGATCATCCGCTCCGATTGCGCCACCCAAAAACTCCCTGCCTTGCTGGGGAAACAACTGATCCGCGAGGAGATAAATCCCCTTGGACCGCCCGCCCGCCCCGGAAAGACGTCAAGCTTTCACAAAACTTTCAGGCGCGCAACAAAAATCTCAAAGATGAGATTTGTATCAAAATTGCGTCCGCAATTGTGTTTCGCGTCCTGATAGAACTCAGGCGGCAGCCTGTCTCTTGAGGACGGTTTTCTCGATGAAATCGGCGGCCTGATCGCCCTTGAGGCTACGCCGCCAGAGCTGGTCGGTAATGCCACCATAGAGCTGAACCGCCTCCGCGGCCGCAGTAATGGTGGCGACGCCAACGCGGATATTGGCGAACGAACCAAGCCGGAAGGGGCTGACCGCCACCTGTGCCCTATCGGCCCGCTTGAAGATCTGGAAGCTTGCGCCCGGCATGGAATCGATCACGACGCCGATCTGAACGCCGATCGGCTGCTCCCGCAGCATATGCACGATATGCTCGATTTCGGCGCGGGCGGCGGCCTGCCGTTCCGACAGCCTGACACCCGGATGATCATGGGCACCGACGAACCCCACACGGCCGAACTCCTCCAGTTCCGCGGCCGAAACCAAGCTGACAATACTCGGGCTGCGCCTGCGGAACGTCTCCTTGCGGGCTTTCAGGATGTCCGTCAAAGCTGCGATTTCCCGGATCGCCGTCTTTCGGTCACTGACGTCCTGAGGAATGCTTTCATCGAGTACGGTCGGCAGAAGCTCGTCATAGCGGTCGGTCGTCAGTAGATACGAAATCGGCCCGAACATCACGGTGATCTGGTCCACATCCTCCTCAAGCTGGCGCATCCGCTCGAAGAAACTGACCGCAGAAGCAATATACTCGACGCCAACGCCGAGCAAGGTCGGCAGCGAGACGCCAAGCAGATCCGCGATCTTGCCAAGCGTGTCGACCTTCGGCGGCTTGCCGGACTCATAGCGATAGATCGCAGCCCGTGAAACGCCGGCCTTGGCGGCGAGCTCCTCCGGGGTAAACCCCGCCCCCATCCGAAACGCGCGAAGGCGACGACCGACATCCTCTGTGGAACTCACGAAGTCCAAGGCGATTCCTCCCGTCATCCTGTTGCCAAACCTTCGACTCCTTAAACAAAAACTGGAATAATCGCAATGTAGTTAATCTTCACGCGATAATTCTCATTTTTGAGAATCGTCTTGACAGCTTTCGCATTTCCACAATAGGCTCTGTTTTTGGACCCCGAACGCAGGGAGCACCCTATGACGTCCGACCACCACCTTCTCCGACGCTGATCCAAGGCGAACGACCCCGTGCGACGGTCAGCGCAATGTGCTGAAGCCCGACGTCGCCCACCCACCGACATTCCGATCCGATCGGCGGTCCATCCGCCGAGGGCATTATTTTTCTTGATTCCGGACACCGCCATGCCAGCAAGCCTTTGCGTCGTCTCCGATTCCGCTCCCACCGCCGCTCCCGTGCGTCACTCCGTCAATGAGGTAGACTGCCGGGTCAAAGCGCATGAATGGGTAAACGGCCAATATCGCCTTCTTACGCTTTCCGCGCCGTGTTCAGTGCTGGATTGCCAGCCGGGGCAGTTCTTTCATCTGCTCTGCCCGCAGACGGATCGGTTTCATCCTTATCTTCGCCGGCCGATGAGCATCTATTCCTGCAATCGCGAAAAGGGCGAGCTTACGTTCCTCTACAAGGTCGCAGGCGAAGGCACCGGCGCTCTGGCCGGCCTCGAAACCGGCGATGTCCTGAACATCGTCGGTCCGCTCGGCCAAGGGTTCGAGATCCGCCCAGAATGGCGCCGCCCGCTGCTCATCGCCCGTGGCGTCGGGCTTGCGACGCTCGCCCCGCTGGCGCAGGAATGTGCTCGCCTCAGACTGCCGCTGACGGCGATCTGCAGCGCCCGCGCGCCCGATCTGCTGATGTCGACCAACCTCTTCCGCTCCTTCGGCGCGGAGGTCATCACCGTGACGGATACTGAAGGCAATTCGGATACCGAAAGCCTGACGCCCCTGATCGAGGGCCTGATCCGCAGCCGCGGTATCGACGCTTTCTTCACCTGCGGCTCGGCGCGGCTGATGCGCATGCTGCAGGAGATCGGCGCCCGCCACGGCATCGGTGGACAAGTGGCGCTCGAACAGCACATGGCCTGCGGCATCGGCATGTGCCAGGCCTGCGTGCGACCATTTCGGCGCGAGGACGGCGCGGTGAATCTCCGGGTTTGCCGCGAGGGACCGGTCTTCGATCTTCAGGAGGTGCTGTAATGGCCGACCTCACCACCCGGATCGGCGCGCTCGTGCTCAAGAACCCGATCATGCCGGCCTCCGGCACCTTCTCCGAGGAACTGGCCGAAGTCTTCGATCTCGATTGCCTGGGGGCACATGTGACGAAGACCATTACCCAAGGCAAGCGCGCCGGCAATCCGGTGCCGCGGGTCTGCGAGGTGAACGGCGCCATGCTGAATTCGATCGGCATCCCCAGCAAGGGCGCGGAATGGTTTCTGCAGAACACCGTGCCGTTTTATGCTGACTACGATGCGCCGTTGGTGATCAGCATATCCGCCAATTCCGCCGACGAATTCGCGCGTTTCGCCGAAGAGGTCAGCGTGCCGGGCGTCGCGGCGATCGAAGTCAACATTTCCTGCCCTAACGTCGAGGATCACGGCAAAGCCTTCGCAATGCGGCCGGGCCCGACCGGCGACGTGATCCGCAAGATGCGCTCCGCTACCGACCTTCCCCTCTGGGCAAAACTTTCGCCCAATACCGGCGAGGTGGTGGAAGTCGCGCAGGCGGCCGAGGCGGCCGGCGCCGACGCACTCGTCACCGCCAACACGATGCTTGCCATGGCGATCGACAGCGCCACCGGCCGCGCGCGCCTCGGCAATGTCATGGGCGGACTTTCCGGTCCGGCTCTGAAGCCCATTACGTTGCGCATGACTTACCAATGTGCCCGGGCAGTTTCCATCCCGGTCATCGGCTGCGGCGGCATCTCGACGGTGGACGACGTGCTGGAATACCTGATCGCCGGCGCCCGCGCGGTACAGGTGGGCACCGCCACGTTCATCAGTCCCACGACCATGCCCCGCCTCATCGGCGAACTCGAACAGGAACTTGAAGAACGCGGCCTCACCTCCGTCGACGCCCTGATCGGTTCGGTCGACATCGCCGACGAAGCCATTACCCTTGCGGAGTATGCGTGATGAATGCCGCCGTTCTCGAAAGACCCGCATGCTTTGACCTTGCCGGTGTCGCCGCCCAGCTGTTTGCCGAGATCGCCGAGCGTACCGCAGATGTCGAGGGCGTGAGCCGTCCGGCTTTTTCCAGGGCGGAGACTGAAACGCTGGATTTCCTGGTCGACTTCGCCCATTCGGAAGGCCTCGTGACGGAATGGGATGCCGGTCGCAACCTCGTCTTCTCGCTGCCCCAACATGCCGGGGCCGGGCACTATGTCCTCGTCGGCTCGCATGTCGACAGCGTCCCCAGCGGCGGCAATTTCGACGGGCTTGCCGGCGTGCTGGCCGGGCTGCTTTGTCTCGTCCGGGCGAAGCGCGAAGGCGCTCGTTTCCCCGAACCGGTAAAGGTCATCGCCATGCGCGGCGAGGAGAGCGCCTGGTTCGGCCCATGTTACATCGGCTCGAAGGCGCTGCTCGGCGTGCTCTCGCAGGATGAACTTTCCGCTCGCCACAAAAGCGACGGCCGCACACTCGATGAACACATGGAAGCGGTCGGCATCGACATGGCGCCGATCCGGGCCGGCAAACCCCTCCTGGATCACTCGGCGGTCAGAGCCTATGTCGAGGTGCATATCGAACAGGGGCCTGTGCTTATCGAGCGTAATGTGCCGGCGGCGATCGTTTCTGGCATTCGCGGCAACTTCCGCTTCAAGAAAATTTCCTGTTTCGGCGAAGCCGGCCATTCCGGCGCGGTTCCCCTTGCCTATCGGCACGATCCGGTGCTCGCAATGGCGGAGTTCCTGAACGTGCTTGACGCCGCCTGGCATGATTTCGTCGCCAAGGGCCGCGACCTCGTCGTTACCAGCGGCATGGTCTCAACCGATCAGCAGAAGCATGCCCCCTCCCGCATTCCGGACAGTGTCGAATTCAGCCTCGACGTTCGCAGCCAGGACCGCGATATGCTGGAGGCAATGCACGCACTCGTCCTCCAGCACGTGACGCGTATCGAGAACGAACGCGCCGTCCGTTTCGATCTTGGCCAGGCGCTATGGACCAGTCCGGCGCTCTGCAGCCAGTCGCTGATCGCCCGACTGACCGAGGCGGCGGAAACCGTCGGCGTGCAGCCGACGTTGATCCCGTCCGGCGGTGGGCATGACGCCGCGGTCTTTTCCGCAGCCGGCATTCCGTCGGGCATGATCTTCATCCGCAACCGCAACGGATCGCATAATCCGCAGGAGGCGATGGAGATCGGCGATTTCGAAATCGCCACAGCCATCCTCTATGAGTTCCTCGGCAATCCCCATGAAACGTCAGTCGGCGGCCAATCAGCGAAGGAAACTGGTCCCATGTTCTCCAACATCACAGACATCATCCGCCAGAAGGGCAATGCGGTGCGCGCTTATCGCGCCGCGGCTGTGGCCGCCGGGCAGGCCGCCATCGACGATCCGGATCGCGTGGTCGGCTATTTCATGCTGGGTCTCGCGGCGCAGGAAGTCGCCGAAACATATTATGCCGAACCGGTCGAGGCCGCTGTTTTCGACCAGGAACTGTCGAGGTTTGATGGATATGCCAACACGCTCGATGCTGCATTCGCAAACCCAGATGCCGGGATTCGGCTTGATGCCCTATCGAGGGTAGCCCGCAGCCTGGCAATTGATCGCCAGCGGTCGACAATTCGCGCTGCCAGCTTGTAGTGCAGCGACGATTTCGGTTGCCTAATTGTTGGCCGCCCCCCCCGGGAAGACATTTCGCTCACGACCAGCCGGCAATGCTCTGCAGGAACAGACCGGCCGCCCGTGACAGCGGATGTTTTTCGCCGCTGAGCAGGCAGTATGTGACCGGCAGCTCCGGTTCAAGCACGACGAAGCGCAAGGGCAGCGCCGCGTATTCGCGGGCGATCAGCTCGCTGACCAGCGCAATGCCAAGACCCTCGGCGGCCAGTGCGCAGGCGCTTGCGACGGAATGCGCCTCCAGCAACGGCCGCTGTCGCAAGCCGTGCTGATAGAACAGCGCCTCAAGCTGATGGCGGACGGGCCGTTCACGATTGAGGACGATGAGATCGTGGCCCTTCAGCTCGGCGATCGTCAGCGACGACCGCTCGGCGAGCAGATGATCGCGATGCAGTACGCAGACGATCCGCGACGGCAGCAGCTTTTCCTGCCGCAGTCCGGGAGTTGCCAGCGGCAGGCGCGCGAAACCGATATCGGCTTCGCCATCGGCAACCATGCGTTCGAGCGCCAGATAATTGCCGGAGGCCAGTTCCACCCGCATCGGGCCGTTGGCCGCAAGAAAATCTCGGATCATTTTAGGTATCCGGTTCGACGACAGACTGGCCGGAAAAGCAAGCCTCAGTAGCATGTCGCGGGAGCGCCCGTTCTCCAATTCGATGGCCGCCGTTTTAAGCACACGCAGGCGATCGGCAATGGCGCGGATTTCCGGCCCGAGCTGCAGGCCTTCGCGCGTCGGCGCCAGGCGGTTCTTGTCACGCTCGAACAGGCGAACGCCGAGATAATCCTCCAGCTGCTGCAGGAGCCGGCTGGCATTCGATTGCGAAATGCCGAGCTCCAATGCTGCGGCAACCGTCGAGCCGGTGGCGGCGATCGCGTCATAGGCCTCGATATGCTTGAGGCTGATCCCCGCCTTCACCATGGAGAACCCCTTCCTTCGATAGACTTATTCGAAAACCGCATAAGATTGCGGCCTTCAACGAAGTCGAACACTTTCGCCCGTGTAACAAGCGCAGCGAAAGACATTCGTCAATGACCACGATCCTCCTCGATATCGCCCGGCAGCTTTCAGCGCGGACGGAGTTTTCATCTCTTGCCATGGAGCGCGCCCGCGATGCGGTCATCGACACGCTCGGATGCATGATCGCGGGCACCAAGGATCCAAGCGTAGCGGCAGTTACCACGGCATTCGGCAGTGAGATATCCGGCGGCGGTTCCGGATGGCTTGTCACAGGCGGACACGCATCGCCCTCGGTGGCGGCACTTGTGAACGGCACGGCGGCCCATGCCCTCGATTTCGATGATAATTTTCATCCCGCCCGGGCTCATGCGTCCGCAGTTCTGGTGCCGGCCCTGCTTGCCACCCTCCATCCGCAGCGCCCGATCAGCGGCAAGCAGTTTCTGGAAGCCTATCTGACCGGGCTCGAGGCCCAGGCCGCGGTCGGTTTTGGGGTCAATCCCTCCCATTACAACAGAGGCTGGCATGGCACTTCCACGGTCGGCGCGATCGGAACGGCCGCCGGCGTCGCGCGCCTGCTTGGCGCCAACATCGAGGAAACGGCGCAGGCCATGAGCCTGGCCACCTCGATGGCATCCGGCCCCAAAGGCCAGTTCGGTACCCTGGCCAAACCGCTGCATGCCGGAATTGCAGCACGCAATGCAGTCGAAGCCGCCTTGCTGGCAATGTCAGGCAGCGGCGGCCGGCTCGACATCCTCGAGCGACCGCAGGGTTTTTTGGATCTTTTTGGCGGCGGCGAAGCGCGAGGTTGGGCGGACTGGCGGCTGGATGAAGCCCATGTCATTGAAACCCGCGGTCTTGTCACCAAGCGCCATCCCTGCTGCGCCTCGACGCATCGGGCAATCGACGCACTTTTCGACCTGAAACAGGAACATCGGCTGAGCGCCGGTGATATCGACCGTATCGACGTCAAAGTCGGGATTTCGGCCGCCCGCAATCTTGCCTATCCGCGGCCAGAGAACGAAATGCAGGCCCGCTTCTCGATGCCGTATTGCCTTGCAAGGGCGATGTTGCAGGACACGCTCAGCCTGGCGGACTTCACCCCCGCCGTCCTTCGACAGGCCGACGTCCTTGCACTGATGCCGCGGATCGAGATGCATTCCTACACCTCAAGCGAGGAGCACGGTCATGATCGTCTTCCGCATGTGCTGACTGTGACATTGCCGGACGGTACGGGTCTTAAGAGCCAACGGCTTCATGCCAAGGGATCGATCGAGGTTCCCCTCGATGCCGACCAGCGACGAAGCAAATTCTTCGATTGCGTTTATTGGGGCTCCGGACATGCAACCGATGATCTCTACGACAATCTCTTGGATCTCTCCCAGTCGACCTCGGTATCAAATCTCCTGAATTTGTTTGCGGCATCGTCTTGAACGGGACATTCTGAAGGCGAAGCTTCAGCACCAAATCAGTATCAGCCTTAAACGGGTGGCATCCCTTTGAGCTTGCGAAAATGCGGCACGTCCATTGCCCTGCGTTCGATCGACAAGATCAGCCGTTCGACAGTCGCAGGCAGCGGTACGCCGGTTGCCGTGATGACGCCCCAGTAGAACGGAATGTGGAAGGCGAGCGGCAGGATCACCACATCCTTAACCGGGAGGCCCGTGAGGGTAAGGGACTCGACGATCGCCACGCCAAGTCCCGATCGAGCCAACGCGAGCGAGACATAGGTCGCATTGCTGTCGATAATTCCACCCGTTTCGATCGACTGCTCCGCAAGCGCCTTGTCGATCCTCATCCTCAGCCGATAGGGGTTGGCGGAAGCGATCAGCCGGCGGCCTTTCAGGTTTTCCGCGGAAAGCAGATCGAGACCGGCCAGGGGATCGTTTGCGGCGACCACCGCAACACAGGGCACTTCGCCCACCCAATGCACATCCACCCCGGGATTATCCAGCGGAAGGCTTGCGATGCCGATATCAGCAGTTCGCGCCACGACCGCCTGCACGACGTTTTCGGCCGACGTGCTTCGAAGGTGGACATGATCCGGAAACTGATCCGCGGGTAAGTCGCTGAGCGCGAGCGGGACGATGCTCGCGGCGATGGCCGGGATCGACGCCACTTCGATGGGCGTCGCCCGCGCAGTCGCGATCGACCGGGCACGTTCGCTGATCGTGCGCAATCCGCTCAAGAACAGCTCCGCCTGAGCGAAGAAGGCCACGCCATGCTCCGTCGGCGCTATCCGCGGACCGTTGCGATGCAGGATCGGAAATCCGAGTTCCTGCTCAAGATCTTGTATGAGCCGGGTAATCACCGGCTGCGACTTGCCCAGCGCCTTGGCAGCGCCGGTCATGCTGCCGATCGAGATCACGGCAACGAACGCCTCGAGCTGTTTCGTATCCAGATAGTCAGGGGGCATCCAAAATCCTGAATTCGGCAAGACCGCAGAGCGCAGCAATTGTTGCAAGCCGGCTGGATGTCTTCCCAGACCGGCTCGGATTGCCCGATAATACCCATAGGTCGATTTGCTCAGCGGAAGCTAGAGGTGGATTGGACAAGATCAGCAATCTCCATGATCAAAATGAAAGTCCATAAAGGGGCAGGCTCGCCCCAAAGAAACCGGGTCAGGCTGGCGGCCTTTCCCAAAGCGCCGTTCGGCCGTCGAAGGGATCGATCGAGAGGCGGAATACGCCCTTCTCCATGTGCAGGACCTGTGGATTGGCGCCGGAATAACGCGGCCACCTGCCTGCAGGCGTCTCAGGCGCCGCGTCGCAAATAAACGAAACCCAGACGTCGTGAACCGCTGTCGCGAAGGTCCTGTCTTTGACGGATTGGCGGGCCGGCAGATGACTGACGTCCATCCCCTGGCGATACCAGACCTCGCCGACCTCCGCACCATGTGGCGCGCCAAGCTCGTCCGGCTCGACTGGACCATAGAGATATTTATAGACCGGCTGATGCACGGCATGGAGGCGCGCGAACCTGGTGGCAGGATTCTGGAATACCAGGTCGCCGCCGACGGCCCTCCAGATGCCGCGTGCCGTATGCTGCGGAAGAGCTTCGCAATATCGCCGGACGACCTCGACGCCAGTCAGTCCCAAAGGCAGAACGCGCTGATGCAGCAGCCGGGCAGCGAGTTCGAAATCCATTTCCGGCTGCGCTGTCGCGTGCGTGACGTATTCGCCCGTCGTGCAGCCGATCATCATCGGGACGCCGGCGGTCTTTTCGCGCGCGGCTGCGTCTTCCGGATGGTCGGGAAGCGAGACTCCATCGACAACCGGAACGAAAGGCACTCCCAGCATCGAGGCCGAGCCATCCCGCTCGAAATCATGCTTTTCGTAGGACTGATTGCAGAGGTCGCGCTGGGCAATGAGCAGTTTCTCGAAGGGCACGGCTGCGAGTTCCGCTTCGGTCACGTTTAGATAGTCCAGCATGCGCCTGTTGAGCTTCTGGGCATCGTCTATCGTCGAGACGCCGGTGCTTGCGCCGCTCTGCAGCATTGCTTTGCAAAACAGCCCGTCGGCAGCCGGCATCGCCATGACCGCCGCGATCGAAAAGCCCCCCGCCGAACGACCCGCAAACGTGACCTGCTTCGGATCCCCTCCGAAGGCGGAGATGTTGTCGCGGACCCATTCCAGTGCCGCGATCTGATCCAGAAGCCCGCGATTGTCCGGCGAACCGTCGTTCAGATGCAGAAAGCCGAGCGCCCCAAGCCGATAGTTGACGGTCACCTCGACAAGGCCACTGGCGGCGAATGCGCCACTTTGCAGCACTGCCTCATTGGCCGAACCGACAGCGTAACCGCCTCCGTGAATCCAGACCAGAACCGGTGCCGAGCCGGTGACGGACGGCGTGCGGATGTTGACCGTCAGAAAGTCGGCGCCGAATTCCAGCGTCGATGCCGCCGCCTTTCCCACGGGACCATAGGTCGGGATCTGCGGGCACACCTCGCTGAGCGCTTTGGCGGACCGGATCCCGGACCAGGGTGAAACCGGCTGCGGCGCGGCGAACCGCCGTTCGGGTGTGATCGGCGCCGCGTAGGGAATCCCGAGAAAGACGGCGTAGCCGTTCTCGTTAAAACCCTCGATGGTGCCGGCAGTTGTCTCAACGAGCATGTCAGAGCGCCTTGCGCAGGCCAATCAGCTTTTCGACCACCATCACGACCCCGACCGAGATCAGGATCAGGACGACAGAGAGGGCGGCGATCTGCGGATCGGTGGAATATTCGAGATAATGGTAGATTTCCGTCGGCAGCGTCGAAGCCTTGACCGACACGATGAAGAGCGAGATCGTCGCTTCGTCGAAGGAGATGAGGAAGGCAATCACGCCGCCCGCAATGAGGCCGGGCCGCACCAGCGGCAGGGTTATGCGCCAGAACACCATGCGCGGCGATGCACCATGGACGAGCGCCGCTTCCTCGATACGGGTATCCACGGCCATCAGGCTCATGGTGATGGTTCTGACGGTGTAGGGGATCGTGATGCCGAGATGAGCAAGCACGATGCCCGGATAGCTATCCAGCAGGCCGAGCGGCGCGATCACCAGCATGATGCCAACCGCAAGAACGATATGCGGCACGAGAAATGGTGCGAGGATGAGGAAGTTCACCGCCGCCTTGCCACGGAAATGGTGCCGCACCAGCGACAAGGACAGCAGCATTCCGGCAGACACCGCGACCAAACCGACAATCGCGCCGATGATGAGGCTACGCCAGAAGGCCGAGATGAACTTGACGTTCTGGAAAACCTTCACATAGGAGCCGAAGGAGAAGCTCTCCGGCGGGAAGGCGAGATACTGGCGTGTATCGAAGGAGATGATGAAGACAACGATGATCGGCGCCAGCAGGAACAGGTAAAGCAGCGCGATCAGCGTATTCCAGGCGAACCGGCCGAGGAGTGGATTGCTCTGCATGGCTCCTCACGTCTCCAATGCGCGCAGGGCGCGCTGGTAAAGCAGGATGATGCTGCTGAACAGGATCAGCAGCATGACCGACAGGGCTGCCGCCAACGGCCAGTTGAGCGTGACCGTCGCCTCGTTGAAGACTTCGGTGCCGAGCACGAAGACGCGGCCGCCGCCCATCAGCCGCGGCGTGACGAAAGAGGAGATCGCCAGCACGAAGACCAGAAGCGCTGCAGTGAGCACGCCGGGGGCGCTGAGCGGCAGGATGATGCGCGTGAAGACCCTCAAGCGGTTCGCCCCGAGCATGGCGGCGGCCTCCTCGAGTTGTGTGTTCAACCGCCCGAAACCGCTGAGCATCGCGAGGATGGCATAGGGCATCAGGATTTCAATCAGCGCGACAGTGGCACCGAGGCTGTTGTTGGTGAGCCGGATGACCCCGCCCGTCAGTGAAAGAGACTGGAGCGTGCTGTTGATCACGCCACGGTCTCCGAGGATGACCATCCAGCCATAGGTTCTGACGACCGACGATGTCAGCAGCGGCGCGACGGCAAGTGCCGTCAGGACACCGCGAAAGCGGCTTTCCGTGCGCGCCAGGAACAGCGCGATCGGATAGGACAGGATCACCGCAAAAATCGCCACGTTGAAGCCGAGCACCAGCGTGTTCCAGGCCACCCGCCAGTAGAACGGGTCGAACAGCACCGTCGAATAGGATTGTACCGTCCAGTCTCCGCCACTGAGCGCACCCATCGTCGAGGACGCGAAGGAGGCGCGGAGAAGCCATATCAGCGGCAGCAGGAAGGTGATCACCAGAGCGATGAGCCCCGGCAATAGCAACATCAGCAATATCCCGCGCGACGCGTTTGCCGGTGATGTCTCGGCGGCCGGAAGGGCGGCGGCGCTCATGGCGCCACCTGCCCGACCAGGGTAACGTCTTGCGCGGCGACGGCGAGCGTCACCTCGTCGCCTTTCTCGGGCAATACGCCGGCGTGGGTGGGAAGATCCGCCTGCAGCAGTCTGCCCCCGCAGCGGATGTTCAGCGTCAGGATCTGGCCGCGATAGACGATGTGCTCCACGGTCCCGGTAAAACTGTTCGGCTGGCCGGCACTGTCGGCAAGGACCAGCCTGTGCGGCCGTATCATCAGCTTGACCGTTGATCCAACCGGCGCTTCACCGACGAAACGCAGCGACTTCAGCCCTTCGACCACGGCAAGGCCGGGTTCGGCCACCTGGCCTTCGAAGAAGGTCCCGGCTCCGATGAAGGACGCGACGAACTCTGTCTGAGGCCGGTCGAAAATCTCGCGCGGCGTACCGACCTGTTCCAGGCGCCCGGCGGACATGACCGCCAGGCGGTCTGCCATGGACAGGGCCTCGTCCTGATCATGGGTGACGAAGATCGCCGTGACGCCCGTGCGCGCCTGGATATCGCGGATCTCATCGCGCATCTCGTCGCGAAGTTTGGCATCGAGATTGGAAAGCGGTTCGTCCAAAAGCAGAAGTTCCGGCTCGATCACCAGCGAGCGGGCGATCGCTGCGCGCTGCTGCTGACCGCCGGATAGCTGGCTGACCTTGCGGTCGCCAAGCCCGGTCAGCTTGACGAGATCGAGCGCCTTGCGGACACGCTCCTCCCGTTCGGCGCGGCCGACCTTGCGCATTTCAAGGCCGAACGAGATGTTCTGGGCGACCGTCATATGGGGAAACAGGGCATAGGCCTGAAAGACCATGCCCATGTTGCGCTTGTAGACGGCAATCGACGACACGTCCTTGCCCTCCAGCCTGATCGCCCCCGAAGTCGGGGCGATCAGGCCTGCGATCATGCGCAGGATCGTTGTCTTGCCGCAGCCCGACGGGCCCAAGAGGGCCAGCATCTCGCCGCGCGGCAGCGAGAAGCTGACGTGATCCACGGAAGGCTTTTGGGCGCCTGGATAGGTCTTCACGAGATTGTCGATGACGACGTGATGATCAGCCATGACGGCCAGATTTCCCAAGTTGGATCAGTTGAGCGCGATGACTTCGCGGTTGATGCGTTGGATCCAGGTCGAGTATTTCTCGGCGACGAAATTCCAGTCGAGCGACATCTGCGCAGCCTGCGCTTCCTTCGAGCCATAGATGCGGGCAGCCACGGCATCCGCCAGGTTCACCTTGGTATTGACCGGACCATAGAAGCTCTTCTCCGCGAACGCCGCCTGCGCTTCGGTGCCGAGCGCATAGTTGATGAAGAGCTGGGCCGCCGCGGCGTTCTTGGAATTTTCGACAAGGCCAATCGTGTTGGTCTGGCCGATCGAACCTTCCTTCGGGGCTGCGACGCCGATCTTGCCGCCCTGAGTGTCATGCAGGTACTGCGCACGGCCGTTCCAGCAGATCGACAGATCAACTTCGCCGCTCTGGATCACCGCATAGCAGTCCGGAGCCGGCTCCCAGGTCGAGACGTTCGGCGCGATCTTCTTCAGAAGGGCGAGAGCCGGGTCGATGCTCTGCTTGTAGTCGGCACCTGCCAGCTTGTCGAGAATCGGCAGCAGGATGACACCGCGCGTATCGCCAAGCTTTGCGGCTATCTTGCCCTTGTATTTGGGGTCGGTCAGGTCGTTCCAGCTGGTCGGCGGCTGCTTGACGGTATCGGTATTGTAGAGGATCGCCAGGTTGTCCTGCGAAAACGCGACAGCCTTGTCACCGTCGAGACGAGCCCAGGCGGGCATCTCGTCGAGCACCTTGACCTTGGCGGGGTCGAGCTTGGCAAAAATGCCATCCTTGCTGGCCTTGATAGCGACGGCAACGTCGATCAACGCGATGTCGATCTTCGGATCAGCGCGCTGCAGGGTCAACAGAGCCAGGGTCTCCGCGGAGTTCTTGCTCTGCTGATAGGTGACGTCGATGCCGGGATATTTGGCCTTGAAGGGGTCGATGATGAACTTCTGGTAGTTGTCCGCGAACACGCCGGAAAAGCCGACGATGTTGACGGTGCCTTTGGTCGAGGCGTCCTGTGCCTGAGCCGTGCCCAGAAGCGCCAGCATCCCGGCGACAGCCGCGCCAGCGCGGAGCAAGATCCGTGAAATCCCGTTCCCTGAAATCCTATTCTCCATGCATGTTGTCATGTCCGTCTCTCCAGTTTTAGCCAAGGCTTGCCATCTATCAACTTGCAATTCATTGGGCGCGCAAACGCGAACCACTCTCCGTGCGCTGCAGTTTTCGTCCCTCCGCCGGCTTCGTCACGCGGTTGGCGCCCAGGCCTTGCCGAGGACACGCAGCCAGTTCTTTCCGAGCAGCTTCAGCACCAGATCCTCGCTCCAGCCGCGGGCAAGCATGCGGGCGGTCAGGTTCGGCAACTCGGTCATCCGCTCGATCCCCTTCGGTTTGGAAATCTTGACCGAGCCGAACTCGGTGAGCGTGCGGGCCGTGCCCTTGTCCTTGTTGGCCCAGAGCAGCCAGGGTCCGGGACGTGGGCGATCGAGTGAAAAGTCGGTGCCGATGCCGACATGGTCTTCGCCGACCAGGTCGATGATATAGGCCATGGCATCGAGGTAGTCCTCGACGGTGGCATCATTGCCGGCAGCAAGGCCGGGCCCAAAAAGGCTGACGCCGATAATGCCACCCTTTTGCGCGCAGGCAATAAAGAGTTCGTCCGGCTTGTTGCGCTTCACGTCCTTTAGCGCCCTCGGCAGGATGTGGGAGATGCAGACCGGGCTCTTCGACTGCGCGATGACGTCCGCGGTCGTCTTGTCGCCTACGTGGCTGAGGTCGCAGAGGACTCCGACCCGGTTCATCTCCGCCAGAACTTCCTTGCCGAAACCGGTGAGGCCGCTGTCGACCTCCTCCAGGTAACCGGCACCCGAATAGTTCTGGGTATTGTAGGTGAGTTGCATGATCCCGACCCCGAGATCTTTGAAGATTTCCACGTAGTCGAGCTTGTCTTCGAGCGGCGACGTGTTCTGCCAGCCGATGATGATGCCGGTCTTGTTTTCCGCCTTGGCGGCATGGATATCGGCGACGCTGCGAACCGGACGGAGAATGTCGTCGTTCTCGCGCAGGAAGCGCTTCCATTCCGAAACATAGGCGATGCCTTCGCGAAAATTCTCCCAGAGCAGCGACGAGACGTTGACGGCCGTCAGGCCCCCTGCCCGCATTTCCTCGAAGATCGACCGGCTCCACTGGCAGGTCTGCAGGCCATCGACGATGATCGCATCTTCGTGCAGCTTCTTCGCGCTCAGGTTTTCGGTGTCGGGCATCACGCAGGCTCCTTCAGTGCTTCAGTCGTTTTTCGGCCGGCTTTCAGGGCCCGGTCGACGAAATCGAGGCGGTCCTGGCCCCAGAACAATTCGGTGCCGACGACATAGGTCGGCGTTCCGAAAATGCCGAGCCGCTCGGCCTCGGCAAGGTTTTCCTGCCACTCATCGACGATCGTTTCCGGCTGTGGATCAACCACCAATGTGGAAGCTTCTTCGCCGGCCGTCGCACGAGCGATAGTGCGCAGTGTGTCGGTATCGGCAATATCGCGCTCTTCGGCCCACAGCGCCCGCTGGACAGCGAAGGAAAACGAGATGGCGTCGAGGCCGGCTTTCTGGAGCGCGATCACCGCTTGCGCAGCCGGTTCGATCGTGCGGCAGGGATAAAATTTCGGTTTCAGGTTGAGCGGAATGCCGAGATATTCCCGCCAGCGGCGCAATTCGACCTCGTGATAGAGCTGACGCGCGTCCGGCCGCCTGCGCAACGGTATGCCACCATTGGCCTCGATGATGCGGATCGGGCGCAGACGCACGTGAGCGCCGTTGTCGCCGGCGACGGCAATCGCCTTCTGTGCCCCGAAATATGCCCAGGGCGACGAGATGCCGTAGAAAATCTGCAACTGCGGGACTTGGTCATCCATTGGCACGGTTCATTTCCTCTTCGAGGTCTGCGTCTGTCCATTCGTCGCCAAGAAGCTCCGGCGTATCGAACCCGAGAAAGCGATCGAGGTGGTAGGCCCGGTCTTCGACAAACAACGAGCGGGCAAGTCCTGTCGCAAGTCGCGTTGCCCCCTCGCTGATGGAAGGAATGCCGCTCGTGATCTTGCCGTGTGACGGGACCGCGGGGTAGGCGAAGCAGGAGATCCGGGAGACCGCATCCGCTGTCGCGGTGTCGAGATCGGGTCTGGGCCGGAACTCGAAAGCCGGGCCGAGATAGGGGGTGGCGCCGATGCCGGCATGTTCCCAGCCGGCAGGAGGGGTGTAGACGTCCTGCCAGAGCAGGATCCTATCCCGTAGCGCCGCAAATTCCGGACGCTTGCCGAAATCGACCGAAAAGCCGGTGGCGAAAATCACCAGGTCGGCGGCGTAACGGCCCTTCGGTGTCACGACCTCGACGCCATCGCCCATCTCGACGAGATCGTCCACTGGACTTGCGATGTGAAAAAAGGCGTTCGGGTGCCGCGAGACACGTTGCACGCTGTGACGGGGCGGCGGGATCTGCGCCCGCTCGCCAGCCACCATATAGGTCCATTTGTCCGCATCGGGCAGGCCGAGATAACCATGCGTCATTCCCTGGCTGCCGACACCCGTGAACTTGTCGATGCGAGGAATATCCGCACGGCGAACGAAGATATCGACACGCGCCGCACCGGCCTCCAGAGCGGCGGCCGCATTGTCCATGGCCGAGGCACCGGCCCCGACTATCGCAACCCGCTTGCCCCTCAGCGCGGTCATGTCGATGAGGTCGGCCCCGTGCTTCACGAAGCGCGGCGAAACCCTGCCCGCGACCTCCGGCTGGGCGGGTGCGCCCAAGCCGTCGAGACCGGTCGCCAGCACGACTCGGCGGGCGAGCACCTTCTGCGTCTGCCCAGCGGTTTCCAGCTGCAGTGCCAGGAGCCCGTCCTCGCGAAATTCCAGACCGGCAAACGCCGTCTCGTTGGCCACATCAAGACCAAGCACCCGGCGATACCAAACAAGGTATTCCATCCACATCGGACGCGGGATAAGCCCCATGTCGAGATAGGCCTGAGCGCCGTATTGCGCCTCGAACCAGGCCCGGAACGTCAGCGACGGAATGCCAAGAGCCGGACCGACGGCATCCTTGCGCGTCCGCAGGGTTTCCATGCGCGCATAGGTCACCCACGGCCCTTCGAACCCTTGCGGACTACGGTCAAAGGCCCGCGCATTCGATATCCCGACCTTTTTCAGTGCCGCCAGAGTGACCAATCCGCACAGACCCGCCCCGACCACCGCAACATCGAGAACCCGCGAGCCTTCGACGTCCCGGGGCGGCACCCAGGCCTTCGGCGGCTGGTTCAACCAAAGCAGATCCAGGGCCAGACGCGCTTCAAGCGCCTCAAGATCGGCGGGTCGATTTCGATCCTGCATTCTCGTGCCCCAAGTCAATTATGCAAAAAGAACATAGAAGCGCATTAAGGATGCGCTTTCTGAAAAATTACTCCAACCGTGGAAGATTGCAAGAGCGTCATGATTGTGTGTCGGGCGCGCAATAGATTTCCTTTTCAAGAATTCCATCGAATTGAGTATCGCCTCTGTTGAGCCCAAGACCCGCACGCCATGCGCCGAGGCCGAGCACGTCGATTTTATCCAGTCCGCGGTATTTTTCGGCAGACGCCCGGCATTCCCGCCACAGAATTCGGCACGAGCGGCCTGCATTCCGAAATTGATCTCGCCTGTTTTGCGCTATTCACTTGGCGCAAAGCATGAAATTTCAGTTTCACAGCAATTGGCATGAAATCTGCTTCTCCTTTGCCGACTGGGTGAAAATCCGGCGACTTCAATAAAAAGAGGGAACTGCATGACCAGAACTTCATCAACTCGCCGGCACGGCATCGGCATTTTCCAGAACCTGCGGATGACGACGATATTCGGCGCGACCGCGGCAGCACTCCTTGCAGCCGCCGCGACCCCCGCATTGGCGGCTGGAACGCTGCGCATCGGCATGACCGCTTCCGACATCCCGCTCACCACCGGCCAGACCGACCAGGGCGGTGAAGGTCAGCGCTTCATGGGTTATACGGTCTACAATTCGTTGATCGAGTGGGACCTTTCAAAGGCCGACAAACCATCCTCCCTCATTCCGAGCCTTGCAACGTCCTGGCAGGTCGATCCGACCGACAAGACCAAATGGGTCTTCAAGCTGCGCGACGGCGTCAAATTCCATGATGGCAGCGCCTTCGATGCGGATGCCGTCGTCTGGAACCTCGACAAGCTTCTGAAGACGGACGCACCGCAGTTCGACAAACGCCAGGCGGCCCAGGGCAAGTCGCGTATTCCGGCGGTTGTCTCTTATAAGGCAATCGATCCGCAGACCGTCGAGATCGTCACCAACACGCCGGACGCGACACTTCCCTACCAGATCAGCTGGGTTCTGATCTCTTCACCGATGAATTGGGAAAAGCAGGGCAAGAGCTGGGATGCGGTTGCCCAGAAGCCGTCGGGCACCGGCCCATGGAAGATGGAAAGCGGCTTTACGCCGCGCGAACGGGCCGAGCTAACGCCCAACAAGGATTACTGGGACAAGGCGCGTGTTCCCAAGCTCGACAAGCTCGTCCTGATCCCGCTACCCGAGCCGAACACCCGCGTAGCCGCAATTCGCTCCGGCCAGGTCGACTGGATCGAGGCGCCCGCTCCGGATTCGGTGAAATCGCTGAAGGAGGCCGGCTTCAAGATCATCACCAATTCCTATCCGCATAACTGGACCTGGCATCTGTCGCGTGTCGAAGGCTCGCCGTGGAACGATATCCGCGTCCGCAAGGCCGCAAACCTTGCCGTTGACCGCGATGGCCTCAACGAGCTTCTCGGCGGCCTTTCCGTTCCCGCGCAAGGCTACATGCCGCCTGGCCACCAGTGGTTCGGCAAGCCGACCTTCAAGGTGGAATACAATGTCGAGGAAGCCAAGAAGCTGATGAAGGAAGCGGGTTACGGTCCCGACAAGCCGCTGAAGACCAAGGTCATCATCTCCTCCTCCGGGTCCGGCCAGATGCTGCCCCTGCAGATGAACGAATACATCCAGCAGACGCTCGCCGAAGTCGGCATCAATATCGAATACGAGGTGATGGACTGGAATACGGTCATCAACGTCTGGCGCGCCGGCGCCAAGGATCCGAGCGCCAAAGGCGCCACCGCGATCAATTACAGCTACTTCATCCAGGATCCCTTCACCGCCATGATCCGTCAGTCGCAGTGCAAGCTCGCCCCGCCAACCGGCACCAACTGGGGTTATTATTGCGACAAGGATATGGATGCGCTGTTCGACAAGGTGCGCAACACCTTCGATCCCGTCGAACAGGACAAGGTCATGCAGCAGGTGCACGAGAAATACGTGAACGATGCGCTGTTCCTGATGGTGACGCATGACGTCAACCCCCGCGCCATGACCGCCAAGGTCAAGGGCTTCGTGCAGGCACAGAACTGGTTCCAGGACTTCTCGACGATCACGCTGGATCCCTGATCTCGAGCCAGTGGCGCGCCGTTCGATCGGCGCGCCACCTTTCATGATGCCCGATCAACCTCTTCCGGTGAGGACACCATGCTGCTCTATGCCCTGAAACGGCTTCTGCACGTCATTCCCGTCGCGATCGGCGTGAGCATCGTATGCTTCATGCTGATCCATATCGCGCCGGGCGATCCGCTTGCCGCCATTCTGCCTTCGGATGCCTCCGCCGACCTGCAGACACAGATGCGCAGCTTCTATGGCCTCGACCGGCCGCTTCCCGTCCAATATGCCCTTTGGGCATGGCATGCGCTGCAGGGCGACCTCGGCAACTCGATCGCCAGCGGCCGGCCGGTGCTGAACGAGATCCTGGATGCATCTGTCAATTCGATCATCCTCGCGCTCGCTGCCGCCATCATCGGCTTCGTGGCGGGTTCTTCCCTGGGTTTCCTTGCCGGTGTCTTCCGCGGAAGCTGGGTGGATCGCCTCGCATCGGCGGTTTCGATGCTCGGCGTCAGCGTGCCCCACTATTGGCTCGGCATGGTGCTGGTCATCGCCTTCTCTGTCACGCTCGGCTGGCTGCCGGCCATGGGCGGCGGACCGGAGGGATCGGCGGGCCGAACCTTAAGCTGGGCTTATCTGCAGTTCCTCATCTTGCCCGCGGTCACCATGTCAGTCATCCCGATGGGCATCATCGCCCGTACCATCCGCTCGCTGGTCGCCGATATCCTCTCCCAGGATTTTACCCAGGCGCTCGCCGCCAAGGGGCTGATGACACCGCAGATCCTACGCCATGTGGTGCGCAACGCCGCGCCGACCGCGCTCTCGGTCATGGGACTGCAGCTCGGTTACCTGCTCGGCGGCTCGATCCTGATCGAAACGGTTTTCTCCTGGCCCGGAACCGGCTTCCTGCTCAACGGCGCGATCTTCACCCGCGACCTGCCCATCCTGCAGGGTACGATCCTGGTGCTCGCCATGTTCTTCGTTTTCCTCAACCTCGTCGTCGACGTGCTGCAGAGCGCGATCGATCCCCGCATCCAGAGGAGCTGACACATGGCTGTCGTCACCGCAGACATCGCGGCCCCTTCCCCTGCCGCTATTACCAAGTCCCCCGGCTTCTGGAGCGGCGTGCTGCGCCGCATCTCCCGCGACCCGGTCGCCATGTCGGCCCTCGCCATTCTCATGATCCTCGTGCTGATTGCGATTTTCGCGCCCTATATCGCGCCCTACGATCCCTCCAAGGGCAGCGTCATCCGCCGCCTCAAGCCGATCGGCACGCAAGGCTATATCTTCGGCACGGACGAACTCGGCCGCGACATGCTCTCCCGGCTGATCTATGGGGCGCGGCTTTCGCTTATCATGGGCGTCATCCCGGTGCCGGTCGCCTTCATCATCGGCTCGACCATCGGTATCGTTGCCGGTTATGCAGGCGGCATTGTCAACACGCTGATCATGCGCACGGTCGACGTCTTCTACGCTTTTCCGTCGGTCCTTCTGGCCGTGGCGCTGTCGGGCGCACTCGGCTCCGGGCTCACCAATGCGCTCGTCTCGCTGACCGTCGTCTTCATCCCGCAGATCGCCCGCGTCGCCGAAAGCGTCACCACCCAGGTCCGCAAACTCGACTACGTGGACGCGGCGCGGGCGTCCGGCGCTCCGCCGATGACGATCATCCGCGTCCATATCCTCGGCAACGTGCTCGGCCCGATCTTCGTTTTTGCCACGAGCCTGATATCCGTCTCGATGATCCTCGCCTCGGGCCTCTCCTTCCTTGGCCTCGGCGTGAGGCCGCCGGATGCCGAATGGGGGCTGATGCTGAACACGCTTCGCACGGCGATCTACAACAATCCGTTCGTGGCAGCCCTGCCTGGCCTGATGATCTTCATCACCTCGATCTGCTTCAACCTTTTCTCAGACGGGCTGCGCACAGCCATGGACGTGAAGTCATGATCAGCATCGTCGAAGAACCCGCCTACGATCTTCCCGTCGGAGAAAGGGGCGGGCCCGCGCAACCGCTGATCTCCGCGCGCGGTCTGATCAAGCATTTCCCGGTCAAGGGCAGCGGCTTCATGAAGCCGAAGAAGGTCGTCCGCGCCGTCGATGGCGTCGATTTCGATATCCTCAAGGGCGAGACACTGGGCGTCGTCGGAGAAAGCGGCTGCGGCAAGTCCACCACGGCGCGGCTGCTGATGCAGCTCATCTTGCCCGATCGAGGCGATATCCTGTTCGACGGTGAGACGGTTGGCGGCGCGCTGCCGCTTTCCGATTACCGCCGCCAGGTCCAGATGGTCTTTCAGGACAGCTATGCCTCCCTCAATCCCAGGCTGACGATTGAAGAATCCATCGCCTTTGCGCCCCGCGTGCATGGCATTGCCGCGAGCAAGGCGATCGCCAGGGCCCATGACCTGCTGCATCGGGTCGGGCTGGAGCCCTCGCGCTTTGCCGGCCGGTATCCGCACGAATTGTCAGGCGGACAGCGACAACGCGTCAACATCGCCCGCGCGCTCGCGATCGAACCGCGGCTCATTATCCTCGACGAAGCCGTGTCGGCGCTCGACAAGTCGGTGGAAGCCCAGGTCCTGAACCTGCTCCTCGACCTGAAGCGGGATTTCGGCCTGACTTACCTGTTCATCTCCCACGACCTCAACGTCGTGCGCTTCATGTGCGACCGGGTGATGGTCATGTATCTCGGCAAGGTGGCCGAGATCGGCAGCCGCGATGCGATCTTCGAAAACACCCGCCACCCCTATTCCGCGGCGCTGCTCGCCTCGATGCCAAAGATGGACCCGTCCGAAAGAACCTCGGAGCCGCCGCTCTCGGGCGATCCTCCGAACCCGATCGATCCGCCGTCAGGCTGTCGGTTCCATACCCGCTGTTCGTTTGCCGAGAGCATCTGCAGCGAGAATTTGCCACCGCTTGCCAGCGTTTCCGAAAGTCAGTCCGCAGCTTGCCTGATGTCCGTACCGGGCTCGCGCCACAGCCGTGCGCCGGCATTGATGGAGGCATGACCATGCAAACCGCCGCGATGATCGATATTCGCAATCTTTCCGTGACCTTCAATCGCGGCCGCAAACCGGTGAAGGCCGTCAACGGCGTCAGCCTTTCGGTCCAGCCGGGTGAGGTTGTTGCGCTGCTTGGCGAATCCGGGTCCGGCAAGAGCGTCACCATGCGCTCGCTGCTGCGCCTGCACCCCAAAGGCACGGCGATCGAAGGCTCGATGACGGTCGCCGGCCGCGATGTGACCGGATTGACGGCCAGGGATCTCGGGGCCTTTCGCGGCGCCGTCGCCTCGATGGTCTTCCAGGAGCCGCGGCTGGCACTCGACCCGGTCTACACGCTTGGCCGCCAGATAGAAGAAACCATCATGCGGCATGAGGGCATCTCGCGCTCGCAAGCGGCGGCGCGCGCGCTTGCGCTCTTCCAGAAGGTCAAGATCCCCTCCCCGGAGCGTCGGCTGCAAAACTATCCGCATGAAATGTCCGGCGGCATGCTGCAGCGGTCGATGATCGCCATGGCGCTCGCCTGCAATCCGAAGGTCCTGCTCGCCGACGAACCGACCACGGCCCTCGATGCAACGGTCCAGATCCAGATCCTCCTGCTGATCCGCGATTTGCAGAAGGAATACGGGCTCTCCGTCATCTTCGTCACCCATGATATCGGCGTTGCGGCGGAAGTCGCGGACCGGATCGCGGTGATGTATGCCGGGCGGATCGTCGAAGAAGGCAGGGTCGCCGACATCATCCGCGAACCGAAACACCCCTATACCAAGGGGCTGCTCGGCGCCCGCGTCGAACTGGCCCATGGACGCGACCGGCTGATCACCATTCCGGGCGCCCCGCCGGACCTGGCCGCCATGCCGCCCGGTTGCGCCTTCGCGCCGCGCGCTTTCGCACGAGGATTACCGCAAGTTCGCCCAGGATGCCCTGAAAGAGCATCTGAAGCAGGGCGAATACGACGAAGCGGAAGTCCAGAAATTCCTCCAGCGGATCT
>NZ_JALBGV010000034.1 GCF_023006505.1 Neorhizobium sp. SHOUNA12A
AGTTCACCCGATCTCACGTCGCCGCCGCGCATCCATCAATTCCCAATCTCGACGGGACCAATGAATCATGAGAGGAGCGCTCAGGCTAGGCCTTTTTCAACAGCCTGCTAGTTCCCAAAATTTAGGTGGGAGCGTTGGATCACTCACGTCTCCGCCTGCTTGGGTCTGAGTAGAAATCTAGATACTTGTCTGCGCGACGCATGGTGCAGGCAATCCACGAAGTCGGGAGGACAGGTAAGAGGAACCGATCGATATAGTATTCCAGAAGTGGCCAAGCACTCACGAACGCACTTGGCACGCCGCCGACTAGGCCGAATATAATCGCAATCACGAGACCAATGGAAAAAAATAGCGGTAGAAACAAAACTGCTAAGACCACGTCCTTCACAAATATTGCCGCGCTTCTCATCTGTTCCGGCCTTCCACCGAGAGCGTTTGCGATGAGGGACTGTTCGGCTTCAAATCGTCAGCCGCTAGCTTCATCATACACGCATACATGCGGCGCTCGAATTGAAAGAGCCACCATTTCAAAACGTTTAGCGGGATGATGAAGCGGGACGGATAGACCGGGATCTGGTAAGTTATATTCCATAACTCCGGATAGCGTTGGCAGATCGCCTTGTAGTATTCCCGCGCACTATGGCCCAGTCCTACGATCAGAATGATGCGCGCCACTGGTAGACGTTTCAAGCACTCGCCGATCTCCCACATTAAGCTCTCGTGTGGGTCGGAAAAATCTATGACTGCCAGATCAGCTTCTTTAATCAACTCAGTTACTTCGACCTGCCATGTCTCTCCGTAAATTTTTTGATATTGGCTATCCGTCAACACCTTACCGAGCTGATCTTGAGCGCCCTCTGCGATAACATTCCTTGCCCACATAATTCGACCGTAACAGCCGATGCACGGCAAAACTCGGTTCGGAACATCTGCTCTGGCCTCTTCATGAAATCCACGCAGAAATATGATATTACAAGAACTACGCGCTCTATATTTCCGAGGAATAAGTATGGCCCATAGTATTAAAAATGCGAAATTAACGACAAAGAATGCGGCCGCAATCCGAAAAAAGCTATCCTCTGTTAGAGGACTAACGATCAACCAGAAAGGAGAAAGTATGTTTGTCATAACTAAGGCTCGCACCGACCAAATAATGGACGCTACTAATGCATAGCTTGTGTAAGGCGCACTCAGATACCGCTTTGACCCTAGCTCCTTTGCAACGTTGGGTACCACCGCGAACTCCGTGACCTAAGGTTTATTGATCAACACACAATATACACGCTCGAACAATACACTCAACCAAGTCGTGGCAGCGGCGAAGCACTGCTAACCGCCCCGACGAACATTAAATGATTCCCCGCGCGCGAAACCTCCCCCTCCCCGTCATCTCGCTCAGCCCCAGTTCCAAAACTATCCGCCGCGCCGCCTGCGGCGTGAAGTCGAGCGTCTTGGCCACCATCCCGGCCGACACCAATGGCTTTGCCATCACCAGTTCGACCAGCTCCGGCAGCTTTGAAGACGTCCGGTGCCTAAGCTTTCCCGAGCTGGAGCGCTGTGTAGCGCTGGCAATCCTCGATCATAACCAACAAGAAAATTCCAAAACGGTGAAAGTGCCAATCGCGGAGTGGCGAAACCGTAGCCCGGGTTTGCCCGAGCGACCAGACGATTTAGATCAAGTGCCTTTGTCGTTTCTGCCCAGCACGACACGGCAGTTGTCTCCTCAGGGCCTCAGCATGTTTGCCTTGCATTACTATGCGCCTTGGCTCGGTTCCCCCGTCCCAGATCGCGACCGGCTCGGAAAACTCGAGGTTCGATACGATCCCCGTGATATCAGCCATATCTATGTTCGTCATCCGGAAACCCGATCATTTCGACCCGTCGAGCGACGAGATGGCTGCCTTGAGCCGATGACGCTCTGGGAACATGATGCTCATCGCGCCCAGTTGAGAGCTGCCAATCACCGCTCAAGCATAGCGAACGTTACAAGATCTACCCAGCACGAGACGAACGTATTCTTCGAACTGTGCGAAAGGTTGTCAGGGGGCTATCACATTTTCACGGCATACAATCTGCGATACGAGACGACGAGATCGTCGCAGACGTGATGACGTATACGCTTCCACATGAGACTATCGAAGCCATGCAATACCACCATGCTGAACCCGACGTCCTGCAATACGCATTCGTAAATCTTGGTGCCGGTCCCGACGTTCGTAGCCTTTGGATATTGCGGTTTTCCGAGCGGACTAGCTTCGTGGCCGTGCATTTCGGTTCATCGACCGCAGCTGCATTACCCGTCGGATACCGGAGTTAACGGCTAGGTCGCTTGTACGCCCGTTTTTGGTTTGAACTATCCGGCGCCTGTCTAGCATCCGCTGATCAATCGCCATCGTCTTCAGCGATTGATTCGTGCGCCTCATCAGTTTGGTCGTCGCGCATTGCGGCTTTTCTGCTTAGCAATCCGGCATCCTCAAGCGCTTCCATATCCGGCAGGCCGCGCAATGTCTCCATCCCGAACGCACAAAGAAAATGCCGCGTAGTCACATAGGTGTATGGAGCGCCTAGTGTCGGGCTGCGCGGCCCGGACCCAACGAAACCAGCGCCACGCAGGTTGCCGATGGTATCGCGACTGACCTCCTTGCCGAAGATCTTCGACAGCTCTCCGCGCGTGATCGGCTGGAAATATCCCACGGCCATCAGCACCATTGCCTCGAATTCCGAGAGCGTAGCGACCCCTCCCCTCGTCGCGCCGAGCATGCGCGGATCGTGTCGGCAAAGCGCGGCCGGGTGCGGTGCTGCCAGCCACCAGCGACGGACACCAGTTCGTAGGGCCGATCCCGTAGTTCCTCGACGAGATCGTCGATCCGCAGGTCGATGCTGCAATCCCGACCGACGACGCGCGCCAGTGTCTCACGGCCGACTGGCTCGGCCGAGGCAAAGATGACAGCCTCGACCCGCATCATCCACTCCCGCCAGCGCAATTCAGCCGGTAGATCCTCCAGCTCCCGATCGAACCGACGTTCGTCTGCGGGGTTGGTCTTCCGGCGCGATGGCTTAGCAGCGGGTGAGCCGGGCATGGTCATAACCCAAAAATTCGAAACGAAGGCCGGCCGGACAGTTCGCGCACCGCCTCGAGAGCCACGAGCCGATCAAACAGGCGGCCCGCCGCCCAGCGCGACAGTTGACCTCCGGGTGACGTCGCCGAGACGGCATCGTCATTCAGCAGCTTCTGGACAACGGGTTCGGCCCCCTTGGTTCGAAGTTTTGGTGTCACGGCCAAGAGCCTGGCGGCGCGGAGCGCCGTTTCAGCGCCCTCAACAAGGGCCAGACAGATTGCTTTCGGATAGGCCGGCTCGCCCGGCCTCGCCCGCCAATCGTCCGGAATCCCGAGCCAAATCTCGCGGGTAGCAGCAGCGGTACTGGCCTCGCCCACCTCAGCTTTAGCGCCAGAACCACCTCGGCCAGCCCGAAGGCAAGAACCTCAGCGTCCGGGCGAAGGGTCGCGATCGCCGATATCAGATCGGCCACCGCGAGGGGTGCCGCACGCCCGGACTGAATCGCCGTATCGATGAGATCGGCGACCGATTTAAGGTCGTCGTCCCATCGGATAGAAAACAACGTCGCCAGTTCCTTGACAAACGGGGTGCCCGGCATCTGGGACCGACGGGCGAGCAATCGCGTGGCCAGATACAGCCTTCCAGCCGGCCCCGGATCACCGTTTGCGGGGGTCAGCAAAACAGCGTCGCGCAGCGCGTCCTCCTCCTCTGCCCTTCCACCCATCCGGGCGGCGACAGCGGCCGATTTGAGCGCGAGGCGATCGCGCCAGCAGCCGATCCACGGTGGCTCCGCGCGGATCAGATCGTCGAGCGATTTCAGGGCGATACCTGTGGCGAAGACGGCATCAAGTTCGTCGATTTCGCGACCGCGCGACAAGGCCCATCCCGGCAGATGTGATGACCATGCGGTTGCAGTTGACGGGATGGTGGCAATCGAACTCATGAGCCGAAGCATAGATCAGATGCGCAGTATGTGCCATCATTTTCGGTCTAAACCGCACAGCATGTCGTGAAACTAAAACGTCCGATAATCTTGCATTATCGGACATTCTTGTCATTAGATATGAAATGGCCCAAATCATCGAGCAAAACAGCGAAAATCACGTCGAGAAGACCGCAGCGCCGTCTCTCAGCACGGCGGCCGGGCATGATGTTTCCGTGCCGGAGGCGTCGGGCGGGTTTCCCTCCCCTCACGTGGAGATGGACGCCGGCCTGCCGGCGCATCTGCAGGATCTTGGCGACCGCGCACGCACCTATATCGAGGCCGCCAGTTCCGCCAATACCCGCAAGGCCTACGCCGCTGACTGGAAGCATTTTTCAGCGTGGTGCCGGCGCTCCAATCTGGCCCTCCTCCCCCCGCATCCGCAAACCGTTGGGCTCTATATTACTGCCTGCGCTTCCGGTACGGCTGAACGGGGCGCAACAGCAAACTCCGTCTCGACCATCGAACGACGCCTCTCCTCGCTCTCCTGGAACTATGCCCAACGGGGTCTTTCGCTTGATCGCAAGGACCGGCACATCGCCACCGTGATGGCCGGCATTCGCAATAGTCACGCGAGGCCGCCCGTCCAGAAGGAAGCAGTTATGGCTGAAGACATCGTCGCCATGCTCGAGACGTTGGATCGTGGCTCTCTGCGCGGCCTGCGGGATCGGGCCATGTTGCTCATCGGATTTGCTGGCGGCCTTCGGCGTTCCGAGATCGTCGGTCTTGATCTGAAGGCCAACCAGACCGAGGACGGACGCGGATGGATCGAGATTCTCGACAAGGGCATGCTCCTCACCCTGCGCGGCAAAACAGGATGGCGAGAGGTCGAGGTCGGCCGCGGCTCAGCCGATGCGACCTGCCCAGTTGCCGCAATCGAGACCTGGATCAAGTTCGCCAAGCTGGCTCATGGTCCCCTCTTTCGCCGGGTGACGGGTCAAGGGAAGGCTGTCGGGTCGGAGCGGCTGAACGACAAGGGGGTTGCTCGGCTTGTAAAAAGGGCAGCAATGGCTGCAGGCGTTCGCGGCGATCTCAGTGAGATCGAGCGCGCCTTCAAGTTCTCCGGTCATTCCCTTCGCGCTGGGCTCGCCTCCTCTGCCGAGGTCGACGAACGCTATGTCCAGAAACAGCTGGGCCATGTTTCCGCAGAGATGACCCGTAAATATCAGCGGCGGCGGGATCGCTTCCGCGTGAATTTGACGAAGGCCTCAGGGCTTTAGTCAACTTCAGCTATACGAATACTACGTTCCGCGATTCCAACAGCTGGTGCTGACATCGGCCAACGGGATCGCTACAATGTTCACACGAAATTTCAAGGAACGATGCTATGGCGGCGCCACAAGACGAGTTTTCGGACTTTGTTCAAAAGCAGCAAAAGGATAAATCGGTCGCAACGGCTATCGATTGGGGCAACGTGCGGGACGAATGGCTCGTCCGCCTAGACCAACTTTACGAGCAGGTCGCCAGAGATTTAGATCCTTATATTCTGGGTGGAACGATTAGGCTTGCCTACTCACCGATCGATCTTACCGAAGAGCACATCGGGACATATAAAGCTCGGCTACTTCATATTGAAATCGGGAAGCAAATCGTTACGCTGAAACCGATCGGAACTAGGCTGATTGGTGCAAAAGGACGCGTGGATGTTTTAGGGAGCGCCGGTCAGTCTCGGTTCATCCTCGCCGATAAGGGAGCGCGAAGTTCTCGTGATCTTATTCAGATCAACATTCATATCGATGGAGAGCCTGAGAAGCCCCCTAAGACAGTCCAACCGAGTGAACTTGTATGGAAAATCGCGAGTGCTCCCCCCGCCATACAACTGACAGAACTCAATCAGGATAGTCTTTTCCAGGTCTTGATGGAAGTGAGCAATGGTTAGTAGGGTGGCGTTCTCCGGTGAGAACGTCGATATCACCGCGCATGCATTTCAGCATACGGATATGGAGAAGGCTCTCCGCCTGTACTTCAGCCCTTCATCTCCACTTTATTTAACACGGTTTGCCGGGGACACCGTGGCAGAAGTCACAGAGATGATGCAGGAACGTCTCGATGAGCTTGACCGCTCTTCTGCCTTGACCGTCTTGGGCGCGACAGAGGCTGCCTTCCGTATCGACTATCTTACCCGATGCTACGAAAAGCAGAAGGACGATCTTTCTCGGGCTTTCAGGGAGATACACAAGGAGAAAGGCTCAAAGGCATCGTTGGACAGAGACATCTTCGATGCATGGCAGGTGCATGAACCGGCGCACAAGGCGACCATCTCGGCGCTTAAGGGTGCTTTCAACTTTCGACATTGGCTCGCGCATGGTCGATATTGGGACCCAAAATTAGGACGCAAGTATGACTATATAACGTGCTACGGCCTGGCCGCGGCCGCCTTGTCAACGCTACCCTTTGTCGAATAGTTGAGTTTTTGAAAGTCGAGCTTCCATTCCAGGCATCCCATCTCGATTCCGGACTCGAACTCTCGCCTCTCCCCGCGTTGCTTTTGTCGATTAAACCGACCTCCCTCGATTATCTCTGCCCCTGTTATTGCTCAGTTTCAATCCAGCACTACCGTCCGGCCAGGTAACCTTGAATTCTCCTGATCCACTAGGCCAGGCCAAACCAAAGCCGTTCTCAAACGCCAATGCTAAATCGTCCGCTTTCGTTGAGCCCTGCTTTGCGGATAGTCGCCGCTTGCAACACCTACGGATTGTCGAGATTTGCGACCATTTGCAAATACAAATCCTTTTCGCGGACTAATATCTACCATCGATAAACGATAGTTATCGATGGTCAGCCATCTTATGGGAAACTCTTGCCATCTCCATCGTTAATCCCTATGTTTTCCGCACGATTTCGACGAGGTAGCACAATGTCCGAACCGCAGCTCTCCGTGCGCAGTACCAAGGCCAGAGACCTGGCCCACGCGCTGGCGCGCCGTACGGGCCAGCCGATCAACAAGCTCGTCGAAATCGCTCTCGAACGTTACGACCAGGAACTGCGGCAAAAACCGGCACAGACGCCAGCGGACACGCTTTGGGAGTTGATGCACGAGGGCCGAAAGTCTGTGCCGCCCGGCACGACCTCCGCCCACGATGATCTCTACGACGAAAACGGTTTGCCGAAATGATTGCCGTCGATACGTCGGTCATTGTCGCCACGTCACTGGGCGAGCCTGAAGCTGAACAGTTTCATGCGCTCCTTACCCGTGAGGAGATCGTTATTGGGTGGCCGACCCTGGTCGAAGCGCGCATGGTACTGGCCGGCAAGAATTTTCCCAACGCCGCGACCATCATTTCACAGCTGGTTGCCTTGCCAAACGTGAGCCCGGTGGCTTTTGGCGAGCGGCACTATTATGCCGCTGAGAAAGCTTTCGATTTGTTCGGCAAGGGCCGTCATTCAGCCAGCCTTAATATGGGCGACTGTTATGCATACGCCGTTGCCGCGATCGCCAAGGCGCCCCTGTTGTTCAAGGGCCACGATTTCGGACAGACGGACCTGAAACTTCATCCGTCGTCGTCGCAATAGGGAGGGAAAATCGTGGAGGACCGCGTCCGCTTTGCCCTCGAAAAGTTGCTCAACATCGCGCAAGGGGATACCGGCCAGGGCCGGCGGGTGACCAACTTCCTGCTCGCCTGGTGGAACGCTGACATTCACGGCGGCTTTGATCTGACCGATCTGGCCAATGTCGATCGCGAGGTTTCCGAAGATATGGCGACCGTCTTCGCCTGGCTGGCGCGCGCGGAGGATGTCGTCTACCCCTACGACTATCGCAGCGAGATCGAACAGGTCATCGCACGCTGGCGGCCGCAGGGCCAGACGGCCTGATGGCGAACACCCGCAAACAGCTCGCTCTATCCGGTATCGAGCGGCGCTCCGTCGAACTTGACACGATCGCCTCGGTGCTGCCGATCGACCGGCGGGATGAGCTTGCCGAGCTGCTGACCGACAAAAATGTCGAAACGCTGCGCCACCTTGTCAACGAGGGGATGGGTGCCAACACGCTGCGGGCGCTGACCTCGGATCTCGCCTATCTGGAGGCCTGGGGGTTGGCGGCCACAGGAAGGTCACTGCCCTGGCCGGCCCCCGAGGCGCTGCTGTTGAAATTCGTCGCCCATCATTTGTGGGATCCTGAAAAGCGTGCAGCCGATCCCGATCACAGCATGCCGGCCGCCGTCGACGAAAAGCTTCGGCGCCAAAAATTTCTGAAATCCGTCGGTCCGCACGCGCCGGCGACGGTGCGCCGCCGGCTGGCGAACTGGTCGACGCTGACCAAATGGCGCGGTCTTGACGGCGCCTTCGCCTCTCCTGCCCTCAAATCAGCCATTCGGCTGGCGATCCGAGCCGCGCCAAGACAACGTCTTCGCAAGAGCGCCAAGGCGGTCACCGGCGACGTGCTGGCAAAACTGCTGGCGACCTGCGCGGCCGACAGTCTGCGCGATCTGCGCGACCGGGCGATCCTGATGGTCGCGTTTGCGTCCGGCGGCCGCCGGCGCAGCGAGATCGCCGGGCTGCGATGCGAACAGCTGACCGTCGAGGCCCCGATCGAGGTTACGGACGGCCCTCCCCTCCCCTCTCTCGCCATTCATCTCGGCCGCACCAAGACCAGCTCTGGCGAGCAGGATGAGGTCGTCTACCTGACCGGCCGGCCGGTGGACGCCCTGAATGCCTGGATGACGGCCGCCAGGATCGAGAGCGGGAGCGTGTTTCGGGGGATCGGGCGCTGGGGGACGGTTTCGCGTCGGGCGCTCGATCCGCAGTCGGTCAATGCTATCATCAAGCAGCGGGCGGAGATGGCGGGTTTAGATAGGGGGGAGTTTTCCGCGCATGGGCTGCGGTCGGGATACCTGACCGAAGCCGCAAACCGCGGGATTCCTCTCCCCGAGGCGATGGAACAATCCCGACATCGATCGGTACAGCAGGCGTCGAGTTACTACAACAACGCGACGCGGCGCAGCGGTCGAGCAGCAAGATTGCTTTGATCGATATAGTTGGCAAGGCCATGAATCAACTTAACCATCTGATAATACAACATTATCGGGCGTTTGCTCTTTATAGAGAGAACAAGCGATTTGCCCGTCCGGACATTCGCAATGACGCATGGTCGAGGTTCAGCTGCGCGAGAATTCGCGTCCGCGTTGTCGTGCATTTCCTGGCGAGACATGCTAGTTAGGTAGAATATAGAAAAATAGGAATAGAGGAACCGGCAAATGGCTCTTAGCATCAAAGACCCCGAGACCGAACGGCTCGCCCGCGCCCTTGCAGAGCGCACTGGCGAGACGATCACGATCGCCACCCGCCGTGCCCTTGAAGAACGTCTGCGCCGCACAGGCTCCGAGGCTCGCAAGGCCGCGCTGCTGGAGGATATGGCCGCCAGCCGCCAGCGCTGGAGTACCTTGCCGCTCCTGGATAACCGCTCCGCTGATGAGATCATCGGCTATGACGAGAATGGCTTGCCAAACTGATGGTCATCGATACCTCGGCTATCGTGGCGATCGCCCTTAATGAGCCGGACGCAGCGTCCCTTGAGCAACGAATTGCCGACGATCCTGTCCGCATGATCTCGGCCGCCACCATGCTGGAAGCCGCGATGGTCATCGAGGCCCGCCTTGGCGAGCCCGGCGGCAGCGAACTGGACCTATGGCTACACAAGGTTGGCGTTGAGATCGTCGCCGTTGAAGCGGAGCATGCCGACCAGGCGCGCCGCGCCTGGCGTCGCTACGGCAAGGGTCGCCATCCGGCAGCGCTGAACTATGGCGACTGCTTTTCCTACGCGCTCGCGGCGCTCATCGGCGAACCGCTACTCTACAAAGGCGACGATTTCTCGCAAACTGACATACGAGCAGCATGAGGCGATCGATGCAGCGTCCCTTGCCGACATCCGAAGACCTGCCTCGATCAGACTGAGGATTCTTCGGGCTGGATCGAAATCCTCGACAAAGGCATGCTGCTGACGCTGCGCGGCGAGACCGGATGGCGCGGTAGGTCGAGGTCGGTCGCGGTTCCTCCGAGGCCACCTGCCCGGTCGTCGCAGCCAAGACTGGATCAGGCTCGCCCGGATTGAGAACGGTCTCCTTTGCAGGAAATATCAGCTCATCGCGTGCTGCCATCAAGATGGCAGATGCCCGCATGCCATCGCGCGCAGAGCTTTGCCGTCTTGCGGAGCAATCAGCGGTATGCGCCATCAAACTTGCTCAGGTCCGGACCGCCGCTCTGAATTTCCGCCACAGGGGGCCGCTGGCGCGCGTTTGCCGGCCCGGAGGATCCCGTTGCTTATCCGCAATTGTGATTTGAGTCTGGTGAGCCGCTGTCCGGCACATCAAACACGCTTGCAAAGGGTTATTTTCTCACGCATTCCTTATCTGTACAAAGCACCTGAAAAGCGCGTGAGAAAACCATGGCAAAACGGCAAGCCGCCAATCCACCGTCGGCCCCAAAACGTCTTATAGGTTATGCACGTGTCTCGACCGACGATCAGGTCCATGATGCACAGATGGACGAGCCGAGTGCCGTTGGCTGTGAGAGGATATTTCAGGAGCACGGTTCAGGGGCGTCACGGGCGCGACCAGTCCTGACAAGGCTGCTCGGCGACCTCACCGCCGGCGACGTGCTGGTCGTCGTCGGGCTGGATCGCCTCGCCCGGTCTGCGAGACACCTGCTGGAGATTGTCGAAGATCTAGAGCAGCGCGGCGTCCATTTTAGATCGATTCGCGATCTGATCGATACGTCCACGCCACAGGGCATGTTTTCCCTGCAGGTCCTTGGTGCCGTCGCGCAGCTCGAGCGCGCGTTGATCGCTGAGCGAACCAAAGCTGGTATCAAAGCAGCAAAAGCCCGCGGCAAGCTACCGGGGAACCCTGGACTTCGTGAGCGGCGGCCGGAAGCCATCAAGGCGGTCTCGAAGGCCCGGCAAAAACTCTATATCGACGAGCTGATCTCCTCTGCCCAGACCTGGCTGCCTACCGTCCGGCAACTTCGCCCGAAGCACAGCTGGGATAATGTCGTGCGGGTCCTCAATCGTCGGGGCCATGATTGGACGGTGGAGAGGCTACGTCGCGCCGTGCATCGCATGGTCCGCGAAAAGCTCGCGGATCCCGAGCTACTGGTCCGCTCTCCACGCCGCGCGCCAGAAGATCACCTCATGAAGCTCGTCGCAGCGATTGCCATTGCCGATCCCGGCCTGTCGCTGCGCGAGATTGCCAGCCAGCTTGATCAGATGGGAGAGCGACCGGCGCGCGGCGGTCGCAAATGGCAGCCATCATCTGTTCGTAACCTGCTGGATGAGGCGCATCGGTTCGGTCTCATCCGTCATTGAGGCTACGGAGCATCAACCTGCCGATTGCCCTCTCTCTTGCGCGCCCTGTTTTCGGCGGTAGAGATTTCCAGCCTCGGCTCTCGATAATGTCGCGGGCGAGCTGCTGGTATTCAGTTTCTGGGCGAAGTTTTAATAGTGGCGTCATCTGCGTTGGTAAGAAGGTATCAGGGTCCTTGGGGATTGTTCCACGCTCGAATTGCCGAAAGCCCTGTGACCATTGGGATGGAGTTGTGCGGTCTTGGAGGCCAGCCCAAAGAGAAGGTCTGCGATGGCCATGTCACTGCTCGCCATGCCGGTGGAAGGTTGGTCAGCGGCTTCAAGTCTGCAGTGACTGACGGAGGCTGGCCATAGGGCGGTGGTAGGCCCAGCGAGGTGATGTAGGCCGTGCTTTCGGCCCGAAGCGGACAGCTGGACATGGAGCGAGTTCCCGCGCTCAATGTGCGGGAGGGGATTGTTCGGCTTTCCATATCGCCTTAACGTCAAGGTCGGCAGGCAATCCTTGTTATTCACCCTGCGTTGATTTGTACTGCCGAGCGACACTCATGACCCGCGCCCCATAGAGACGCGCTGTTTCGAGATCGCCCAAGGACATTTCATCCGGGGCTGCGTCAGCGTCCGACTGCGCCATCGGTGCGATATAAGATCCCATGCGGTTCGCGTCGTCGCGCTTAGACTCTTTGACGTTCGATGGTTTGATGCCCAGGCTCACCCATAGGCCACCATGCTGCCCGGAAAGAAGGACAAAGTATTGCAGCGTGTTTAGCTTATCGCCATTGAGACTGGCGCTGTTGGTGAAACCGCCAAAGACCTTGTCCTGCCACTTGGCGGAAAACCACGGCTTTGAGGATGCATCGGCGAATTTCTTAAATTGCCAGCTCGGTCCGCCCATGTAAGTCGGCGAGCCGAAGATGATGGCGTCGGCGGCATCCAACGCCGCCCATCCGTCGTCGGAAAGGTTGCCCTCGGCGTCAATCGCAAGGAGCTTTGCGCCAGCACCTTCTGCGACGGCTTCAGCCATCCGGTGCGTATGGCCGTAGCCGGAGTGGTAGACGATGACGGTGCTTGGGATGGTCATGAGTGGCTCCTATGCCGTGGTTATGCGCCTCGCCGATGGAGTTCAGCGCGGTTCGGATTTGGTGGTTGCTGTGATTGAGCTGGCGGTTTCCCGCGCAGCTAAAATGAGAACTGGACGAGAGCTGCGATGATGAGCAGCAGCAGGAACACCGATGGCGGCGGGATGTGGCGGAAGTCGCGGGCCCTAATGATCGCGATAATGGCGGCGACCATGATGCAGGCTCCGAGCGCCACGCCGAAGGCGAAGGTTGGCCGCAAGACCAGCAAAACTGCCGTCAGGAATTCCAAAATTGCGGTGATCCAACACCACCACGATGGAAATCCGTAACGAACGAATTCTTCTTGAACAGCCTTGCGCCCGGACGCGTTGATGACAGCACCGAGAAGGAATGCGGCGGCGGCAAGGAGCGTCGCCGCATTGCCGACTGACCGCGATATGAAGTTGAACATTGAACAATCCTAGCGTGACACCCGCGAGCGATGCGGCGTCAATAGCACCATGAATAACTATAGCGCTGCTAGATTGTCAACCGTTGCCCTAGTTTATTTGTGCCGCTATGATGCTTTGAAACCAAGGAAGGTGAAGTAGTGGGCATAAGTGAACGCAAAGAGCGGGAGAAAGCCGAGCGAGAGCAGCGGATCATCGGCGCGGCAAAAATGCTTGCGGAAAAAGACGGATGGGCTTCGGTGACAGTTCGTCGACTTGCTCAGGAGATCGAATACAGTCAGCCCGTCCTGTACGCCCATTTCGAAAACCGCGACGCGATTGTCGGGGCGGTCGCTCTTGAAGGATTTGGGGAGTTAGGGCCGGTGCTGCGGTCATCGGTCCGCCGCGGCGCAAGTGCAGTGCAAGCAATGGAAGACGTTGCTATGGCCTACCTGAACTTCGCCTTTGAGCGGCCAGCTTTGTACGAAGCCATGTTCGTCCTTCCGAGCGGTCTGCGGTTTGCAAAGTCAGACACGCCTCAGTCCTTACGCGATACATTCGGAGCCATGATGGCGGTCGTTGAGCCATTTTGCGCAAACGCTGAAGTCGCGACCGAGGCCTTCTGGGCTACCCTCCATGGTCTAGCGGAACTTGAGCGCCATGGTCGGATCAGGGCGGCGTTCCGCAAAGAGCGAGTGGCACATATCGTTGATATGTTTTCGCGTAGGAGTTGACGTACGGATACGAGGGACCTTTCAGCTAACGCATCCCGACTTGAGGTCATTTGCGGCGTTTGCTGCGCTCGAACATTGCTCCTGGTGATCTGCGCGGCCGACAGTCTGCGCGATCTGCGGGACCGGGCGATCCTGATAGTCGCGTTTGCGTCCGGCCGCCGCCGGCGCAGCGAGATCGCCGGGCTGCGATGCGAACAGCTGACCGTCGAGGCCCCGATCGAGGTTACGGACGGCCCTCCCCTCCCCTCTCTTGCCATTCATCTCGGCCGCACCAAGACCAGTTCGGGTGAAGAGGACGATATCGTCTATCTGACCGGCCGGCCGGCCGAGGCGCTGGATGCCTGGATGACCGCCGCCAGGATCGAGAGCGGGAGCGTGTTCCGGGCGATCGGGCGCTGGGGGACGGTTTCGTGTCGGGCGCTCGATCCACAGTCGGTCAATGCTATCATCAAGCAGCGGGCGGAGATGGCGGGTTTAGATAGTGGGGAGTTTTCCGCGCATGGGCTGCGGTCGGGATATCTCACCGAAGCCGCAAACCGCGCGATTCCTCTCCCCGAGGCGATGGAACAATCCCGACATCGATCGGTACAGCAGGCGTCGAGTTACTACAACAACGCGACGCGGCGCAGTGGCCGGGCGGCTCGCATGCTTTGAACCGCACGAGTCGCTCAGTGCATGTCGCAAAACGGTGAGAACCGCCTCGAAATAGAGGCCAGAAAGAGTTCGAAAGCCGCCGAGAAAAGGCTGTCGCCTTCCCGCCACGCTTGTATTCTCCATGGCAACGAGCCTCGGAAATGCAGGCGACGAAGGCTCACGCGCTCGAACGGGTTAAAAATCCCACGGGTTGAGGAGCACGAGACCTGTCGTTTCAAAATCCCTGAGATTGCGCGTGGCCAAGCGTCCACCGTTCACGCGAGCTATTGCAGCGATCATTGCATCGGGTGCTGACATTGCGTGCCCCTGACGAGCCGCCTGCCCCATGATCTCACCATAAGCGAGCGCGGCTTCTTCTGTGAGACCAAACATTCGATCGGCAAACCGACGACGCCATTCCGACAGCCCCTGTTCCAAACGCTCGGCCCGCTGGTCCGGCCTGATCTTTTGAATGCCGAAAGCAATCTCGGCAATTGTCACAGTGGGCAACGCCAATTCCGCGTCGAACCGAACCAGCCAGGCCATGACGGCTTGGTTAGGATCCTTCCGCAAGGTCTCCGAGACAACGTTGGTATCGAGAAATATCAAAACTCGATGCCTTGGTGAGGACGACGGCTTTCACGGATCATGGTATCCAGGTCAATATCTGTGGCAGCTTGCGCGTTGACCCGCAGGTAAAAGGCCGCCGCCGGTTCGCGACCCGCCTCGCGTGTCTCGTAGGCTTCAAGCGCGCGTTCGACCACTTCGGCAATCGAACGATTCTCACGGCGCGCGAGTCGGTGCGCCAGATCCCTTGCCTTGGAGCTTCGGACAGAGAGTTGTGGTGCGGCCATTGCAGTCTCCTTTGCAAGAAATATAAACTCATCGCGTGCTGCCATCAAGATGGCAGATGCCGGCATGCCATCCTCAAGCAGCGGGCGGATGGCAGGGCTGGATAGTTCCGAATTCTCCGCTATGGGCTGCCGTTCAGGGTACCTCACGGAAGCTGCCGATCGCGGCATTCCGCTCCCTGAGGCGATGGTGCAGTTAAGGCATCGCTCGGTGCAGCACGGCATCCAGTTACTACAACGACGCCACACGGCGCAGCGGTAGAGCAGGGCGTCTCATCCCGGAGCCAAACCTTGCTTGCATTTCTGGAATTTCCATCCATAAATGCAAGGATGGTCGAACGCAGAATTGAAGCCAAACTCCTGGATCTCGTTGACCACAGCGCTGCTGTCGGCTTACTCGGCCCTCGTTAAGTCGGCAAGACGACGCTGGCCATCGATATCGGCAAAACTCGCCCCTCCATATATCTTGATTTGGAATCGGAGACCGATCGAGCCAAGCTGTCCGAACCGGAGCTCTATCTAGCACGTCATGACGACAAGCTGGTCATCCTCGATGAGGTTCACCGTTTGCCGAACGTATTCCAAGTCCTACGTGGTGTGATCGATCGCAACCGCCGGGCAGGACGGCGCGTCGGCCAATTCCTGCTGCTCGGTTCTGCTTCCATCGATCTTCTCAAACAGTCTGGTGAGACGCTCGCCGGCCGCATCGCCTATCTTGAAATGCAGCCTCTCGACGCATTGGAAGTGTCGGCAGACGCCCTCGATACGCTTTGGCTGCGGGGCGGCTTTCCCGATAGTTTCCTTGCGTCCAGCGACCGTGGGAGCATGCGCTGGAGGCAGGATTTCATCCGCACGTATCTCGAACGAGATATTCCGCTTCTGGGGCCGCGCATCCCCGCCGAAACGCTGAGACGGTTCTGGACCATGCTGGCACACCACCAGTCCGGACTCCTCAACGCAGCCGAACTCGCCCGTTCCCTTGGAGTCGATGGCAAGACTGTAGCTTCCTATCTCGATCTTCTCGTCGACCTGCTTCTCGCGCGCCGCCTTGAACCCTGGCATGCCAATGTCGGTAAGCGGCTGGTCAAATCACCAAAAGTCTATGTAAGGGACAGCGGCATTGCCCATGCGCTTCTTGGACTTGGAAGCGCCGAACAACTGCTCGGACATCCAATTGTCGGCTCCAGTTGGGAGGGCTTCGTGATCGAAACACTGATCGCCGCATCGCCTGACGGTACAGCGGCCAACTTCTACCGTACAGCGGCCGGCGCCGAAATCGATCTGCTGCTGACCCCTCCAGGCCAAAGACCCTGGGCAATAGAGATCAAGCGAAGTCTATCGCCGAAACTCGAAAAAGGTTTCTACCCCGCTTGTGAGGATCTCCAGCCGCAAAAACGGATCGTTGTCTATCCCGGTGGAGAGGCCTTTCCTCTCTCCAACGATGTGACCGCGATGTCGCTCTGGGCCGCCGGCCGCCTTTTGCTTGACCGATAGCAGGATGCTCGTCGGGCGGACAGCATGATCCTCCATCGCGCCAAGCCCCCCGAATTAAATGGATCCCGCCATGTTTCCGGCGATCTCAAGCGTGGCGGACAGCGGCGCGCATCGCCCCAGCCCCTCCCCTGCCGGCGTCCAACCGCCGAACGCCTCGCGGTGAACCTCCGCCTCACATGATGTCTGTCGCGGTTGACGGGTGGAACCCGAGCCGTTTACGGTCGAACACACAAGCCATGTTTTCCCTCGAGGTTCCTGGCGCCATTGCTCAGCTCGAACGGGCCTTAATTGCCGAGCGTACCAAGGCCGCAATCAGGGCGACGAAAACTTCCCTGGAAATCCGGGGCTTCGAGAGCGGCGCCCGAAAGGAATCCAGGCAGTCTCGAAGGCGCGTGAGGCTGCATCTCGACGAACTGAATGCGTCGGCATAAACTTGGCTGTCGACGGCGCGAGAACTCCGGCCCCAGCACGCGGGGATAGCGCCGTGTGGGTTCTTGGTCGTCGCGGCCACGAACTAAGCGCATGGTCCGTGAAAAGCTTGCCTACAGGGAGCTGTTCGTCCGACTATCTCGTCGAGCTCAGGGAGAAAGTTGGCGGCTTTAAAGTGCGTGGTAGTTCCTCCTCAATGCCGCCGAGCAGGATCCGTTTCAGCCGACGCCATAATGCATTCCCACTTTCTTGAAGACCGTGCGCGCCAGTTGCTCTCCACAGCGTCGCCATCGGGAGTGATTTCGGCAATCCTGTTCCGCCCACGAAACCCTGACAGCTGTCAGGGTTTTCGCGTAGTCCCGATTCTCATCACCGTTCATCCTACCTTGCGTCCGTTCTCGCCAGCCACACTCAGGAGCGCCATCAGCATCGGTCCGAGTGAAAATTCGCCCCGTGCCGTCTTGCGTGTCAGGTCTCGGAGATATCCACCTCTTATCGATGGTAGTACACACGACTCAGCCGAGGTGGACTCTCCCTCCCTGTACTCCCGACGATCAATGGGAGGAACTGCAGCGACAAGCGCTATTGCGCGCAGACAGCCCCCTATCGGCAGTTTTTCCTGCTCGGCTCCCTGAGAAAGAGGCGAGGCTCTTGGCCGGATCAGCGGTCGCCACTCGGCTGGCCCCTTTAATGTCTGCCGTGCCAGAAGAGCGCTTGCCGTTCCTTCACAATAACCGGGTACGGTGATACCGCGTCCGATTGGCTCAAGGACTACGAATTATATCAGAGGCTTTTTCGGCGATCATGATGGTCGGTATGTTGGTATTTCCGCCGGGCTCTTCCGGCATGACCGAGGCGTCGACGACGCGCAGGCCTTCGACGCCATGCACCTTGAGCTCGGGGTCGACCACGCTCTCCGACACGACGCCCATAGCGCAGGTTCCCAACGCGTGCTGGCGTACCAGTGCCGTCCCGCGGATAACAGCTTCGAGGTCGCCGTCCGTCTTCACGTCCCTGCCTGGAAACATCTCGTCTTCGATCAGGTTCTTTTGTTGGCCAGAATTATAGATCTCGCGCGTCAGTCGCATAGCCTTGATCATATTGTCCATATCGGTACGATCGGTAAGGAGATTGAACTGAATGCGAGGGGAGGCCTCAGGGTCTGCGGATCCGAGCTTTACCCAGCCTCGCGAACGTGGATAGAGGGTTCCGACACGCGCCGTGAAAGAATGGATAGCCGGCGGGGTGACACCTGGAAACCAGAACTTTGCGTCATTGGCTACCGAAGAGCAGACCAGTTGCACATCCGGACGGTCGAGATGTGGCTCGGTCCTGGCGAAGATTACTGCGGCAGCGCCGTTGTTGGTAAATGGGCCATTGCGAAAGAGATGCCAGCGCGCGCCTGAGACGACCGCACGGTCGAGCCGGAGCTGCTCCAGGAACGTGCCCCGGCTCTTCGCCTTGAAGATCGCCAGCATGTTCGGATGCTCGGAAAGGTTCTGTCCAACACCCGGCAGATCGTGGATCGCCTCTATGCCGACTTCCCGTAGATGATCTGCCGGCCCTATGCCCGACAGCATCAGCATTTGTGGTGACTTGTAGGGTCCCGCGGACAGTATCACTTCGCGATCGGCCCACGCTTTCCGAAGCTCGCTGTTCCGCTTGTATTCGATACCGATCGCGCGGCCATTTTCGATCAGGACCCGGCGCAAGACGGCCGAGGTCTCGATCGTCAGGTTGGCGCGGGAAACGGCCGGCAGGAGATAGGTCTTGGCGGTGCTCTGGCGCACGCCGTCGCCGACCGCGAGCTCGATCTTGCTGATACCTTCCGTATCGGCGCCGTTGTAATCATCCCGTTCGGGGAGACCACGCGTGACGGCGGCATCGCGCAGGGCGTCATAGAGCATCTGGGGGTGTCGGGTCTGGCAAACCTTGACGGGCCCTTCCGCGCCGTGGAATTCGCCTGCTCCGCGCCAACTGTTTTCGAGCCGCTTGAAATAGGGGAGCACATCCCGATAGCTCCATCCCTCGGCGCCGCTCTGGCGCCAGGTGTCGTAGTCGCGTGGATGGCCGCGGGCGAAGATCATCCCGTTGATCATCGATGTGCCGCCCAGCGCACGACCTCGACGCAGGAGGATACGACGGCCGTTCAGACCCGGCTCCGGCTCGGTTTGGAACTGCCACGTATATCGCTTGTTGAACGACATCATGTAAAAGGCGATCGGCATCTGAAGCCAGGGATGGCGAGCTCGCCTCCCCGCCTCGACGAGCAGGACACGTGTCGTCCCGTCTTCAGTGAGCCGGTTGGCAAGCACGCAGCCCGCCGAGCCCGCACCGACAATAATATAATCATAATTGGCGGTCATGCTTGTGTTCTGGCCCTTCGAGGGAATTGGCTCCCGCGCCGAGTGCGAGAGCAAGGCGCATGGCTGGTCAGCCGGCCGGGGGTATCTTGGCGATCCGGATGAATTCACGCCACTCGTCGATCGCCTTGATCAGCATCTGCTGGGAGTTTTCGGGAGAATTTGCCCATGGATCGCCGCCGGAATCGTTGAGAAACTTGATCGTATCGGGCTGCTTCAAAGCGCTTTCGAACCAGCTGTTGATCTTGTCCACGATGGATTTCGGCGTGCCAGCCGGAACGGCTGCCGAGAACCAGGTCGTCACGTCGATCGGCAGTCCCTTTTCCGTGAGCGTCGGAATGTCCGGGATCGAGGCAAGCCGCTCGGCACTGGCAACGGCCAGCACGCGCAGGCGACCTTCGCGCTGTTGTGCCAGCGAAAATACCGGGTCCAGCGTTCCGAACAGGAGCCGGCCGGACAGGAGATCGTTCAGAGACGCCGCAGCGGATTCGTATTTCACCTGAACGGTATCTAGCTTGGCGGCCTGCTTGTAGAGTTCGCCGAGAACCATGCCGGAATTGGCAGCCGCGGCGTAGGAGGCCTTGTCGCCCGCGGCTTTCAGCTTTTCGGTAAGCTGCTCAAGCGTGTTGATGTCGCTCCTGGCATCCACGACAATCATGAACGCCTGCCGATTGATGGTCGCGACCATCTGCAAGTCTTTGGCGACATCGATCGGCGGCTGCTTGAAACGCGACATGATCGAGGCGATCGTAGTGCCTGCATCCATCAGGATGGTATGGCCGTCAGCCGCCGAGCGCGCCACGAATTGGGTGCCTATGCTGCCGGCCGCGCCCGGCTTATTTTCCACAACGATCGTGGCGCCTGGAGCCTGAGACTTGATCTTTTCGGCCATGAAGCGGACGAGGATATCTGCGCCGCTTCCCGCCGGGAAAGTGCAGATGATGCGAATGTCCTTGCTTGGATAGTCCTGCGCCTGGGCTCCAAGCGGCATTGCCGCGGCAAACGCCAGCGCGATAAAAGTTCTGCGAAACATCGTCCTCTCCTCCCTTTGTCGGCCGTAAGAAGCCGACATGACACTCTGACCGGCGTCTCATTGCAGTTCATCGGCACGACCTCCGCCGCCGTACCGAAGCCAAGGGGCTTCATGCCCCGCATCCGTCCAAGCCGCGTGGCTCAGAGCGCCATCGCCACCGACTTCAGCTCCGTGTAGGCTTCGATGCCCTCACGCCCCAGTTCCCGCCCCCAGCCCGATTGCTTGAAGCCGCCGAACGGCAAGGCCGGGTCCAGCCCACCGCCATTGACGCGTACCGTGCCGGCCTTGAGTTTTTTGGCCATTTTGTGTGCAGTCGAAAGGTTCTGGGTCCATATGACCGCACCGAGGCCGTAACTCGTCGCGTTCGCCGCGCGCGCGATGCGGTCGAGATCAGCTTCGTCATAGGACATGGCGCAGAGTACCGGTCCGAAGATTTCCTGCTGCACGACATCCATGTCCTGCCGCGTTCCCGTCAGAACCGTCGGCTGGATGAAATAGCCCTCGCTGCCGATCCGGCCGCCGCCGGCGCGGATCTCCGCGCCCTGATTCTGGCCTGACGCGATAAACCCGGAAATTCGCTCGAGTTGCTCCTGCGAAACGACCGGCCCCATTTGCGTCAAAGCCGCTAGACCGGCGCCGACACGAATTTCGCTTGCCCGCCGCGACACGCCGTCCACCAGTCTCTCGAAAACGTCCCGATGGGCATAAAGCCTGGAGCCTGCATTGCAGATCTGGCCGGCGTTGGAAAAGATCGATCGGGATGCGCCCTCGATCGCCCGGTCGATATCGGCGTCCGGGAAAACGATGACCGGCGTCTTGCCGCCAAGCTCGAGCGTAACGCGCTTAAAGTCGGCGGCGGCGGCCCTGATGATGAGGCGCCCGACCTCCGTCGAACCAGTGAACGTCACCTTGTCAATACCCGGATGCGCCGTCATGGCCGCGCCCGCGGTCTCGCCGAAGCCGGTCAAAATATTAACGACGCCATCTGGAAAGCCGACGTCGAGAATGAGCTGGCCAAGTCTCAGGGTCGTCAATGGCGTCTGTTCGGCTGGCTTCAACACCACGGTGCAACCAGCCGCAAGCGCAGGCGCAATCTTGGACACCGCCATCATCAGCGGCGCATTCCAGGGGGTGATCGATCCGACGACGCCGACTGGCTCCCGTGTCGTATAGGCATGCCAGGTGCCGGGGTTGGAAATCGAGATGGATTCACCGTTCAGCTTGGTGCACCAACCCGCGAAATAACGCAGGACCTCGATCGAGTGCGGCAGATCGACCAATTTCGCATCATTCAGCGGCTTGCCGTTGTCCAGCGTCTCGATGAATGCGAATTCCTCTGCATGGGCTTCCAGCGCATCCGCAAGCTTCCAGATGAGCTTCGCCCGCGCCGCTGGCGCCACCTGCGACCAATGGCCATCGTCGAAGGCGCGGCGGGCCGCCGTTACAGCCAGATCGACATCGACTGCCTCAGCCGCGGCGATGTCCGCCAGCGGACTACCATCGGCGGGGTTGTAGGTGGAAAATGTCCTGTGCGATGCGGCAGAAACCCATTTGCCGTCGATCAGCAGCCTGTGAGGGCCGCGGATGAATTCGCTCACAGCAGCAGGGATCGCCGCCATCGAAACGTTGACGCTCATGCCTCCTCCTCCTCCTCGCCACTCCAGCCGGGGTGCTCCTACGCGAGTATCAGGCGACCTTAGTGTTCATTATGGACAAACGCAATCCATCATCGTAAAAATCCTGAGGCTGAAGGATCATCGCGACGGGAGGGAAACGTGGCAGATCGCATTATCGGATTTATCGGGCTCGGCAACATGGGCTCGCATATGGCCAGGCATTTGGTGAAAGCCGGATACGAGGTTCTGGCCTATGATATCGACCCGGAAAAACGAACAGCCTTTGCCCGGGAAAATGGAACGGTGGCTGCCGAGACGCCAGCCGACCTCGCTCCAGCGTCGGTCATCCTGACCATGGTGCCGACCGGTGCCGTCGTGCGTGCGGTGCTGAACGAAGGCGGCGAAAAAAGTCTCCTCACAGGCCTTAGACCTGGCAGTCTCGTCATCGACACGACGTCTTCGCCACCCAAAAGCACGCGCGAACTCGGCGCCGATCTTGCGCACCACGGCCTGCTTTTGATTGATGCGCCGGTCTCCGGCGGCTGGATGGGCGCACGCGATGCTAACCTGGTCTTCATGATGGGCGGCGATAGCGAAGCGGCCATCGAGCGCGCGGCGACGGTGCTTTCGCACCTCGGCAAGCAGATATTCCGGCTTGGCAAACTCGGTTCCGGCCATGTGATGAAGGCGATGAACAACTACGTCTCGGCTGCAGCCTATGTCGGAGCCTGCGAGGCGCTCATTATCGGCCAGCAGTATGGGCTGGATCCTGCTATGATGGTGGACGTTTTCAACGTCTCAACCGCACGCAGCTTCGCCACGGAAACATCCATCCGCCGCATCATCGCGGGAAATGAGAGCCGCAATTTCGCGCTCGACCTCTTCACCAAGGATATAAGGATCGCCGTCGACCTTGCCGACGCCAAAGCCGTGAAGGCGACGCTGACACATGCAGTTCTCCACCGCATGGTCGAGGCACGCGATGCGATCGGCGGCCATGGTGATCACACCAAGGCTTATGCCTTCTGGGCATCCGAGGTAGGAGAGGACAATGACCGACGAGACGCATGAGGTCGACATCATCGTCGCCGGGGCCGGCAGCGCCGGATGCGTCGCCGCAGGGCGATTGAGCGAGGTCAGCGGATTGAAGGTCGCGCTTGTCGATGCCGGTAAGAAGGACAGCCTGCGCCGGACGAAGATACCGGCTACCGTGCTGAAAACCATCGCCCATCCGCGCTAAGATCGCCAAGGGTCCCCTGTTCCGTCGCGTCACAGGAAAGGGCAAGGATGTCGGCCCGGACCACTTCAACGACAAGCAGGTCGCTCGCATTCGGCGGCAAGGCCAGCACGGCTGTCTGGATCAGAGGAAGCATCCGCGAACCCCAGGATATTTCCGGTCCTCAACTGATGTCGCTTCACCGCCTCAACGTCGAGCGCATGCTCGTTCCAGATGTGGCCGTCACGTTCCACAATGCAATCAGCGGTCGAGTGAGGATCATAGCGGATCCCTCCTTTCGCGAGCTCCACATGTTCGCTCCGGACTGACCGCCATCCTGTGAAGCTGAACATTCTCCCGCGAAGTCGGACGCCGAAGCGGACGGTATATGTGGAATTGCAGGCGCGTATTCTCTCTTCAAGACCGTCGGCCAGATCGAGATGTCGACATGCGCAGGTGATATAGCTCTCCACTGACTGAAGAAAGCTATGTTCGTCGGCTTCAGGATTTGACATTATCGACACTCGTCAACCTGGAGTGGTCTTATCCCGTGACTTCAAGGATCAGAGTTTCGGCAATAGGGCTCAGGGTGAGCCTTTGTGGCTGTATTGAAGAGATCCATGTCGACATTACCACCGGAAGCGATGACGACGACACGATCCGAGCCTTGCAGAGAGGGTGAATAAAGTGCAGCTGCAAGCGCGACCGAGCCGCCGGGCTCGAGAACTAGCTTGAAATGCTCGAACGCCACACGCATGGCACTCATGACCTGTCTCTCACTGACGACGAGACCATTGCCACAGAGACGCTGCATGATGGGAAATGTGAGAGCTCCGGGCGTGGAGGTGACAATGGAGTCACAAATTGACGAGAACTCGCTGCTATTCGCAACGCGCTCTCCGGCCGCCAGAGATCTCGCAGAGTCGTCAAAATGTTCGGGCTCACAAGTGCGTACAACGAAGCCTGGTGCAGTTTTTTCCAACGCCAGGGCAACACCTGACGTCAGCCCTCCTCCTCCACACGGCACCAGGACGTCGCAAGCGTGGATTCCTTCCTGCTCCATCTGCTTGCCCAATTCGAGCCCGATCGTCCCCTGCCCTGCAATGACCTCCGGATCGTCGTATGGCTTGATGAGGTTCAGCCCTCGATTGCGGGAAAGCTCAATCCCGATCGCGTCTCGATCGTCCTTGTAGCGGTTGTAAACCACAACGTCTGCGCCGTACGCTCGCGTATTTTCCAACTTTGTTCTCGGTGCATCGTCCGGCATCACGATCGTTGCTGGTATGCCGTGCATTTGTGCCGCAAGAGCGACCCCTTGTGCGTGATTGCCGGATGAAAAAGCAACGACACCACGCTTCCGTTCTGCGTGAGAAAACGCCGAAATGGCTGACCAAGCGCCACGAAATTTGAACGAGCCGGTCAGCTGCAGACACTCAGCCTTGACATAAATCCGGCGTCCAGCGGCCGCATTCAACAGCGGTGAGTGCAGTAAGGGAGTACAACGCACCTTCCCGCCGGCCCGGATCGACGCTGCGCGGATCATATGAAAATCTGTCATTTTAACAATCCAGTTCGGTGCTGGGCATGAGATCGTGCCTCAGCAAATGCGGCGCGAGCAATCTGGATAGCAGATCTGCTTCACGGGCTTCCTTGCCAATGTTGTTCAGTTAGCGTCCTGATGCTTGCCTGCAGATGTGTATCCTGACGGTGCAACAAAAAGCCCTCCCCGGCGCATTTCAAGCGCGCGTGCGACACGCAGCGCCAAATGGTCTGAGTAGCGGCGGACGACAATCTGGACGCCTGTCGGGAGGCTGCCTGCAAAGCCCATGGGAATGCTAACCGCTGCGAGATCCATTAGATTGGCAAATCGTGTGAAGAGACCGAATGGCGCGGCGGTATCGTGAATACCTTCGAGCGGCTTGGCAGTGATCGGTGAAGTCGGAATGAGAAGCGCATCGGCGCCGGAAAGATAATGCTGGAACTCATCCTGCATTACACGCCGCTGCTCCAGATATCCGAGATAATCTGAAAGCGTAATCTGAGCTCCGCGGGACATCCGCTTGGCGATTTCCGGATCGACAAGGCTGTCCTGCGCTTCCACGATTGATTGATACTGCCCCCATGCTTCAACGGTAATCATGTTGGCCGTCACGGTTGCATAAGTTTCGAGCGGCCGGGGGAGCGGCTTTTCCTCCAGAACTGCGCCCATCTCCTTGAACTCGGAGAGGGTCTCTCTGAAGCGAGCGAGGATGCCGGGTTCGGCGACACTCAGGCTTTCAATTGGGGGATAGCGAAGCACAAGTTCCGCAACGCCCCTGTCGAGGTCAACTGTCGGATCTTCTAGGCTGAGGCCCATAGTTGATGGATCGCCCCAGTCTTCTCCCTGCAAGGCGCTCAAGATTGTTGCCGCATCTTCGACAGATCGTGTCATCGGTCCCACGGCATCGAAAAGTAGTGCGAGGGGTCGCACGCCGCTTCGACCGATGGCGCCGACGGATGTCTTTAGACCCACCACTCCGCAGAGCGCCGCGGGTGTGCGCGCCGATCCGCCGGTATCGGTTCCGAGGGCGACGGGGACCAAGCCCGCCGCAACCGCTACACCCGAGCCGCTGGAAGAGCCACCGGGAACGCGAGCAACGTCAAGATCAAAGGGGTTGACAGGCGTCTTACTGCTGGGGTTGGTTCCCCAACTGCCATAGGCGAATTCGACCGTATGCGTTTTTCCGAGCAGGATCATTCCCTTGTCGATCAATTGCGCAATCGCATGCGCTGTTTCAGCCGCGGGCGTTGCCGGCAGCGCTTTCGACCCTGCAAGAGTAATATGTCCTTGCACATCAAAGAGGTCCTTTGCTGCGAACGGTACGCCATCAAGATTGCTCCTCAATTCACCACGTGACCGGCGCTGATCGGATTGTCGGGCTGCGAGCAGGGCTTCCTCGCCGTATACTTCGACGAAGGCATTTACATTCGGATCAACCATGCCGATGCGTGACAACAATCCAGTGATGAGCGCCTCTGAAGTAAGGTCGCCACATTGCAAAGCGTTCTGGAGTTCGCTGATCGTTAAGAAGCCAAGTTCCATTTCGGTTCCTTTGGATAATATTTGTCACACGTCAGGCGCGACGCCCGAGATTTGAGTTCGGGTCCTCCTGCGAAGTGGTGTTCCGTGTGCGATTGCATCGGGAGCGTCGCGAGTTGCTTTGCTGAGGTGATGCGAGTCATGGATGGAGGGATCTCGAGCCAAAGCATCGGCCAAGGTCCGAGATCGCCATTTTCAGGTGCCATCGGACGTCGTCTTCACAAGACGGACGCCGCGCTTGCGTCCGAAAAGCAAAGTAATCAGCGCCGCGATGACAACGCAGGTGATAGTGAGCAGCATGGCGGAAACCGCAGCAGATTCCGGGCTCGTGTTGAATTTGATCCCTTCCCACAGTTTTCGCGGCAGGGTCTTGACCGAAAGGTTGCTGAGAAAAATCGACGAGACCGACTCATCGAAGGAGAGAAGCAGAGCGAGCAAGGCGCCAATTGCCAGGCCCGGAAGCAGTAGCGGGAAGACGATCGTCCGGAAGACACGCCAGGAATTTGCTCCCAATGTTGCCGCTGCAAACGACAGGGATTCGTCGATGGAACTGAAGGTCGCAGATGCGATCAGATAGACGACCGGAAAGATCAACACCGTATGGGCGATAATGATGCCAGCTTCCGTGTCAACCAGTCTGAACCGAGCAAAAAGGAGGTAGGCACCCAAGGCGAAGACGACGGATGGAACGGTCATCGGAGACTGGAGAAATGCCTCAATACCACCGCGGAACTTCGCGTTTCGACCCATACCGAGGACAGTGAACGTTGCCAGCACCAAGGTTAGAATGGATGTTGCGATGCCGATCCGAAGACTTGTGAGACCGGCGGCAATCCACTCGGGATTGCCAAGAATTCTCTCGAACCATCGAAATGAATAACCGGGCGGCGGAAAGATGAGGACATCGGCTGAGCTGAATGAGACCGGGAACAGGACTAGCAGCGGAAGCAGAATATAGGCCGAGATCAGGATAAGGTAGGTTGGCTCCGCGCATTTCCAGAACACGCGCGACGTACTCGAAAGATCGATTCTTGGTTCCCGGATTGTGACTGGCGTACGCAGCAGAGCCGTCTCTACTATCGGGGTCTGAACGCCTGAAGCTGCTGGCAATGGACGGGGATTCTGCCATCGGGAGAACGCCCGCGAAACCGAGGACAGACCAAAAACAATCACCGTTGCTGTAACAGCAAGTGTTACTCCCAGCGCTGCGGCGAGCGGCCAGTCTGCCCCGCTTTCAAGTTCCGACTGGATCACCTGGGCAAGCATCTGCTGGCGCTGGTTCCCGAGTAGGGCGGGCGCTATGAAGCTTGCCATGGTGAAGAGGAAGACGATCGTTACGCCGGACTGAATGCCCCGTATGCCGAGGGGCACTACAATCCCGATCCACGCGCGCAAAGGGCGTGCACCAAGCGTATGCGCAGCCAGAAGTGTGCGGCCGTCGATGCGCCGCAGGACGGGAACAAGGGAAAATACCATCATCGGGATGGCGGAGTGCACCAGTGCCAGCAGTACCGCAGTTTCGGTGAAAAGCAGCGCCTTGGGTTCGGTGGCGAGCCCAAGCTTTAAGAGCGTGGCGTTGACGAGGCCCCGCTGACCAAGGATCGCCAGCCATGCAAAGGTACGCACCAGTACGCTCGTGAGAAAGGGGATCAGGACGAGGAGCCCGAGCAGAAGCATTTTGACGCCCGATGCCCGGCTCAGGATCCAAGCAAGGGGGAACGCAACGACCAGGGTGATGGCGGTGGCTTCCAGGCTTATGCGGACCGTCGTCACAATGATTGACAGGTATACGGGGCTACGAAAGATCCCTGCGAAGCGCTCGGCAGCGGCGCCGCCGAACGCTTCAGGCACGATTGCCAGCAGTGGCAGTGCAAAGGCGAAGATCAGAAAGACTATTATCGGAGCAAGCAGTAAACGCCTATCCAACCTAACCAATTTGCCGCGATAATGCATCTAGCTGTCCTCCCTCTGCACTGGCAATTACTGCATGATGTACGTGTTCCAGCGCGGCGTGATCGACGCGAGGTTCTCGTTCCACCATTTAGCGTTCAGGAAGCCACCAAGCTTCTCATTCTCAGGATAGCCCGGCAGCGCCTTCGCGAGAGCAGGATCGAGTAGCTTTACTGCGTCTGAGTTCACCGGACCGTAGAAGATCTGTTTGGGGAGCTCAGCCTGTGCTTCCGGCTGGATCGCGAAATTGATGAACTTCATGGCCTCGGCAACATTCGCGGCACCTTTCGGAACTGCCCAGTATTCTACGAAGGTCAGGGAGGATTCGTAGCTGAATTTCCAGTTGGCGCCGGCCTTGATCGCGTTGTTGATACGTCCTCCAGGGCCGTAGGCTGCGTCAACCTCACCCTGCTGGATGAGCGCCTGAACATCTGACGGCCCCTTGAAGCCGACGATCTGATCCTTCACACGATCGATCACTTTGAGAGCGCGCTCAACGTCGAGCGGGTAGAGTTCGGAGGGCTTTACGCCGTCGGCAAGAAGCGCAAACTCCATGTTGTAGTACGGCAGCGCGAGCATAACACGGCGCGCCTTGACAGACGGGTCGAAGAACTGTGCAGGCGTCAGGTCGTTGGGGAACTTTTCCTTGCTCCAGGACAGGTTCTGCGTAGCCTTCATGTATCCGACGCCGTACTTCAAGCGGAGCTCGGCCGGGATTTTGTCTGCCTTGACGATCGAATAGTCGATGGGTTGGAGCAGATCTTCCTTTGTTTCGCTCTCATAGGCAGCGGCGTCGGCCGAAATGACGTCCCAAGTGACGTTTCCGCTCGTCACCATTGCCTTAACCTTGGCATAGCCGGTTCCGGTGGTATCAACGACTTTCGCCCCGGTTGCCTTGGCGTAGGGCTCGAAAAACGCCGCCTTCTGTGCGTCCTGAAAAGATCCGCCATAAGATGCGATAACGACCTTTCCGGGATCGGCAGCAGAAGCGGCCCCGATAAACATCGCTCCAACCGCAGCGATGAGCGCCCCAGTGGTGATTTTTCTTGATCGATTTTTTTCCATTACATTCCCTCTCTTTGTTTTGGGTTTACCTTCACAGAACCCGGCTTCAGAAAGAACCTTCAGCTGGGAGAACGGCGACCGCTTGCGGCGGCCAATGCGCAATCACGGACTTGCCGGGCGCCAGGTAGCTGGCGACCTCGTCTCCCCGGATGATCGTTGCCAGGAGCGTCTGCCCGTCCGGCAGGATCAGCGTTACCCGCCAACCGGCGCCGAGGTACGTGATATCCTTCACGGTCGCGGGCACTCCCATATTCACGTCGGTCATCGGATCGGTCGGTGCGCGAAGAGATACGTTCTCAGGACGCACCACGATGTCGAAGAGGCCCTGGGTTGGAGAATTTAGGGCCAGACGTTTGTCGGCTATCATGTAGCTAAGACCGCCGGCATCAGGCTTCACCTTCAAGATCGAGCATTCACCGAGGAACCTCGCGGCGAAATGATTCGAAGGCCTTGCATAGATGGTTTCAGGGTCATCCACCTGAAGCAGCTTACCATTTGCCATGATGCCGATCCGGTTTGCCATCGCCATGGCTTCGGACTGATCATGGGTTACGTAGATGACCGTGATACCAAGCTCACCCTGAATGCGCTTCAGCTCTAGCTGCATCTGATCGCGCAGCCTGCGATCAAGTGCGCCAAGCGGCTCGTCCATCAACAAAAGGCTTGGGCCGAAGACAAGGGCGCGCGCCAAAGCGACCCGCTGCTGCTGTCCACCTGACATCTGTGATGGGTATGAAGCACCCCGCTCCGTGAGATTGACGAGGTTGAGCGCCGCTTTGACGCGTTCCTCACGTTCGGCGCGACCGATGTTGCGCATCCTAAGCGGATACGCGACATTTTCAGCGGCGGTGAGGTGGGGGAACAGTGCGTAGTTTTGGAACACTACACCGATTTGTCGCCGATGTGGAGGCACATCTGAAACTGATGTGCCGGACATCAAGACTCGTCCTTCGGTCGGACTGTCGAAACCCGCAAGCAGCATGAGCAAGGTGGTTTTGCCTGAACCGCTCGATCCGAGCAGAGCGAAAAACTCACCTTGAGCGATGTCAAGGCTGACATCGCTCACTGCGGTCACAGCTCCATACCGCCGCGTCACGCCCTGGAAAGATACGGCAGGCAGTAGCCGATCACTCATCAAACGCCCTTTCCCGTCGGCCGAATCTGAAGATACCTCGGAGTCTTCGTCAGGATCTCCACGCCGTTGTCCGTCACGCAGATTGTCTCGCTGATCTGGATGCCAGCGGCTGACAGGTACATGTGGAACACCATGCCCTGCTCCAGTTCCCAGTCGGCACCGGGCGTGAATAGATGCGCGAAGTCAGCCAGTTTTGGTCCAATAATGATCCCGATGCCGTAGCCGGTGTTGTGGGGAAAGCTGGCGCGGAGACCGGCTGCAGCAAGGCCCTCACGCCCGATACGGTCGATTTCCTTTGCAGGAACGCCCGGTCGGATGGCGGCAAACTGACGGTTCTGTATCTCCACCAGCTGATCGACGCTGGACTGCAAATTGGCAGGCGCCGTCCCGAGCACCGCCGGTCGCATCAATCGTGACGAGTATCCGTTTGACTGCGGGAGCAGTTCAATGTGAACTGCTTGCCCGGGTTCAAGTCGGCGGTCGCCAACGCCGCCGTGGTAATGCTGCGTCGTTGACCCCATTCCCAACAGGACGATCCGCGGCGCATTGTTGTCCGCACCAGCAGCGAGAGCTGCGGAATATCCGGCCGCCACGAGTTCGCGCTCACTCACGCCTTCCTTGATGGCCTCTAGGATTGCCGCAACACCCAGATCGGCAAGCGCTGCAGCGCGGCGATGTTCTTCGATTTCGGTAGATGACTTGCGCACGCGCATCTTCAAGATGACGCCGGAAATGTCAGTGAATCGTGCGTCGGGAAGAGCGGCAGCGATACGACGCTGATCACGGACCGTCAGGTAGTTGGAATCGAGCTCCTGACCAATCGTTGCGCTCGCCAGTCCGAGCCGTCGAATTTCGGAAAACAGGAGTTCAAACGGGTCCTCCCAGTCAACGTAAGTGACGTGGTTCTCTACCCAGGAGACGGATGCGAAAAGCGCGTCATCAAGCTTCCGCACTATCCCGTGCACTGAGCCATCAGCGAGAACGATGCAGCACTGGTACATCACCGCGCTGGCTGAATATCCGAAGAGATATCTCATGTGTTCGGCGTGATCGATGATTGCGGCGTCGATCTGCCGGTCGCGCAGTACCTGGGACAACGCCGCCACTCGACCGATCTGATCATTTCGATGGGGATTTGTATTGAGGGATCTGTCGAGCACGCTAGCCTCCTGTGTCGTACAATCGATTGTATTAAGAATACCATCGATTGGATTGTCAACTTGAATCTTTGTGGAAAGACTAATTGGCTAAATGACGAGGTGAGTAGTCGGGGCTAATTGTGATCGAGCGGCAATCTACCTCGTCAACCCGCCGTGGTCGGCAACGAATTGGTTAAACGATGGCGTCTGCGTGGATCAGACGTCAGTCACGCTGTCCCTAAGGATCATCCTGTGCTCCAAAACGACTCGGCCTGAAGGCTCGGCGTTTTCGTAAAGCTGTCGGTAGAGAAGCTCGGCGCCTTTCCGTCCCATTTCAAAGCGAGGGACCGAAATCGTGGACAGGGGCGGGGAAAGCATTTCCGTTATCTTGAGATCGTCAAAACCAAAAAAGGAAATCTCCTCGGGCGTCTTCCATCCTGCCTCCCTGGACGCGGCCATGGCACCGATCGCCAGTTCATCATTGGCACAGAATACGGCTGTGGGCCGAATGCTCTCGTTTAGGATGGACTTCATAAGCCGGAAGCCCGAATCGGTATCATAGACGAAGGTATCGGTTGAGCGCACGGTGATGTGCTCTGGCACGTTCGCTTCTTCCATGACTTCAGTATAGGCGGCACACCGATCGCGGAAGGTTTGTGAATAGGTTGGGCCACCGATATATGCGATACGTTCGTGTCCCCTGGAGCGGAGATACGCCATCGCTTCGCGTGCCGCCTGGTAATTGTTGATGACAACTGAGGTCACGCCCTCGTGCGGAATGGGTCGTGAAATTCCGACGACCTTGCGATGAATGTCCTGAAGACCTGCAATTGATTTAGGAAGGCTGCCAGTAACGGTGATAATTCCATCAACCGCCCCGGTGAGCAGTTGTTTGGCAAGTTGCGACTCGCGTTTGGGCTGACGCAGGGTCACACCGAGCAGCACGTTGATGCTCCTCTCCGCAAACCATTCAACAATTCCCTGGACCACGTCAGAATAAAACGGGGCAGCGATGTCGGAAACTATGACGAGGATCTGGTTGGCGCGTCCGCCCCTCAGCTTCCGTGCCGTTTCGTTGACGACATAGCCTGTTTCATGCACGATCTTGTCTATCAGCGCCCGTGTTTCTTCAGTGACGCGGGGGCTGCCGGCAAGAGCGCGGCTCACTGTCGACGTATCTACTCCCGCCAACCGCGCAATCTCCGCCATGGTCGGCCGGCGAACGCTACCTGTGTTATTAGGGGCATCTTTGGGTGGCGGCTTGGGCATGCTGGTTCCAAAATGGAAAGGACGGCACCGTCCTTGAAGTTTGTGAGACATTCAGACCGGGTGCAATCGGCCTGACACGCAATCTCCACTTAACCTAGACTGCGTTGACAATTCAATCCATTGTCCCGAAAAGCCAATCGATTGTATTGCTCTCTCAACAGATCAGGGCTTGCTTTGAAGCATTGGCTGGAATCGCCTAGGATTTATGTCGAGAACGCCAGGGGCGGTGAACCTGCATATCACATCACCACGGAGAACGTGGTAGCGGCGCTCGCGGATGTTTGTCCTCCGGAAACAATCACTTGCCAAAATGTAGACGAACGTGATGTCGATGCATTCCGTCAGGCAGATATCTTCATCGCCAGCAGGCTCGATACAACGCTCATCAACGAAGGTCGAAACCTCAAGCTCATCCAATGGACGAGCGCCGGTGTTGAAAATACGCACCGTTCGACTGGCTCGTACCGACTGTTCTATTGACCAATGCAAGCGGGGTCCACGCTCAAAAAGTCGGTGAATTTGGATTGATGGCGACCCTGATACTGCAAAATCATGTGCCAGCAATGGTCACCCGCCAGCGCGAACACATTTGGTCCAGAAAGTTGCACGGTCCAGCAAGCGGCACAAGAGTGATGATCTATGGTGGTCGGAGCACTTGGAGGAGCAATTGCAGGTCAACTTCAGGCAAATGGCTTTCGCGTCACCGGCGTGAGACGCAGCGGGAAAGCGCATGATGCCGTAGATCTCATGATCACGCCTAAAGAGTTTCTGAACGAATTGCCGTATGCGGAAATCCTTATTCTGACTTGCCCTTTGACAGATGAAACGCGCGGGCTCGTTTCCTCCAGGGAATTTGCCGCCCTGCCTCCAGGCGCAGGCTTGCTCAAACTCTCCCATGGTAGCGTGATCGATCATTCAGCGCTTGTTCTCGCGCTGACACGCGGTCGTCTGTCTGGTGGCGCGATCCTGGATGTTTCGACAAGGAGCCCCCGCCTCCGCAGTCGCCTCTTTGGGACGTCCCAAACCTTTTGGTATTCCCCAAGGTGTCAGCAGATTCGCCAGATGGATACAATCTGCGTTGCCGCAAGATCCTGGCGGAGAATCTCGCGAGGACTCGAGATGGAAAGCTTCTACGAAACTTGGTCAACCCGGAACTCGGCTACTGACAGCGACGATGAGTTGGAGCTCAAGTGCCGCATTCCCCGGAAGCGATGCTACTCCAACCCCGGCACGCGCTGCGGGGTTGCTCGTCCCCAATTCGCGATCTAAATATTCAGACCCGAAGTCAGCGATTTTTGAATGAGCCCGGAAACCCGGTTCTGCCGCTATGTAGATCGTAAGATTGACGATCTTCGAGACCCATTCTCCTGCCAGTTGCGATTTCACGGCCGCCAGCGGATTTCTAGACGCTAGTATGACGGCATCACGATAGTCTCTGGGGTCCGCCTCGGCGGCAACCGGACCTTCGAAAAGCATTTCGCCGTTACATCTTGGTGTCATTCCAGCCGAGAATATCAGATCACCATGACGCGTCGCCGGAGAATAAAGTCCCTGAGGTGCTATCGCCACTTTTCTTCCTTCATTAGATCCGGCAGCACTCGTTGGACGCTCATCCAAGGTGGTTGTCTAGCGATCGCTGGTCGGCCAAGAGGCGCCGCCGCTCCCCAAAGGTCCGCCTTGGAACGGTCGGCGCCCCCCACCTTGGTAGGATACACTTTGTAGTGGACGCGGGCAGAACGCCTGAGTGCCGCAAATGTCCTTATAAATTAGGGAGATTGTCCGATGCAGGCCTTCCGAACCTAAGCAGCGGGGTGATGTTGTGAAGGCGGCTTCCCGGATTTCGCGAGCTTGCTCGCATAAGGAAGTTTAATTTCTCGATGCGCTCGCCGGAGCGAGGCGCGCCGTTCTTCTGGAAGGGCACCTGCAGTCCGACGGAGAAGTCCATCACCACATCGTCGACCACCCCCCCCGACCGTCCAGACGGGACCGCGATCATGTCGTGGCTTTGAGCGAAGTCGTAGGCGTCCAGCGCTTCCGTGATTGTACCCACCTGGTTGGGCTTGAGAATGAACCCGCTGACGGCCTTGGCTTGATATGCGCGCTTCAGGTATTCGAGATTCGTCACCGTCAAGTCATCGCCAAGAATGAGAGTCCGGCTAACTTCCCTATTAGCTTTGACGTATCCATTCCAGTCGTTTTCATCGAGAAGATCTTCAATGAACACCAAGTCGAATTTTTCGGTCAAGCCCTTAGCGTAGGCAATAAGCTCATCGGTTCCGACGCGCTGGCCTTTCAGCAGATAGGTGCAGCTTTCAGGCTCATAGAATTCGCTTGACGCGCAGTCGAGAGCGAAGGCGATACGACCAGAATAGCCGCATGCATCCACGGCTGCCTTCATGAGACCGAGAACGACTTCGGGGTCGTCTGAGGGCGCCGCATATCCGTAGGAACTTGCTACCTGCGGCTTGCAGCCTAGATAGCTGGTGAGAACGTCGGATAGTTTCTGGAAGACCGCTATGGCCATCTCGACGGAGACATCGATGCTTTCCGTCCCGTAGGGAACGATCAGGAATTCATTGAAGGCCTGCGTAAACTTCTCGTACTTTCCGCCGTTGATCACGTTAAAGCACGGGACGGGGATAGTCTTTATGTTGCCGCCGGCAATGAGGTTGTAAAGCGGGACGCGTCGGGCATCGGCCGCGGCGCGGAAAACGGCAATCGATACCGAATAGACGGTGTTTCCACCCAGGTTCCTCTTATCTGGCGTCCCGTCCAGCTCGATCATCTTGTAGTCAATGGCGCGCTGATCATGAACGTTCATGCCAATCAACGCGGGCCCAATGACAGTCTCGGCTTTTTCGACAGCCTTATGGACGCTGAGCCCGCCATAGGTTGATTTGTCGCCGTCCCTCAGCACGAAAGCTTCGTGCATACCGACCGAGGTACCGGTCGGCGCAGCCCCGCGCCCGACTGCCTGGCTCTCAGTTCTGACTTCAACTTCGACGGCAGGACGGCATTTGCAGTCGATGATCTGTTGCGCCCTGACCGATACGATCCTGTCTTGCATGTCAGTGCGCCTCCTGGGCGGGAACGTAGAGGATGTTGAGGTCGCAAAGGTTCGTACCGGTGTTGCCGGTAAAAATTGCGGAACCAATGGCGTCAAGCGCCTCGAAGCAGCTGTGCTCCCGCAACGTCTGGTAGAGGTTGATCCCTTGCGCAGAAGCAGCAGCGAGGCTAGCCGAATCCGTGATGCCGCCCGCGACGTTGGCAGTGCCGTCGGTCCCCTCGCTGTCGATTGATAGAAGGCAGGCACCGCTTGTTTTTGCTGCAGCAATTGCGAAGGCTACGGTCATTTCTTGTCCCGGACCACCGTGGCCTCTGATTACGCTGCTATCGAGAATCTGGGTTGTGACCTCTCCGGAGCTCAGCAGGACACAAGGCGGCTTGATCGGATTTCCGGAGGTCTGGATCTCGCGGGCGATCGAGGCAAAGAACGTTCCGGCATCCTTGCTCTCCCCTTCCAGGAAAGAGCTAACGATCATCGACGGGATGCCCATTTCGTGGCAGATCTGCTGGGCGTAGATGCAGGAGTCCGGAAGCGTGTTCAGAAGAAAATAGGTATTGTCCGGGAAGGCTTTCGGCGTTTCCTTGTCTGGACCAGCCGACATCAGGTAATCGACCACCCTCCTCGGCAGCCGATCGACAACGTCGAAATTGACGATGGCCGAGCGCGCATCTTCAAGCGTTGTCGCATCCGGTCCGATGGGCGTGCTTTTATATGCAGTGTACGGAACAGAGATATCGTTCGTAGCAGGCGTACCGACCGCGTCGCTGATGCCGATGCCGATCAATTCTGCCCCAACGTCCTTGATACGCTTTGCAAGCATCCCCCCGTTGAGAGCAGAGATATGCCGCCTGACCGCGTTGACCTCGTAGATCCCCGCTCCGGACTTCAGCATGATGTCCGTCGCGTCGATCTCGTCCTGCAGTGTCAGCCCGTCCACGGGGCAGGACATCAATGCCGAACTTCCGCCGCTCATCACGGCAATGAACAGGTCCTCCGGTCCGGCATTGTCGACGATGTCGATTATCTGTCTTGAGGCCCGCAGCCCTTCTTTGTTCGGAAGGGGATGACCGCCGACAAAGACGTCTGTTTTGTGAAAGGTATCCGTCTCCTCGCGGATCTTCACGATGGCGATCCCGCGCGTCAGGCGGTTCCCAAGAACATGGTCGACAGCCATTGCCATGTGGTTGCAGGCTTTGCCCGCACCGAACAGATAAACGTGCCGCTTCCTGCTGAGATCCCAGGTCCGCCTGCCGATGTGCAGGATGTCGCCATCAAGGCGCATGATCGACCTGATGCGCTTGTAGCTGTCGAGCCCCTGTAACGTGCGATCGGCGATTTCGAGAACGACTTTGCGCGAAGCAATGTCGCCTTTCGAAAGGATCGCTTCCGCGTTTCGAATTTTCTCAAATGCGTGCACCAAAGGCACTCCCTGCTTTTCCTTCAGCCTGTGACTGCACCTGCTTGACCGCGTGAAAAGACGTCGTGCCAACGCCGGGTCACCACGTCTCCCGACACAAATTGTACAGTCCAATCGTTTGTATTAGCCATACCATCGATTGGATTGTCAATTTAATTTTAACCAGCTTACGTTCAGAGTGACTTTCAGAAGGGCGCGGCTTTGTTGGGCCGCTCGAGCCGGGTGTCAGATCGGTCTGCCCGGCAAATGTTCGATCATCGATCGCAAGGGGGAACCATGTCGTTTCTGAAGCATCTGAGCATCCGCAAGAAGATCCTGTCCGTCATGGTGCCACTGTGCCTGGTCGGCCTGGGCGCGACGACATTCATGGCAGCACGCTACGGGGCAGCCGACACGGCCTATTCCAGCTTTATCTCGGTTGATAATGCCGCAGCGATGGATCTTGCGCGGGCCGACCGGAATATGGCGGCGATGGCATATGGAGCCTATCACGCACTGAGCTTCGAGGCAGACGATCCATTCCTTCCGGTGGTCGTCACGATCTATTCGAAAAACAAGACAGAACTCATGGAAAGGATGGAGCGGGTCAAGTCCGCCACTCCATCGCAAAAGGCGCAGATCGACGCCATCATTAGTCGTATCAAGCTTATTGCGTCTCTGACAGACAAGGCGATCCAGTACGCAAAGGCAAACAGGCGGGCGGATGCGAGCGCAGTTCTCGTAAACGCCGATGAGCACATCCTGACAGCCTCACAGGACGTTTCCCAGTTTCTGGAGGACTGCAAGTCTAGGATTTCCAGCAGGACAGCCGAGTTGAACGAGGAAACACGCCTGACGATCCTGGCGTCACTTGCCGGCCTTGCGGCGGTTTTCGGCGTCGGCATCACGGGCGCCTTCTTCATCGCAAGCAAGGGCATTACAAGACCCATCAACCTTTTGCGCGCGCGCATGGCTTCTCTCGCTGCCGGTCAAACAGAGGCTCCGGTAGATGGTCAGGACCGGCGCGATGAACTCGGACAAATGGCCCAGGCGGTTGCCGTCTTCAGGGATAATGCTGCTGAAAAGGTGCGCCTGGAAAGTGAAGCTGAGGAGGCGCGTATGCTGGCTGAGCAAGATCGGCTGGAACGTGATGCCCAAAAATCCAGGGATACGTCCGAAATAGGGTTTGTGGTCGAGCGACTGAGGGTTGCCCTGAGCCGCCTGGCGCAGGGCGATATCACGTGTGAGATTTCCGAACGGTTTACCGGTAGCCTCGACGGTCTGCGCACAGATTTCAACACATCGATCGGGAAACTGAGAGATGCTCTCCAAGCCGTCGACGAGAATGCCGGTGCCATCGAAAACGGCGCCAGGGAAACGCGGGCTGCTGCTGACGACCTTTCAAAGCGGACCGAGCACCAGGCCGCTTCGCTCGAGGAAACCGCAGCTGCGTTGGAGGAAATCACGACGACCACGCGCGACGCCTCGAAAAGAGCTGAAGAGGCAGGTCGGCTGGTCGCCCAGGCGCGCGAAGGCGCGCAACGATCAGGCGGCGTCGTCGAAAACGCTGTGGTCGCCATGAGCGAAATCGAGCGGTCCTCGGCGGAGATAACGAGCATCATCGGCGTTATCGACGAGATCGCGTTCCAGACCAACCTTCTCGCACTGAACGCGGGCGTTGAAGCGGCCCGTGCCGGCGAGGCCGGAAAGGGCTTTGCCGTCGTAGCACAGGAAGTCCGTGAATTGGCGCAGCGATCGGCGTCGGCAGCGAGAGAAATCAAGAAACTGATCGCGACGTCGGGCGAGCACGTGCGTTCAGGCGTGGCTCTAGTCAATGCCACCGGCGAGGCGCTCCAGACCATAGTGTCTGACGTGCAGGAAATAAATCGGCATGTTGTGGCAATCGTAGAGTCGGCACGCGAACAGGCAACCGGCCTCAAGGAAATCAGCCAGGCCGTAAACGAGTTGGACCAGAACACACAGCAGAATGCGGCCATGGTTGAGCAACAAACCGCAGCCAGTCACGCACTGGCCAGCGAAGCCGCCGCTCTCAACGAGCTTCTTGCCCGCTTCAGCTTTGGCAAGAACGATGGCGCGGCAAGCATTCAGGCACGCCCTGTCGAACGGCCTGCTGAGACGAGAACCTCACGAACCGTTAGATCGGCCGGCGAACCTTCCAGGAAGATTGCCTGAGGGGACGTCTCTCACCAACGTGGGGGTGCGATCAAAGGCGCCACTCCCGGTTGCCGCCACCGCTCGGTCATGATGACTGAACCAGCCGGCCAGGCCTCTCAAACGCGGAGCGGGCGGCGATACCGGCCGCGAACAGAGCTGCCGCCAAGCCGTCGGCTGTGCCGCCGCCCCCGTGTGGTTTTGGGGATACAGCTAACCCGTCTCCGCCACGACTGTTCCAGACCGGATGCATTGACCGACCGTATGGTTCACACCATTTAGGCGGCATGGCGAAACACGAGAAGAGTGACATCGAGCTGATCAGAACGTGGACCTTGTCGGCACCGATCACCATGGGGTCATCCGTGCGGGCGAAGGGTCTTCTACAGGCGATCCAGGCGCGACTTCCCACCACCTCCAAAAAAGCGATTTCGCTCGAAGGAGTCGATCTCGTCTTGGCGATGCCGGCCGATGCTAAGGCTGCTTTCAATGCCGCGGCTTCGGTCGTCTCCAAAGCGTTGGATGAAGCGCCGTCCCTGCCCGTCATCCCGCGCGAGATTCAGGATATCCTCGGCATGAAGACGAGCGAGCGGCATCGTTGGCTTGCGGACGGACGCCTTCCCAGCGCTGGAACGAGAACCGTGAGGCTTGCGGGACACGCCCGCCAGATCACCTTTCACGTCTTCGATCCGAAGGTGGTCGAGGATCTACTTGACCGTGGTGCCGTCGATGAGTGGCGTGTCGAGGATGCGGGGGCGAAGGCAGAAAAGAGAGCGAAGGCTGCGTATCAGGCGAAGGTGACGCGGCTTTCGAACAAAAAGAAGCGGTCGAAAAAGGCGGTCGAGGGCACCGAAGATCCCGCCTCGAGCCTCCGGGGCTGGAAGGATTTCGATCTCGATGGGCTGCTGCGTTGATCAAGAGGAGCATGATAATGTCCGGACATGGTGATGAGTTCGATCTTTACTGCCACGGCAAGCCGCTGGATGCGCGCGAGCGTCTCGCACCTGTGCGGCAGCTCATACTGGACACCGTGCCGGAAGTAAGCGAAGGACGGGTCCACTTCTATCTTGTTTACTATTTCGGTGGCGGAGCGGTCGCCAAGCTGCATCTCGACGCCAGGCAGCAGGTCAACATCACCTTCGTCACGGGCGAAGATCTCGTCGATCCATCAAAGCTTCTCAAGGGATCGAGTTCCGTCCGGACCATCAAGGTCACCTCGGACGCTTTTCTCGAAAAGAACCGCCCCTCCATCACAGACCTTGTGCGCCAATCCTTCGCGCTCATCAGCGAGCGGTTCGACGGCTCCGGAACTTTCATCACTCTACGGCCCGACCAGCCCAGTCCGTGAAGAACTCTTAAAACGAGGGGCGGTGGGCGTTCCGCGCCTTAACCCTTGAATCGTCGATGTGGAGATGCGGCACAAACAGGCCCACCACCCTTGTCGACGGCGGGCGATATCGCGCATCACCACCGTATGTCATCGCCTTGGTTCAAAGAAGGGTGGCATCCTTGCGCGCCTCCCCTCCTCTTCCTGCGCTTCAGCTTCATCTACGCGCTCGCTCGGCTCCAGCAAGTCGCGAAAATCCTCCGGCTTGATGACAAAGTACTGGTTTCCATCAGGCCAGGAAACCCAGGTTCCTTTGTTGACCATCGTCTCGTACGCCGTCAGCAGTTGCAGCTTCGCTTCCAGTAAACGGTTCAATAAAACCTCGTTTTCTTTAGAGGTTAGCGGATATTGAGGCGTCGGCGCGACGAGCTCGAGTTTCGATCGACCCAACACCACTCCATAAAGCGGCGCGGTTCGGACCAATCGGAACGTCGAACGTTTAAGATCTTGCCTCTCGGCCTGCTTCTCGCGACGAAGTCCGGGAGTTATATGCAATTCGCGAAACAAGATCGTATCCCCGTTCCCGGCCCCATTCGAACATATCGTCCGTAGAGCAACTGCTCAGCGAATGCCCTAAAGCGTGTCGCTGTTTTTGCGATTCATGGTTCTCAAATCAGTCCATCGGTGATTCCCTTTGATGTGAAGGGAGATCGCCATGGGCAAGTCACATCCGATTGCGTTGCGTGAGCGTGTCGTAGCGTTTGTGGAAGAAGGCCATGGGCATCGGGAGGCCGCCCGGCATTTTCGGGTGTCGCCGCGTTTCGTGAACGATCTGGTGATCCTGAAGCGCGAGACAGGTTCGCTTCTCCCCCGCCGGCAGGGGCACCTTGGCGGCGGTAAGCTTTCGGCACAGCACGCGTGGGTTGGAGAGCGGCTGGCACAGAATGGCGAACTGACGCTGGACGAGCTTTGCGTGGAACTTTGCGGACGTGGCGTCATCGTCCATCGCTCCAGTGTCGGACGGCTTCTGCATCGGCTTGGGTTGAGCCATAAAAAAAAGCCTGCAGGCCGCCGAGCAGTTGCGCCCGGAGATCGCGCGGGCGCGTGAACTGTGGACCGCACGGCGCAAGCCTTTCTTCAACAAAGGATTGGCCCGGCTGGTTTTTATCGACGAGACATCGACGAACACAAAGCTGACGAAGCGGTCGGGATGGTCTGCGCGAGGGCAGCGCTATCGAACGCATTCACCCTTCGGTTCGTGGAAATCCCAAACCTTCATCGCCGGGCTGCGATCCCATGGCATGGTTGCCCCCTGGATCGTTGACAGGCCGATGAACGCCCGCATCTTCGAGGCGTGGATAGAGACCCAACTCGCGCCGAACCTGTCGCCTGGAGACGTCGTCATTCTCGACAATGTCGCCTTTCATAAGAGCGAACGGGCCGAAGAACTGGTCAGGGCAAAGGGAGCCTGGCTGCTGTTTCTGCCGCCCTATAGTCCCGACCTCAATCCCATAGAGATGGCCTTCTCAAAACTCAAGACGCTGCTGCGAAAGCGGGCTGCCCGCAGCTTCGATGCCATCACCCAAGCCCTCGGCGAAATCTGCAATCTCTTCTCCGTCACAGAATGCAGAAACTACTTCAAAGCCGCAGGATACGAGGCAGATTAAACGCGACACGCTTTAGAACTCTTTTAACGCCGCAATCGGCGCCCGCAGTGCCGGCGGCGATTGACGGCGGCGGGTGATAGAGGTGGAAACCCGGAAAAGCCGGGCACCAGTCCTCAAGCACCTAGATGAGCTTACCAGACGCGATCTCGTCCGCCACATCATGCTCCATGATGTATCCGAGACCGGCGCCGACGCGAACGGCGGCAGCAGGCAGGTCGCCGTCATTGGCGGCAAGCGGCCCGTTGGTGTAGATCTTGATCTCCTTGCCATCCTTCTCGAACTCCCAGGGCAGCAGGCCACCCGAGGTCGCCGGCCGGTAGCCGATGCAGGCATGGCGGTTGAGATCATATGGCGTCAGCGGCGGCGGGTAGCTTGAAATAGTCCGGTGTTCCCTCGACGACGGTGCGCAGGTCCGGCCCGAGCCTGACGGCAATCATGTCCTTCGCCACCGCCTCCCCCAGCCGGATGCCGGCCTCGAACCCTGAGGCAACGATGTCTGTCAGCCCGTCGTCGATGTTCACCTCCGCGCGAATATCTGGATGGGCAAGAAGGAAAGCCGGAAGCTTTGGGAGCAGGACCATGCGAGCCGCATAGGCGAAGGGGGTGATGCGCACCGTGCCCGACGGGTAGTCCCGCCATTCCCGCAGCGCCTCCAGCCCTCTTCGATCCCTGAAAGCGCCGGACGCAGGGATTGCAACAGGCGCTCGCCCGCTTCGGTCGGCGCGACGCTACGCGTGGTGCGGGCAAGCAACCGTACACCAAGCCTTTCCTACAGGCCGCGCATGGCATGGCTGAGGGCAGACGGTAACATGCCCAGCACTGCCCGCCGCGCGCGTAAAGCTGCGCTCACGGGCGACCACCTCGAAAGCCAGGAGATCGTTGAGCTTACCGCGTTCCATTGCTGTATGTTGCTCACAGGTCCATGCGGTCGGCAAGGACTAATCGCCGAAGCCTGAAGCGCCTAGATCTCGTGACGACAAACACGGAGAACGCATATGAACCTTACGAGCTATCGCACACTTGGAAAATCTCCCATTATGCGAATCTTTTCTTCGCCATCGAGATGGCACATGCCCGCATGCGATCGTGGGCGGGCATGTGCCATCTTGACGGGAGCAATCAGCCGGGTGCGCGATCGGCCCTGCCCAAGTCCGGAAGACTTCTCGAAATTCCGCCACAGGAGGCCGCTGACGCGCGTTTGCCGATCCCGACGATCCGTCGCTCATCCGCAACCGCGATTTGGATCTGGTTAGCCGCCATTCGAGTTCTAAAACACGCTTGCAAAATGGCGTTTTCTGGTACATCCATTATTTGTACAAAGGCACTCGCAAGATTCCCTTGGAAGCGTCATGTCGAAGCGACAAACAACCAATGCCCCACCAGCGCCAGGACGGCTCATCGGCTACGCCCGCCTCTCCGTGGAGGATCAGGTCCACGACGCCCAGGTGGATGAGTTGCGCGACGCCGGTTGCGATCGAATTTTTCAAGAACACGGCTCGGGTGCCTCACCTGCTCGGCCGGTCCTGACGCGCCTGCTCAGCGAGCTGGGGGCCGGCGACATCCTCGTCGTAGTCCGCCTCGATCGATTGGCCCGCTCCATCAGTCACCTCCTGCAGGTGATCGAAGATCTCGAAGGGCGCGGCGCCCATTTCCGATCCATCCGAGACCCGATCGACACGTCCACGCCGCTGGGAATGTTCTCACTTCAGGTTCTTGGCGCCGTTGCTCGGCTTGAACGCGCTTTGACCACGGAGCGCACGAAGGCAGGGATCAAGGCGGCGAAAGCGCGCGGAAAACTTCCCGGAAATCCGGGGCTTCGAGAGCGGCGACCGGAGGCGATCCGGGCGGTTTCCAAAGCGCGTGAGAAACTGTATCTCGACGAACTGACCGCGTCCGCGCATACTTGGCTGCCGACGGTGCGGCAACTCCGGCCCCAACATAGCTGGGACAATGTCGTGCGGGTTCTTAATCGCCGCGGCCACGACTGGACGGTTGAGCGCCTTCGTCGCGCGGTACACCGCATGGTGCGCGAAAAACTTGCCGAGAAGGAGCTGCTCGCTCGGTCACCTCGTCGAGCTCCGGAAGACCATCCAATGACGCTGGTGGCGGCGATCGCCATTGCTCATCCACACCTGTCGCTGCGAGATATCGCCGCTCAGCTGGATCAGATGGGAGAGCGGCCTGCGCGAGGCGGTAAGAAGTGGCAGCCGTCCTCGGTGCGCAATCTGCTTGATGAAGCTCACCGGTTTGGGCTTATCCGCCGATAACCGGTAAGTGACGGCGACCGCCCCCCCCATTTCATGAGATGATTTTCTCCATTGAACAACCAGGCGGTCGCCCCCGGAACACTGGGGCCAGCATCCTGATATTCTAGGGAGCGATAGAACCGCCGCGCCGTCTGAGTGCTTGTGAGTCAACCGCGAGTCGCCCCCGGTCCGTTAAGATTTGCTCCAGGCTATGACTAGGCATTTGCTTAACCTCTTCCTCGGAAGTGGCCGCAGGTGTCACGCAATATCGCCCACCTCCCCTTTTGCGGTCGTTGCGAACCCGGTTAACCTCCATCGCATGCGGACACCCACCACATCTGACGTGCTCGAAGAGGCGAGAAGCGACCTTCTTGCGACGGCGGTTGACTGGTTCGAGAGGGACCCACACGTTCTGGGTATTTTCCTCGCCAGATCGATCGCCGCTGAAAGCGCCGACGCCTATTCGGACATTGATCTGCCGATTGTCATCGAACCGGGGCGGACATTCCCACTTTGTGGAGAAGCGCGGGGAAATTCCAAAGCAATGGCCGGGTTTTCTCTTCAACGAATGGCTCCCGGGCACTCAGCACTGCGTGTCGCATTTTCAGCCGTTCGGGAAGATCGAGATATTTTACCATGACGCCGCCAAGCTGACACCTTCGCCCTGGTATCGGCCGCCGATCAAGATTTTACATGATCCCGCGGGTATCGCCGCCGATCTCTTGAAACGATCGGAGGACTGACGTTCAAGGTCGCAGAGGAGGACGTGGATTTCTCAACCAGCAAGGGCCTGGCGGCGGCGCACGAGACATATCGGCGGGCGAGGCGCGGAGAACTGTTTTACGCGCAGAAGCTCCTGGACGAGCGACGTCACCACATCATGCGGGCATACGACTGGCTCCATGATCGCGCACCTGAGACGATCGTCATGGCGAAGTTCGACAAGCGAGCCAGCGCCAGGGCTCTGGCCGACCTCACCATATCCTATTGCCCGTGCGAAGGCGAAGCGATCTTGGCTGCATTACGCTCACTCGCGGGCGGCTATCTCAACCAGGTGCTGGCCCTGCATGAGAAGTTTCAGCTTTCCCGGCCGCTGAAGAACGATATGGCGGCACTTGATATCGTCGCCTGACGACAACCGCCCGCGGCGCCAGAGGTTGCCCCCTTTCGGCCAGCCCCCTTGCGGACTCTGTTATATCGCGCCGGCCGGTTCCCCATGATCGAAAGGATTTGAGGCATGGACCCCGTCCCCATCGCGGCAGACGCCGGAATCAGGGGAGATGTTGAAGTCTCCCTAGCCTACGCCACCCAGGTCGTCACGGGCGTCGGCTCGGGGTGTTCGGTCACTCTGCTTCCCGGAATGTTTATTCGAGGGATATCTGCTTGATGAACCTGTGGCCCGCCAATCCGCGACAGGCTCGCTTCGCCAAATTTCAATCCATCGTCGCTCAGCTCCCGTTGACAGATATGGTCATCGCCCTGGGAATGATCGAGACTGGTCTCGGTAGCCCGCTCAAACCCACCACGGCCATCCAGAGTGGAACGTTCAAAGGGTTTTCCCGAAAAACACATCTTCTCAAGTCGAAGGTTTTTTCGCGCGGCAAGCTGCTGCGCTCTCCGTCGGCAGCCGGGGTCTCGTTGTCAACATCTGTTACGACACGAGCTTTCCGGCCATGGCGAAGGTTGTCGCCGATCAGGTGGCACATCTTGTCTGTCTCGCGAACACCATGATTGCCTCGTCGGCGGGTGGGCACCACCGGGACGCCCATAAAGCGGTGCGCACAGTGAGGCGTAAGGATCATAGATTGCGGCTTGTTTCCTTGGACCTTTTCGGTGAGCGAGATCGGCGGGTGTCTTGGGACCAACCGCCGTGATCGACCACCGCGGGCAGGCCGTGACGCGAATTGAATAGGAAGGGGCAGGGCTATCGGATTTCGACATCCCTATTCCCCAGCGGCGATGACTGCCGTCGGCCACAATGCCGTCGCTGGATGTGATGATATGGGGCCTCGATCCACCGCGCTTGGGCAAACCGATTGACCGCGTACTCGTCCCGCCAGTGGACGACAGCTTCCCGCGCCGCTGACGCTTGCGCGGCCATGTCATACGCGTCGTGTCGGACGGCGCCAGGTCGAGGTCGAGACATCGACCTGTGACCCACTCCCGTCGAAAAGCGCCAGGCTATCCGCGGCCGTGCGGGCGCAGCCAGGGTAGCACGGGTTGCCGTGGAACCACACGTGACCGCCGCCCGATGAGCCGCGCCCACACCGCTCGACTTCGAACAACACCCTCCCGGGGCTGTGCTGATCGTTGCGCCTGCTTTGGCGCAAGAGATCCATCGACGATCTCCAGCCTGCGGACCGTCACTCGGCGCGGCTGGCGGCATGTGTCGGCCACGCGCCTCGGTTAGAATTGGTCTCGAACGGCTCGCCCTCCATGTGCTTCATCATCACCAGACCCCTCGCAATTACCCCAGCCGCAAAGGGGGGGGGCCTGCGGCCGCCATGCCTTGACGGTGGACGTACCGCAGCAAGTCCGGATCCCTGCGCGAGAATCGGTCCTCGGCCGGGACGGCCGACGAGATCCGCCTGTGGACGAAATGCGGAATACGGCAAAGAGATCGGACCCCGGGTGGCTTCGTTGAAGATCTCGCGGGGACGACCGATATCCTTAATCTTGTGGGCAGAGCGCGATCAATGGCGAATGGGTCGGCGGCGATTGAGCAACCAGCATCGCCAGATCACCATGACGCGACACCCGAGGTCGCCGTCCGCTTGAACTCCTCGGCTCATCAACCTTCCTGTCGCCAGAGGCCGAAATGCGCCGGTCGGCGAGCGCGACGAGCGCCGCGCGAGGTTCGCCGCTGACGACGTCGGCGAAGCGCTTGAGAGTCTGGGTCCGCGCGCGCGGATTGTTGGCGAAGTGGTCGGATCCAAAAAAATGCATCGGCTCCGCCTTCGGTCATCCTGCAGGGCCCTGATCGCCACTCGCCCAAGCGCCGGACTGAGCGGCGCGGCCCCGCAAGCGGCCCGAACTTTACAACTGTAAAGTCGCCACCGCCACGAAGGGGGAGGGACGAACTTTACAGCTGTAAAGTTTTCGCCTTGCGTCACGATACCCCCATAGGGTTATCAGCGATCGAGCTCCCTGGACGTTTACGTTCCATTAACTAAAAATGGCTTGTGGAATCAGACGACCTCTGACAATCATGACGGAAACGACCGCGTAACGTGAATAAAACCGTCAAGAGGATCGGATGCAACAAGTGGCATCTAGAAGCGTCACAGATACCGCATCGAAGATCGGCATATACACGTCGAAGCTTTCTGCGGAACTGCGCGATATGCGCGAGGCCGTCTATCCGCCTGAGGCCCGAAAGACCTTTTCAAGGACTTTCTCGACTGTCGACCTTGTTCGCCTTCTTGGCGTGCCTGAAAGTACCCTGCGTCAACTGACTATTGAAGGCAAGGGGCCGCTTCCCGACAGAGCGGAGAACAATCGCCGTACCTATACGGTCGAGCAGGTCCGAGAACTGCGCGCGTTTCTCGCAACCCTTAGACCCGACGACGCCGGTCATCTCCTGCCTCATCGCCGCAAGGGCGAGAAGCTGCAGATTCTCGCGACAGCGAATTTCAAGGGCGGAAGTTCAAAGACAACAACGTCCATCCATCTCGCGCATTTTCTCGGTCTGCAAGGGTATAGGGTCCTTTGCGTCGATCTTGATCCACAAGCATCGATGACGGCGCTGTTCGGCATCCAACCCGAATTCGATCTCGGCGACAACGAGACCGCCTACGCCGCGATACGCTATGACAACGAGCGTCGTTCATTCAGGGAGGTGATCCGACCAACCTATTTCCCCGGTGTCGATCTCGTTCCCGGCAATCTTGAACTGATGGACTTTGAGTTCGACACGCCAAACTATCTGACAGCGAAAACGCGCGACGAGCTCGGTCTTTTTTTCGAGCGGATCAACACCGCCATAGCTAGTGTCGATGATCACTATGATTTCGTTATCCTCGATACGCCGCCCTCGCTTGGCTACTCGACACTTGCCGCTTTGTATGCGGCTACCTCGCTCATAATCACGGTGCATCCGGCCATGCTGGACGTTGCCTCATGCAATCAATTCCTGATCATGATCTCTGATCTCTCCGAAGTGCTGGCGCAGTTCGGCGCGAAATTCGAGCATGACTTCCTCCGGTTCCTGCTGACGCGCGTCAACCCGAACGACGGCCCACAAAAATACATGGGCGGCGTGATGCGACGACTGTTCGGTGATGACGTCCTTGTGGCGGAGGCGCTCGAATCCACCGCGATTGCCGGCGCGGCTGTGGCTAAAAAATCCCTTTATGAATTGGAATCAGGTGAAGTCGGAAGGGAAGCGCTTAAGCGCGCGCTGGAAAGCGCCGATCGGGTCAATTTCGAAATCTTGGCGCTCGCTCACAAAGTCTGGGGACGAAGCACATGAAGAAGAGCATCCTTCAACGTATGGCCGAGGAGGCCGTCAATCGCAGCGAGACGGTTGAAGCCGACAATGCCGAAAAGCTTGCCCCGACAAGGCGGCATTCGTCGCCCGTCATTGTTAATGTCGGGAAATCCCTCACTCATCTCGGCGAGGACAGCATCCTTTCGCTCGATCCCTCCAGGATCGAGCGCTCACCCTATCAGGACCGGTTCAACGACGATCAAGAGACCAAAATCGAACTTGAAGCCTTGAAGGTCTCGGTCGCGTCCGAAGGGCAAAAAATACCTGTTCTCGTTCGGCCGCATCCCACGAAGCCTGACCATTACCAGCTCGCCTACGGCCACCGCCGTCTAGCCGCCATAAAATCATTGATGGCGGACTCCGAGCGACCGGAGACGGTCAAGATCAAAGCCTATCTCCGCAATCTCACAGATCGCCAGCTCATCGAGGAGCAGGCGGTCGAAAACGGCGTGCGCGAAAACCTGACCTGGATAGAGCAGGCGATGTGGGCGGTCCAGTTAAAGGAAGCCGGCTTGTCACATCGCGCGATTTGTCCGGTATTGGCTCTTTCCGAAGCCGCCGTGTCACACCTGTTTCGAGTGACATCCGTCATCCCGACGGACATCATCTTTGCTATCGGTCGCGCCAAATCCGTCGGCCGTCCGAAATGGACCGCTCTTGCAGAGCTCCTGAAAGACGACAGCAAGATCACGGCTGTTCGAAAGATCCTCAACATCGGCGAATTCCAGTCGAAAGACGGAGCCGGCCGTATCGGTATGGCGATCGACATCGCCAATGGCCTCACTTCCGCGGAGCCGAACGGGGCACCCGAAGTGGTCGACATCACGCTTGGCGAGCGGCTGTTCGGACGCATGAAAAACTCCTCTTCGGGTACCACACTCACCATCCCGAAAAAAGAGGATGGGTTCGCCCGCTGGTTAGCAGAACGAATGCCCGAGCTCGTACGAGAGTACGATCATCAATCGGACCGCGTGAAGTAGGTCCGGCAAACCGTTTATCTCAGTCAAAAGGAGCATTAGCGCAAAGAAAAAGGCCACCAAAACGTTCCCGTCGTGGAAGCCTTCCTCAAGTCCTTAAGCAAGATCGAGAATCGCATTTCTACGAATCACAGTCAAGAGTCTTGGCGCCGTTTTTGGTGAGCGGATTTCTTTTGCCTTCTGGAAGGTGAAGAAATGGACAGTGAACATGTCACGACGCCCTTTGGGCGGCGGTCAATGACGTTTGGCTTATTGGCGCGGCAACGCCAAGTCAGCAAATCAACGCCAGATACCAAGCGGAACAAATGGAAACTCTTCAGGGCCGTCTGCGAGGCTCGGGAGGAACTGAACGTGTCTGATCGATCTCTATCGGTCCTTGACGCTCTATTGTCGTTCTACCCGTCCGAAGAGCTCTCCGCGGCGGATCAACTGATTGTCTTTCCCTCAAACGCCCAGCTTTCGATACGGGCAAGGGGGATGACCGCGGCCACGTTGAGACGCCATCTGGCCGCTCTTGTCGACACCGGCCTCATCCTCCGCAAAGACAGCGCCAACGGCAAACGCTTTGCCAGGCGGAGCAGGGCGGGGGAGATCAATGAAGCTTTCGGCTTTAATTTGGCTCCGCTATTGTCGCGCGCAAAGGAGATCGAGGACATCGCCGCCAAAATCACCGCCAACCGCGAGTATTTCCGCGCGACAAGGGAGCGTATCAGCCTCTGCCGACGCGACATAACCAAGCTCATCCAGATGGCGCTGGACGGATGTGTGGAGGGTGAATGGAGCCAGCTTCACGATCGATTCCGCGCCTTCCTCGCATCTTTGCCACGTCGGCCGACACTCGATGAGCTCCAGCTTCTCCTAAATCGTTTGGTCGAGCTTCGCACGACAATCGTCAAACTCTTGGAGGATCACGATAAAACGCGAAATATATGCGCCAGAGAGTCCCAAAACGAGCGCCACATACAGGATTCACAAACACAATCCTTTTTTGAATCTGAAGCCGAGCAAGAAGAACCACCGACCAGAACTTCCGGCTCACCGACGACGCCTGGGACTGAGAAGAGGAGTCACGGATCAGTCAAGAACGCTCTGGACAATTCGGTGCGATCCTTGAAACCGACAGTCCCATTGGACATTGTGCTGCGCGCATGTGTTGAAATTCACCCCTATGGGCCTGGTGGATCGATCAGATCCTGGGGAGACCTCCTGACAGCGACAGCCGTCTTGCGCTCAATGCTTCAGATAAGCCCATCGGCCTTCCATCAAGCCTGCCTCGTCATGGGACCCGAAAACGCTGGCGCCGCCATTGCTTGTATCTACGAAAGGGGAGGGCGGATCAACTCCGCGGGCGCTTACCTGCGCGATCTCACCAGACGAGCCACACAGCGGCAATTTACGATCAAACCGATGGTCTCAGCCTTGCTGAGGTCCAAGGCGGGCATATCGCAAAATGAAGAACCAACGCTGGCGAGGATGGCCGGCAGTAAACGCCGCGCATAACAGGCTCGCGCCAGGCGCGGCGGAGATAGCCATGGGTCGAGCTTCGGCGTATGTCTTTCGCATCCATGCAAGGTCGATGAGGAACCAGGCGGGGACCGCATCCAGCATTGACTTTGGCTTTTCGCGTCCTTGACCGTTCATGACGGACAAAGTCGGCACAAATTAAAGTAACAGGCAGAGATGGTGGACTTTATCACAAGGGATAGAACGTCCGTTTCAGACGGGCGAGTCTATTCTCTCTATCGTCCGGATCGTGCCTACTGCAGTTGGGTAACTGGACGGCTCTGGTCCGATGGTTTCCGGAGTCATGTAACGAGCCCGCTGCACGGCCACTCGTCATTTTGTTCGAGCAGCAATGCGCCAACGAGGCGGACGATGGCGTCGTCGTTGGGGAAGATGCCGACGACCTCTGTGCGTCGCTTGATTTCGCCGCTGAGCCTCTCAAGCGAATTGATCGAATGGAGCTTGACGCGGTGCTCTTAAAGTATCGGCGGCGGGGCCTCGACACCAACCAACTCAAAATCGAGAGTTGACCAATCCGGCAAGGTGCCAGTTCCGACCCGTCTTATCGACACAATTTTTCCTTAGCCGGACGCCACCTCATGGCGATCCGGCTTCTCCTTAACAGGATCGTAGTTTTTAAACTACAATATCATATGATCGAACGGAACCGTTCCGGAAGTGGTGGACCAAGCCCAAGGACGAACGCGCCCGAGGCGTGATCTTTGCGCGGCTTGATCGTCTTGCCTACGGACATGCGGGTGATGCGGAGCCCGTGGGACAAGGCATCACCGAGTTGCGCATTCATTACGGCCCCGGCTACCGCGTTTATTTTTAAAAGCGGGGAGACACAATCATTGTTCTGCTCTGCGGTGGTGACAAAAGCACGCAGAGCAAGGACATCAAAATGGCGAAACGTCTGGCAGAAGAATGGAGTGAATGACATGGCGGAAAAACTGACGACCTTTGATCCTGCGGAAGGCCTGACCTCGGATGAAGCGATTATCGCATTCATGGCGGAGGCTTTCGCGTCGGAAGACGTGGGATATATCGCCCATGCGCTCGGTGTTGTGGCCCGCGCCAAAGGCATGACGCAGATAGCGACGGAAACAGGGCTATCGCGCGAACAGCTTTATCGCTCGTTCAGCGAGAACGGTAATCCGACCCTTAAGACAACGATTGCGGTGATGAAGGCCCTTGGTATCGAACTCACGGCAAGGCCGCATACGCTCGAACACCGTCTGGCGTAGGCGTCTTTCAGCGCAAAGCGCCAAGGACGGCCTCTATCTCGTCATCGCCGTTATGGACATGCCTCGGTAAGGCGGGGTTCGTTTCTTTCAGCCAATCGTATTTACCCGGCTTCCCTCTCACATCGCAGAGCATGCCGCTCATTTCCGAACGTTTCCAGAAATTCGGCATATCAACAACAAAATACCCATGGTCGCGGCTTTCGAGCAGTGCGGTTTCGCATCCGATGGTCTGCACAGCGCATTCAAGGAAGCGGAAGCCGTCAGCCGTGGCACCAAATGCCAGCAATATCTTTTCTCGCTGGTCGGTGTAGCAGCAGTGAAGTCGAGTCTCGGAATCCGCGATCGCGCCGATGCGCGAGAAGCTGATTGGAAATCGGCGATTATATGCTACAAGAGGGAAGAGGGTGGAAATTTGTCTTTGCTCGCCTAGCGGGTAAGATATTCGATACGGGGCACTTTGAAAAATGCCAAACGCGAACTCCGAAGTCCGTGGATGTCCGTTTGCGGTTCGCCACAACCAGCATCCTGAAATTGAATCCGACGACCCGCTGGATCAGATCAACGCGGGCAATTTCGCCTCGGCAATCGAACTCTACCGCATTCGAGACCAAGGCGGGATCGCATCGGCCGAAGACTATGCGCTGGCCGCTCATGCTTTTCGCAACGTCGGCGACTTCGATATCGCGGCCGACTGGCTGCAGAAGGCCGTAGACAAGGCCCCGCAGCACAGGTTCGCGAAGTCATGGCAAGATCAGATCGCGGCAAACCGGATCGACGGCCGGAACAGCGCCGGCATCCTGCGCCCGAACAAGCTGACCGAGGATTATCTCAGAACTCACTCAGAAGACATCTATCGCGACAGCCCTGCCAATTGGGTCCTTTGCACCGATTTCAAGCGCCCCGACGACTATATCCCGCAAAAGTCGGTCTTCGACCATATCAGGAATTTCAAGGACTCGCTGGTCTCGCTTGCTCTCGGGCCGGTCGGCGCGCTGGCCAATAGCGGCGCGACGCCGGGCAATGCCGGCCGCTGGACCCAGCGCAAAATCCCAATCCTCCGACTGGCCGCCCTCGGGGCGCAACGGACATGGATGGAACAGCGCGAGCGCGACCCCGACGGCGAGCGTGGCGACATTGTCGGCCAGCTTGCCAAGCGCGAGGAATTGCCGAAATGGGCGGACTCCGGGTTCTCGCCCGATGGTGCCTATGTGTCGGACCAATTCGGCCCCGCCGAGGGCCGTGTCGGCCAGTCATTCGTCGACCATGGCATGGCGGTGGGCTATCGACCGCGGGACCGGTCGAACGATCCGAACCTGCCGAGCGAAGCAGCGGTGGCGAAGGCGTTCGGCTATCGCAACGGCAACACGCTCGAGGCAATGACAGCCAGCTTTCACGCGGCCGCGCATCTCCAGCAACTCGTCCATGACGTCGCCCAGACGGCACCCGACAACAGGCGCAAGCATGCGATCGCCGTCGATCCCGACAGCGAGCTGGCTGCCCTCGGCGTGTTGTACAACTGGAGCCGATCCGACGCGATCAATGTGCTCCGCGGCGCGGACGGCGAAGGCATGCACAGCACCACCGTTTGGTGGGACATGAGCCACCTTTACGGCAGCGACATCGAAACGCTGGCGGATGTGCGCTCATTTCCCGACGGAACCAAGGTTCCCGACGGCAAACTCTATCTGGACGGCATGGATGCTGACGGGAAGGGCGGCCGGTATCTTCCCGTGAGAGAGGTGGAGAAGGACGGCCGCAGGCACCGGCAGATCGTGACCGGCTTCGGCCGCAACATGACGGCACCGCTGGAGGCCGAGCATACGCTCTATGTCCGCCACCATAATTGGGTCTGCGATGTATTAAAAGCCCGCTACAGCCGCTGGTCTGACAATCAGATTTTCCAGATCGCGCGGCGTATCGTGACCATGACCTATGTGAAGATCCACACCGGCACCTGGACCCACACGCTGTTCGCCAACGAGGCTGTCGTGAACGGCTTGAACGCCAATCTGTTTGGGCGGGCCGAACGCAAGCTTGCGCATTTCGATAAGAAGATCTATCGCGCGGAACAGGGCAGCGATCCGGTCGCGCACGGCATAGCCGCCGGCAATGTCAATAAGCAAAAGCCGGAAATTAAGGGCAACTACTTCAGCAAGGCCTATCGCTTCGGACACCAGATCTGGGTCGACAAGCTCAATTGCCCGCCGATCGGAACGAAGGTCGATGACTCGACGCCCTATATCAATATGAAGGAACTTCGAGAGCTGGATGGCCATGAATTCATCAAGGAAAATGGCCTGGGATCCGTCTATTATTTCATGATGCATACCCGCCTGGGGGCACCCGTGGCAGGCAATACTGCCGATTTCTTCCATGACATGGCGACGGAAGAAGGCGTCATGAACATTTTGGAACAGGAAATCCGCAAAGACCGGCGCCGCGGCACACCGTCGTGGACCGAGTATCAGAAATCCCACAACATCCCCCCGAGCGAGACTTGGGACCATCTGTTCCTGGACCCCACCAGTCAGGCATCGCGGGACAAGATCGCGATCCTCGAGAAGCTCTATCCGGACGGTATCACGACCCTCGACGCCGTAATCGGACTGACGCTGAACGAGCATCGCCCCGAAGGCCTGGCCATCACCAATGAGGGGTTTCAGACCTTCGTCCAGGAAGCCACCAGCCGGATCAGGAAGAGCCCGTATCTGACCGAAAAATGGCGCCCGGACGAGGTCGGCTGGACGGCCATTAACCTCGTTGAGGCCGTCGACAAGGAAAAGCTGCTCTACCTCCACTGTCCGGAGCTCAGGGAGTGGCTCGAGACCCGCCAGACGGTGAACAGCTACGAATATGCCGGCACCAACGCCCGGGACAATCCCGAGGAACATCCGCTGGAAGCGAAGGGCATCATCGTCTGGGGCGAGCAGAATATCCGCGACATGGGCCTGGGCGATGCGTGGCGACGCGAGCATTTCGTCGGCGATGTGCCCAATTACATGCTTCGGATCGAGCATGGCGGGAAAACATATATCGTCGACGTCACGGAGGAGGAGGTCCGTGCCGATGTCGAGGGCAATGGCCGTATCTTCAGCCGCGACGTCCTGATCGAGGATCCCGAGGGCGTGACGCGCGCGGCGCTGATCGAGGCCGCCAAGGCGATCAGGGCGGAGAAGAAATTCCCGTGGCCAGGCTATGAATCGCCGCGACATCCGGGCCTCGCCAGCGGTTGGCTGCTGGACCAGGCGGAAGTGAACAGGCTCAAACGCTATAAGGGCGACAAGCGGAACAAGGGCGTGAAGGCGTGGCTGACCGATCTGGAGAAGCACGTCATCCCCTTCAATCTCGCCCGCGACTCCTCGACCATAACATTCTCGGAAAATCTGAAGGGGTGGAGGGTCCTCGAACGAAGCAAGCTTCAGGCCCTGAGCCTGACCCTGGGCTCCATCTTCACGTTCGGCGGGCTCGTGAATCTCCTGCTCGGAAAGGGCATTCCGATGGACGAAATGGCCAGACGGCGGCCTGGCAAGCGAACCGATATTTTCGACCGGGAAGGCATGATCGACGAAGACCGGTTGACGGAATATTTGGACCAGTTGCGGAGCATGGCAGCGGCGTATCAGCACGAACAGATCCCGCAGGATGCATTCATGGCGATGCTGGAGCAACGCGGCGTCCTGGACAGCCTGACCCGCAGGCAATGGGCCTCCTATTTTCGCCTGCTCGACCGCGCCGGCCGGCACAAGGCCATCAGTCCGGCGGACTTCGAGGGGCTCTACAGAAACACGCTCATCCCCGAGATGTTTGACCGTCTTGCCCCCGCCGCCTAGGGCCATGCGCCGAGAGTGCCTGACTGAAGAGAAAAGGCGGGCCTAAACCGACCGTCGAGCTTTATTTGGATGTTTCGGCGCCGAGAAGCGCATGGCAGCGTAGCAGCAGGACCACGCCCGCCGCGTTGACCAGTGGCAGCGGTGCCAGGACCAGCCAGCCGTGCAGCGTCAGCGGCTGCGCGCTCAGCAGATAGAACAGATCGGTGAAGACGTCGGACAGGCGAATCCCCGCCATGATCGCGAACCAGACCGGCTGTCTGCGAAAAAAGATCAACGCCAGCGCCTGCGCGAGCGCGAAGGCGGTCCATTGCCCGGCGGCCCGGCGCAGCAGTGCAACCTCGAGACCCTGCGGCGCCGCGTCATGAAAGAAGGAGAACCACAGCCCGGGATGGCTCCAGGCGAGGATCGAAATCACCACGTCGAGCGCGAGCCCGCCCCACAAGTAGACCAGCGCCAGCGTGACGAGGAAGGGAGTGTCCGGCCGGCTCAATCGAACTCCTCCGCCCCGGTCGGCTCGATATGCGGAACGCTGTTGTTGGCCTGGCGGAAGCGGGCGAGCTCCCAATACAGCTTGCGCCTGGCGCGATTGAGATTGCCGAGCGGGCGGTGCTCGGCGATGCTGTGCCACGGATTGTACGAAAGGTTGCGCGCGAACGCCATTTGCGCCGGGCTGTCGAAGCACTGGGCGGGGATGTGCAACGTAGCGACCGGGATGCGCGGCGAGAGTTTCTCGGGCCAAAATATGCCGGCATGTTCGATCGGCATGCGGTGCGGATCGGTCTGAAGCTGCACGGTCATCGTGAAGGTCGCGTCACGATCACCCAGCGTCTTTGCCATATTCTCACGAAGATAATGGTCGGACGGGCGTCGCGGCAGGCGCTCGACCTTCATGTCGACCTGGCCCGCCGGCAGGAAGGCGTATTGGATCGCGGTCCCCTCGCCGAGCAGATAGGGCACGCAGCTGTAATAAGCGGTGCCGAGCGGACTACCCTGCGTCTTGCTCCAGAGCCCCTGCATCAGTAGGTCGGCGATGTGCGGCCGAGGGCCGAGGAAATACCAGAGCGGCAATTCCCGCCCGCTCCAATATTGCAGATAAGCATTTTCTCGCGCCGTCGGCGTGGTGAAGGTCGGACAGCTAATGCCGGTCAGGTCCTGCGTATGTCGCTCATCCTCCATCAGCTTGGGCCCGGGGACGCCCATCAGCTTCACGCCGATGCTCAGCACGCCGACATCGTCGATGTCGGGGGGCGTGTGTGGGCCCGGCCCCCCGAACCGGACCCAGGCCGGATAGCTGCGCTCAGTCGCGAAGATCCCGCGGCGCAGATGCGCAGGCAGATCGGGATGCACAACGAGTTCGCCGCGCACGACGCCATGCGTCTTGGTGTTGCCGCCCCGCTCCATCGTCTCGGGAGGGAAATCCCGCGACATGTGCGCGCGCATACGTTCGATAATCTGGTCGAGCAGCATGTCCTCGTCGGCCCTGACCACTTCCTGCGCTAGTGCGAGCTTCTCGTCCCTGCGTCGGGCCATCGCGATCTCCTGGACGATCCAGGTACCCGGACGCTGCAGCAACGCGTCGAGCAGAGGCCGAATCCACGGATCGATCCGCCGCTCGACGTAAAGCGAACGTTGCAGGAGATTATGCAGCCAACGCATGGTCACGGCGTTTCCCCAGATCGTGGGACACACACGACCAATTGCCGATACTGAAGAAATATACCAACTTTGTCACGAGGAATTACAATCGAACGTAGATATGGCGAAGCCACTTGACTTACCATGGATGGTAATATGATCATTGAATACATGAAATTCGAGGAGCCGATGTCATGTCGTTGACTGTTGCGGACCTGCTAACGAAAACTGGTCAAGAACTCGATGCCTTGTTCGCCGCCGCGCCGCGCGGCGATATCCCCAACGGCGAAGCCAGAGGTACAGCGATCATCGCGCCGGGCACCTTCTACAACGACGAACTCGCGCAACTGGTCAGCTTTTTCGCCTGGCAAGGCAAGATATTCGATGCGGAGCATGGCTTCCTTCGCAATCACATCTTGCCCTTCGGGCTGAAGGCGATCGTCGCAAAGGTCTATTACGGGCCGAGCTGGATGGACCAGCAGGACTGCATCGTTATCGATTATTCGGAGACCTCGATTGTCGCCTCGCGCGTGCGCGACGAGATTCGCCTGATCCAGCCCGCCCTGTTCCTCGGCAAAGTCTATTGGGGCGAGAAGGCACTGATCCACTTCGCGCTCGAAGTGTAACCGCCGTGCCGCGCCAGTCGCTGATCATCGTCGCCGCACAGATTGGCGATGGCGCGATCGAGCCGCTCAAGGCGCTGCTCGAAACGATGACGATCGCGCCAGGACAGGCCGATCCAGCAAACCCAATCGTGCCGTTCGGCCAGATCGAGCACCTGCACTTTGCCCGCTTCATCCTACTTGAGGATCCGTCACTGCCCGACCGTGCCAGCATCACAGATCTTCCGGTGAAGGAGCCGACGCGGCTCGCGCTGATCGTCGATGGCGACGGCAGCCCAGAAGAGCTTCTGCAGCGGCTGGCTGCAACCGCGGCGCCCGGACTTGCGCGGATTTTCCGGCATTGCGACGATGCAGTCGCGCCTGAGACGATCGCGGAC
>NZ_JALBGV010000035.1 GCF_023006505.1 Neorhizobium sp. SHOUNA12A
GGACCAGGCGAAGCCGGGCAGCGAGGGGATCACGACGTCGAACGCGTCCTCAGCGCGAGCGCCGTGTGCGGTTGGGTCGGTCAGCGGCCCGATCACGTCCAAGAACTCGGCGACCGACCCCGGCCAGCCATGCGTCAGGATCATCGGCAGCGCGCCCGGATGCTTCGACCGTACATGTATGAAATGAAACCCGAGCCCATCGATCTCGGTGCGGAACTGCGGGATCGTGTTGATCCGACGCTCAAAGCGCCTCCAGTCGTAATGGTCACGCCAATGGGCGATCAGCGCCTTGGCCTTGGCCAGCGGGACGCCCTGCGACCAGTCGGCCACTGTCTCCCGCTCGGGAAGGCGTGCTGTGACCAAGCGCCGCTTCAGGTCGTCTAGCGCAGCCTGCGGGACGGCCACCCGGAAGGGTATGATCGCGGAGCTGGCAGGAGCGAGAACGGGCGTCGCATCTTCAGCAAACGCTTCGGTCGACAAGTCCCCAAGCGTTGCGACTGTCATGCCTTTGACCAGGCCGCGCAGAACCAGCCTGCGCGACGGCGATTTCAGATTATTGAAAGACGATTGCCGGATCATCGGATGGCTTCTTCGAAATAAAGCAGCGTTCGCGGAACGGTCGGGATTCGGACCATTGGGCTAGCTCGCGATCTGGCCGCCACTCCAACGGAGCTCTTCCGAGTTCTCGTCGAGGAAGACGTAGAGGGCCGTGATCCCGCCATCGCGGACGGTTATCACATCGCATCCCGTGTATGCCGGCGCTTCGCCGCGCGGCCCCGAACCCCAGGCGAGCCGACCTGCGTTGTGGAGCACCTGCGGCGCGCCACGCGGCGTGTAGGCGAAGTGTGGTTGTTTCTTGCGGAGATCGCCAGCAAACTTGTCGATCGCCTCTCGTCCGACGATCACGCCCGGCGGGACATAGAGGACGCCGTCCTTCGCCCAGAGTTCGCCGATCGCCGCGCGGCGGCGCTCATCGTTGTTCTCGCCGAAAACCTCCTGCAGGTTCCGGTCGAGCAGCTCACGAATCCGGTCTGCGGACTCAGATGACTTTTTCATAATGAGATCTCCTCGGAAGATGGCCCAGGGGGCTGGCCGCACCTAGGTTTACCCGGCGGCGAATTCGTCCGTCCGTTGTTGCCTTCAGCGAAGCCCGAGTTGCTGCATGACAACGGTGCCCGAGGGGTAGCAGTTGAACGACTGGATCTTGCCGTCCCGGATTTGGAAGACATCGCAGCAAGGTGCGTCCATTCGCTTGCCCGTCGGCTGAACGGTTCCCGACGGGAGGTCGAGTGGCCCCTTGTGGGTGCCCTGTAGCGCCAGCTCCACAACGATCGTGTCGCCGACCTCGAACATGCGAAACAGTTCGCGATGCATGTCGGGAAAGGCCTTCGCATAGACTGCTACCGTCTTGGCCACATCACGGCCTTGGTAGGTGACAGCGATGGATTGGTCAGTCAGCGTACCATCGGGTGTGAAACAGTTGATAAATGCCTCAAGATCCTGGCGCTCGGCGGTCTCGTAGGCCGCGCGGACAATCTTCTCATTCTCAGTCATGTGCTTATCTCCTCTACTGCTCTTCAGACGAGATAGGACTGCACCAGACTGATGTTCAGGCCTCCAATTGCAATGGATTTTTGCTCCCAGTAGAATAATGACCATCATGCGATCCGTCACCGACCTCAATGATCTCTACTATTTTGCCCGGGTCGTGGACTCGGGTTCCTATACGGCTGCGGCAAAAGCATTGGATCTTCAGACTTCGAAACTCAGCCGGCGGGTTACCCGGCTTGAGGAAGAACTGGGCGTGCGCCTGATCAATCGCACGACCCGTCATTTGTCGCTGACCGAAGCCGGTCAGATCTTCCACCGACACTGTGTGGCACTGCTCCAAGAAGCGCAGGCGGCAAGGGATGCGATCGACCACATCCTTGCCAGGCCTCAGGGGCTGGTGCGGATGTCTTGCCCGATCGGGTTGCTGCAGGGGGGGCTCGGCGCCTTGCTCGGTCGTTTCCTGGGCGATTATCCTGAGGTACGCATTGCGCTTAATGCGACCAACCGGCGCGTGGATGTAATCGAAGAAGGTCTCGACCTTGCCATCCGCGTGAGATTGCCGCCGATCGAGGATACCGAACTGGCCATGCGCCAGTTTGGAATTTCAGAGATGATCCTGGTCGCCACGCCCGACCTGGTTCGCACCTATGGGGAACCTGCGGCTATTGGAGACATGGCGGGCATGCCATTGCTGTCAATGGCGGCGCCGGATGGCAGGACCATGTGGCGGCTGACCCACCTGTCCGGGCAGAAGTCAGAACTCGCCATCATGCCCCGGCTTGCGACAGATGATCTTCTGACCCTAAAGGGCGCGGCTTTGGACGGCCTCGGCGCCGCGCTCATACCGGCCCACCTGGTCGCCATGGAAGTCGAGGCCGGAGCCCTCACTTGGCTGCTGCCAGAATGGAAGACGCCCGGCGGCGTCGTGCATGCGGTATTCCCATCCAGACGTGGGATGATACCGGCCGTCCGCGCCCTGCTCGATTACCTGGTGGCTGGCTTCGCGTTACCAAAAGTCGGGACAAGTCCATGAACCGACCTGGCGCGCATCCGAGCTTCGCTATCAGATGCAGTCAGTTTTGGCCACGGTTCGACGTCGCTGGGTCGCCTTCGGTCAGGCGAACCCAGTTGCCATAGGCGAACGCGGCCTGATCGGTTTCGTCCAGCCCGCAGTCCGCCAGAAATCGCCGCGCATCGCCGCCCGGACGATATTGGTAGGGCAAGTCCGTGGAAAACAGCAGCCGGTCCGCTCCGACGATCGCGGCGGCCCTCGTCAGATAGTCGGGCAGGAACATGCCGCTCGCAGTGACGTATAAGTTGCGGCGCAGGTAAGTCGCAATAGGGTGATTCAGTCCCGAGAAGCGGTCCAATGCCGCCAGCCGTTCCGCATAGAACCGCACGACCTCGCCCCAATGGCCGAGGATCACTTGCAAGCCGGGCAACCGATCGAACGTGCCGCTCAGCACCAGACGCAGGAACTGGATGCCCGCATCATAATGCCAGCCGAGACCGAACATGGCGAATACGGCATCGACCTCTACTGAGAAGCCGGAATAATAGGCGGCTCGAACCTCTGGGGCGGGCGTGCGGGGATGAAGCAGCAAAGGAACGTTCAGCGCGGCTGCGCTCTCGAATACAGGGCGAAGTTCCGGATGGTCGAGATTTCGATGTCCGACCCGACCGCACAGGATAGCTCCCTTGAAGCCAAGGGTTCGGACGCAGCGCTCTAGCTCCAGCGCGGCCTCGTCCGGCATCGCGACCGGCAGCGTCGCCAATGCCTGCAGACGATCGGGTCGCTGCGCGACCGCCTCAGCTGCTGCGTCGTTGGCGCTTCGTGCGAGACCGACGCTTTCCAGCCCCAGATCGTGCAGCGCCGGCGTGGTCAGCGACAGAACCTGAACGTCGAGCCCGGTCTCGTCCATCAGGGCGATGCGTCTGTCGGCAAGATCAAGCAAGCGCCGTTCGAACTCTCCTGAGTGAATGGAAACGCAAGGATCCGCCGAAGCCAGATCAATCGCATTCCAGGCCTCGCGCACTTCCGCCGTCAGATAGTGTTCCTCAATGCCGATTAGCTTCATAGGTCTCTTCCCGTCTCTTGAGCGATCACCACGGCACGGTCTCGCCAAACCGATCGATGAAGCGCAGCCGCGGTTTCCCCCGCTGCGCGAGCAGCGTTTCGACCAGGATTGGAACGGTTTCCTCGATGCTAAACGGTGCGTTTGGTCCGCCCAGCGCGGTGCGAATCCAGCCTGGCGCCATCAACACCATCGCGCGCGGATCGTCGGCATGGCGGGCGGCATAGCTCCGCATGAGTTGATTGAGGGCGGCCTTGCTTGCGCGATAGACCTCGAAGCCGCCATTGGTGTTGTTGGCGATGCTGCCCTGTCCGGACGACATGACTCCGATGAGACCATCGGCGGTTACCAGATCCTGGAGGCTCTCGACGGCGCGCATCACCCCCAGCGCATTGGTCAGCATCACTTGCATGAATTCGTCGGTCGAAGCTTGGGCGATCGGCGCGGATGCGTGTCTATTGGCTATGCCAGAGTTGACAAACAGGATGTCCAAGACGCGGTTTGATAGTTGCTCGTGCAACGCAGAAATCTGCTCAGGCTCGGTGATGTCGAGCGGCGCGATCGTTACCTGATCTGGATGGGCATCGGCGAGCGTGTGTAAATCGGTCCGGCCGCTTTCGCGGACCGTGCCCACGACCTGCCATCCCTTCTTGACGAACTCGATCGCCATCGCGTGTCCGAGGCCGCGCGATGCGCCGACAAGCAGTATTGTCCTGGTATGCTCACCCGAAAATCTGTTCATGTGGCCGGCCTTTCATCGTTGCCACCCAATTATGCGTTTGACCACGGGATGCACCAGGCGCATCAAACACAAACTATCGTTGCACCAAACGCTATACATCATGGGGCGCCGCGGTATGATCCAGCTATGACTCCTATCGACCTGAACTTGCTTACGGCACTGGACGCATTGCTGACGGAGCGCAGCGTGACATCCGCTGCCAGACGTCTCGGCCTCAGCCCTTCCGCTATGAGTCGGACGCTGGCGCGGCTGCGTTCGGCCACGGGCGACCCGCTGTTGGTACAGGCCGGGCGCTCACTCGTCCCCACCCCCTATGCCGAGCAACTGGTAGAGCGCGTTCACGTCCTCGCCCGCGACGCGCGTGCGGTGCTGACTCCAACCGTAGAGTCACTGGACCTGGCTTCGCTCGACCGAACCTTCACGATCCGCGCCAACGAAGGTTTCGTAACGCTATTCGCTGCGGCGATCGTCACGGCGATTACGCGCGAGGCCCCGCTTGTCCGCCTTCGCTTCGCGCCTAAACCCGACAAGGATGCGACCCCGTTACGGGAGGGAACGATCGACGTCGAAGTTGGCACTCAGGGTGTGTCCGCGCCCGAGGTGCGCACCCTGCTGCTCTTTCGCGACCGCTTCATCGGCGTGGCCCGCCTTGGACACCCCTTGCTCGACGGAGCGATGACGCCGCAGCGTTACGCCGCTTGTGGGCATGTCGTCGCATCGCGCCGCGGGGCGTTAACGGGCCCAGTGGACGACGCGCTTCAGGAACTGGGCCTGGAACGCAGGGTCGTCGCGGTTGTCCCGGGTTTCCTCGATGCGTTGACGATCGCGCGTCAGTCCGACCTCATCGCACTGGCGCCGCGCTCCTGTCTTCGCGACGAGGAAGTGGCAGCGCAGGGCCTGGAAGGCTTCGACCTTCCCGTGTCCACGCCCGAACTGGCAATCAGCGTGATGTGGCACCCCCGCCTCGATGCAGACCCGGCCCACCGATGGTTCCGTCAGAAGTTCGCAGCGCTTTGTCAGACGATGCCCTGACGCGAGCCAGACGCAGGCTGCGATTTCAACACGGGCATGGGCATCATCGTCCGGAAAGGCGGAAACCATTTGAGCTTACGAGGGAAGGCGTCTCCGTAGCGATGTTCGTACTAAAACCGACATTGCTTTCGGACCGTACCGCAAGGTAGCAGGCTTCGATAGGCTCTGTTTTTCCGCTGGCCTGGCAGCCTGGGGGTTGGTCCATCAGCTATCCTCACCCAGTACTGTAGACGATGATCCGAATGTCGGGCCTGTCTTCATAAACGAGCACGCTGAGGTGAAAGGTCCGCCAGCCAAAGTTTGCCGAATGCAATTCCTTTCGGCTGTCGCCAATTCGGACGATTTCCGGGTCGCTCCACCATTTCTTCGCAAGCGGAAACGCATCCACTATCTCATCCAGCAAACCGCGAAGGATCGGATCCGAGCCGCCGGTAAGGTAGTCATGACGGGCTTTGAGGAACATAAGTCGGGCTGTCGATTGCCAGTCACGCACGCTTTTCCGGTAAGCGTCGGAAAAAAACACGATGCGAAGAATGTTCGGGTTTTGCTCACCGAACATCGGAAACTGCTCAGACGCCGCCTTGTTGAAGGCCAAGACATCCCACCTTTTGTCGAGAATGTAGGCGGGGTCGGAAAGAGCGTTGATCATGGTCAAAAGCCCGGCGGGCAACTCTGAAACCTGCGCTTGAGACCGCCGGGCCACCCGACCCGCCAAAGCGTAAAGATGCTCCTGCTCGGCACGGTCGAGCCGAAGACCGCGGACCAGGCGATTGAGGAAATCATCGGAAACCTTGATATCGCGCCCTTGCTCGAACCACGTGTACCAAGTGATGCCAACGCCAGCTAAGGTCGCGACCTCCTCGCGGCGAAGACCCTTTGTCCGTCTGCGGGGACCGGGGCTTATGCCAAGTTCTTCGGGTGAGGCTTGCTCGCGACAATACCGAACGAACTCCGACAGCTCGTTTCGCGCCGCTGGTCGTGCCAATCGCTCCGCCGTCATCCAAGCATCCCCAGCTATTGCTTTAGTAACAGGATAAAAGTCATATGGTAACAGCATAGTTCTCCCGATATTGTCTTGGCAACAGGGAGAAGTTCATGTCAGTTTCCGTTGTCGGCCTTGGGAGAATCGGGACGGCCGTTGTCCCCCACCTTCTCATTCTCGGCGAAGAGGTGAGGGTTTGGAACCGGTCGCCTGCCGCCGTCGAAAAGATGGTGGCGTTGGGCGCCACTCCGCTGAATGACGTCCGTGATGCGTTCGCTTCTGAGCTAGTCCTGTCCATCCTGTTCGACGATGCCGCCGTTCGCGAGGTCATCACGCACGAGGCAATTGCTTCGGCGACCGGTCGAGAGACTCTGCACGTCTGCCTGTCAACGCTAAGCCCAAATCTCGCCGATGAGCTTACCTTGGTGCATCAGACTGCAGGCATCGGCTATCTCTCTGCTCCGCTATTCGGCCGACCCGAGGCCGTCGAGCAAAAGGCCGCCAATATATGCGTCGCCGGTGACCCCGGGCTGCTTGAAAAGGCGCGTCCTTATCTCGAGAGTTTTGGTCGCGTCTGGGCACTAGGCAATGAGCCTCGTCAAGCGAACGTAGCAAAGCTCTGCGGCAACTTCCTGATCGGCGCCGCGGTCGCAGCCATGGCGGAAACGACGGGCATCCTGAAGGCTGAGAAAGCAGATGCCGACGCCTTCATGACCCTGATGACAGACACCCTGTTCGCTTCGCCGATCTACAAAAGCTATGCGCCATCGGTCACCGGTGCGCGACCGCTTCCTGCGAGCGGACTTGCGATGCCGATCAAGGATATGGGGCTACTGGCGGCGATCTCCGCAGAAAATCAATTGAGCAACCGAGTTCTGAAGGCCCTCCGCGAAAGCCTGTCTCGAGCGCAAGACATGGGCTTTGGAGCAGAGGACTGGTCTACCGCATTGGGGCGTCCAGCTCGAATGGCCAGCGCGGTTGCATAGATGACAATCCCTAGAAGTGAGTGCACACCATGCTAGCAGCCTACTATGATCGGCAAGGGACCGCCGACGACGTTCTTGTGGTTGGGGAACTTGCCGATCCCGAACCCGGTTTCGGCGAGGTCCGCGTGAAGGTCGCGATCTCCGGTGTCAATCCGACCGATATCAAGGCCAGGACTGGCTTTGCCGGTGCGCCGATGGCGTTCCCCCGCATCGTTCCCCATCACGATGGCGCAGGCACGATCGACAAGATCGGCCCCGGTGTCCCCGAAGCACGGCTCGGAGAACGGGTTTGGCTTTACCGCGCGCAATACGGCCGGCCCTATGGAACCGCTGCAGAGTTCGTGGTGCTTCCAAGCAACCTGGCAGTCCGTTTGCCGGACAACACCTCGTTCGAGACCGGCGCCTGTTTGGGCGTGGCAGCGATTACCGCGCATCGATGCCTGTTTGCCGATGGGGATGTCCGCGGGCGGCGAGTTCTTGTCCAGGGCGGCGGCGGCGCTGTCGGCACTGCCTCGATCCTTCTCGCCAAATGGGCAGGGGCATGGGTGGCGGCGACCGTCAGTCGCCCGGAACAGGAGAAGGTGGCACTCGACGCTGGCGCTGATCTCATCATCAACAGGCATTCTGAACACGTCGCCGCGGCAATCAGGAACGCTACCGGAGATGCCGGCGTCGATCGGATTGTCGACGTTGATCTCGCCAACAATGTCGACGTCGACATCGCATGTCTGGCGCCAGGCGGGGTTGTCACGGCCTATGCGACAGAAGATCCCACAGCCAAGCTGACGATGCCGTTCCGGACAGCGATGTTCGGGAGCTATGTGTTTCGCTTCGTGTTTTTCACCACCATTCCCGACGCGGCCTTTCAGTTGGCCGTTAAGGAGGTGACGGCATGCGTTGCGGCAGGTCGCTATCGGCCTCACATCGGCCTCGAAGTTCCAATGCAGCACATTGCCCAAGCGCATGCAGCCCAGGAATCCGGAAAGATCGTCGGCAAAATTCTTGTCCGGGTCGGTGATTGAAAGTGCGCCGGGCAAGAATGCGCTCATCGGCAGTCAACCGGTCAGGACAATTCCGGTCGGCGTGGTCGCGGTAGGCAGCCCCCGCAATCAAATAACTTCTAAACATCGGGGAGAAAACATGGACCATTCTATCGCTGCCTGGCAGCCCGATCTCGGTCAACCACTTCAGTTGGCCCCCATTGAAGCGCCGCAACCCGGTCCGAACGAAATCCTTGTCCGAAACAGGGCAATCGCCATCAATCCAGTGGACTGGTTGCTGCAGGACACCGCGCTGTTCCCATGGCTGGACTATCCCGCGATCCTCGGCAGCGATGTCGCAGGAGATGTCGTTGCGGTCGGCACCAATGTCGTGAGATTCAAGGTTGGCGACCGCGTCCTTGGGCAAGCGGTTGGGGCGACCACAAATCGGCCTGCGCACGGCGCTTTTCAGAGCTTTACCCTAGTCCTCTCAAACATGGCTTCGAAAATACCGTCGAATATTTCCTATGTGAATGCCGCCGTCCTGCCTCTCGGCCTCGGTACCGCGGCTTGCGGCTTGTTCGAAAAGAACCACCTTGGCTTGGAACACCCGTCGTTGACGCCGAAAGCGACCGGAAAGACCATCTTGGTCTGGGGCGGCTCATCGAGTGTCGGGTGCAATGCAATCCAGCTCGCTGTTGCTGCAGGCTACGAATGCATCACTACAGCATCGCCGCATAACATGGACATGGTGAAGAGCCTGGGCGCTACGCTCATGTTCGACCATGCCGATAAGTACGTGGTAGATCAGGTGGTGGAAGCTCTGCGCGGAAGAGAGTTCGTTGGCGCCCTCCATGCGACAGGAAATATCCAGGATTGCTTTTCTGCAATCAGCGTTTGCGACGGGAGACGGTTCGTGTCGACAACGCTGCCTCCTCCAACGGACTTAGCTGCCGGCGTTGAAACCAGACTGATCTTTGGGACCAGCCTCAAAGATAACGAGGTCAGCAAAATCGTGTATGTCGACTTTCTCGCCGATGCGCTTGCCGGAGGTAAATTCCAGCCCGCGCCACCGGCGCAGATCGCTGGCCACGGCTTGGAAAGCCTCCAGACCGCCCTGCACACTCAGAAAAGTGGGATGTCAGGCGCAAAAGTAGTGGTGAGTCTGGAGGCATAGGCGAACGGCTCCGGCATACGATGGAAATGCCGCGTGAGCTAGTTCCGGCATGGGCGCCATCCCGTTGAATCAGGGCATACTTGAATCGCGGGGCCAACGTCAGACGCAGTTGAAATGATGCAGTAGCTCGTCAGATTTTCCAAACCCGCCGTTCGTGGGCACCTTCATCAAGCCGCATACAAGAGATGTCTCTTTCAAGAACGGGCCGATCAATCGCCCAACAATGAATGAGATTGATCGTGCCACGGATCGAAGCCACGAAAATTGAAAGAACGATCCGGAACCGCCAGCTTCGAGAGATTGTGCCTCTGGCCGGCAGCATATCGAGATGGAGGCACGTGGCGAGTTCCCCGCCGGTCCGTGACCTGTCCAGTTCTGCAGTGCCACGGCCTCAAAATATCAGCTTCCCCCGAGTGATGATCTCGGTAGCCTTCATGACAATTCCCTCAATGAATACCCCCCATTGAGTAGGCGGTGCCGTCCTGGCATTCCTCTTCTCTGCCGCCTCACCAAGGATGCGGGCCTCCTGACCTCGGGTTCTCTGGAATTCCTCCTTGTTATTTTCGGTAAAGCCGTGCGCGATGACGTCGCACAGCGCCCTGGCATCCTTCAGCGCCATGCTGATTCCTTGTCCGCCAGGTCCATAGGGATGTGCGGCATCCCCGCATAAGATAGTCCGGTCGCTGAACCATCGGACCGGGGACGTTCCATTATAGACAGGGCCGTAGGCCAATATGGCGTCGGCGTCCTTGGTGAACTGGTCGAATTTGCTGCGAAGCTCAGGGCTCCATCGTTCAGCGCGTCTCGCCAGTTCTGCCTCGACACCCGCTCGCGTTGCCAGGCCGGCCTCCGCTTCGGGCATGGGAATATGCGTCCACAGGAATACGCTCGGCTTCGTGGCTGTCTCGTGCGCCTTCCCGCAGGAGGCGATTCCGACCTGTTGGCCGGGATAGTGGTAGAGCGTCATTTCGACGTTGGCATCGTCACGGGTAATGAGCCCGACCTCCAGATATCCGGCATAGGTCTTGGTTGACCCCTGGCCGGGGTTCAGGAACTGCCGGACCGTTGAACCCACGCCATCTGCCCCGACGAGCAGGGTGCCAGTAACGGTTTCCCGCGAGTGCGACGTCACTTCGACCCCGCCGTCCCGTTCGGTTAGACTGGCGACCTTGAACCCGGTTGTCACCGGAATGCCGAGGGCCTGTGCGCGCTTCATCAGTTTTTCATGGAGCGCCAGCCGCGTGACGATGATTGCGGAGGGAGCAATCTCCCGAGCGGAGAAGCTGGCGGACAGGCAGCCAAAGCGCATGTCCACTCTCTTTGTGGCCTCGCCCACAGGGGTCAGTTTTATCAGGTTCAGGATGGCGACACCCTCGGCGGATACGCGCACGCCGCTCGTCGGCCCATCGAACCGTTCCCTCGCTTCGAGAACCTGACAATCGATATTCTGTTCGGCAAGCATGATGGCGAGGCTGAGACCAGCCACCCCCGCGCCGATGATGATCACTTTTGGACTGTGCATTTGAATTCCGGACAGGAGGGACGATTTTCGAGGCTATCCAATAGCAGAGCCCGGCCGAAGAATCGATACATTGTATCGTTCGATGCAATGTATCGAAACATACGTCGCATTGGTCCAATTTGGATGCTATCCTGCCGGTATGTCGAAGAATGCATCCAGCATGCCCTGGGAGCGTCCGGAGCCCCGGCCGCGTCCCGCCCCTGTGCCGCTCAGCCGCGACGCCATAGTCCGTACCGCCATCGTGTTGGCCGATGCCGAAGGGCTTTCGGCAGTGACGCTGCGCAACGTGGCAACCGCGCTGGGTGCGGGTCCCATGCGGCTTTATGGCTACATCGCCACCAAGGAGGATCTGCTTGCGCTAATGATCGACGCGGTCTACGCGGAAATGCTCGCCGAAAAAGAGACACCCGCGGATGAATGGCGCCTGCAAATCGCTACACTTGCATGTGCCTTGCGGGGTGCCGCATTCCGCCACCCCTGGTTCATCGCCTTGTTGGGCGGAAGGCCGCATCAAGGCCCCAATGCCCTGGCGTTCACCGAGGCTATGTTGGCAGCAGTCGCAGATGCGCCTGGCCTCGACGGGATTGATGCGATTTTCCAGGCGGCGAAGGTTATCGGCGCCTATGTCCTCGGTGCGGTCCGCGACGAGACTGCCGAAGCGGTCGCAGTTTTGGAAAGCGAGATGACCAAAGCGGAATGGCAAGCCGAAAACTGGCCGTATATGCAAAGAATGATCGCGACTGGACGCTTCCCGATGCTCGCCAGGGTCATCAGTGAAATGGATCATCCCACGCCTGAGGCAGTTTTTTACGAGGGCCTCGAGTGCGTCCTCGACGGGATTGCGCGAAGATCTCCGAACTAGGTCGGATCGACATTCAGGATTCCCAAATCACCTGACCGCTGATTCATGGGACACCGTGTTGAACTACGGGGGTCGTTATGGCGGCTAAGCGTTATGAACTGAGTGATGGGCAGTGGACGAAGATTGTGTCCTTGTTGCCGGGCAGGTGGGCGATCCGGGGCGTACAGGCTCGGATAATCGTTTGTTTATCAATGGTTGCCTCTGGGTTTTGCGCTCCGGCGCACATTGGCGCGATCTGCCGGAGCGGTATGGCAAGTGGAAGACGGTGCATAAGCGCTTCAGCCGCTGGTGCCATGCTGGCATCTGGGAGCAGGTGTTCGAGACGCTGACGGCCGATCGTGACAACCAATACCTGATGATCGCCAGCACGATCGTCCGTGCCCATCAGCAGGCAGCTTCCGGAAAGGGGGGCCAAGGATCAGGCGTTGGGGCGCCGTGCTGGCTGACAAAGCCTATGACAGCAATGCCTTGCGGGAACGATTGCCGACATGGGAGCCGAGGCGGTGATCCCGTCAAACCGCTCGCGCAAGATTATTATTCCGCACGATGAACTCCTCTACAAACAGCGCAACCGCATCGAGCGGCGCTTCAACCGAATGAAGCACTTCCGCCGCTTCGCCACCCGCTACGACCGCAGAACCATTCACTTGTCGCGGATCAGCCGGTCGGCAGCTTTGTACCAATAGTGGCATTTCCAGTCCGGCATCACGGTGGAAGACACCGAGCTGGAATAGGTCTCCCCGCAATATCGACCTGCTTGCCCTCGATCGTTCAGGTCGAGGGCAATTCGCGTCAGATCTGCCGGTTTTGGGGCGGCATCAGCCGTCAGTTTGCAGCGCTGGAATCAACGGCAATGACGGCGAGGTGCATCAACCGATTTTCGCGGCATCGTCCTGGAGAACCGCGCCGCTATCCTCAAGCTCCGGCGGTGCCCCTATCGATTGTCGTTTGATGAGCGTGGTTGCGAGTACCCGGCAGCGTGGCGTATCGCCCATACCGGTAATACGCCGGACAAGGATCTGCGCGCTTTCAAATCCCAGTTCGTAGACCGGCTGAGCGATGACCGTAATCGGCGGGCTGGTCACGCTTGTCCAGTCGGCATCGTGGAAAGCGACGAGCGACAGATCGCCGGGGATGGACATTCCCAATCTGCGGAGGGTTTTGAACACTTCAAGCGCCACCACGGTATCAGACGCCAGTATGGCAGTCGGCCTGTCGGCGCCCTGAAGCAATTCGGCAATGATCTTGTCACCCAGACCGCGACGGTGGGCACCGAGCCGGATATAACGTTCCGGATGCTGGATGCCGGCTGAGCGGCTTGCCGCGACGACGCCCTCTATTCTCTCCATCACCGTGCTGAGGTTGATCTGGTGCGGTCCCCGGTAGATCGGGTCCTCCGATTCCGTGGCAGAGATGTAGGCGATACGGCGATGGCCAGCCTCGATCAAGGCTCGGGTAGCGGCCTCCGCCGCCTGCCGGTCGTCCGTGACGACGGCATCGACCGCAAGATCCGGGATGGTCCGGTCCAGAAGGACGAGAGGTCGGCCGGATCGTTGGACCTCGTGCAGATGCTGGGTCTCGAATACCGAAGCTGGAGTGACGATCAATCCGTCCACCCGCTTGCCCATCAGCACGCGTACGGCAGCCTTTTCCTTGGCGGCATCCTCGCCGGAATTGGACAGGATGACATCGAATCCGGCAGCGTGCGCGGCATCGCTAATTCCGCGCACGGCCTGACCGAAATACGGGTTTTCGATATCGCCGACGACGACGCCTATCGTCTTCGACTTTCCAGTCGTCATGCTGCGCGCAAGCTCGTTGGCCTGATAACCGAGCCTCTTTGCGGCTTCGCGAACCTTCTCCTTCACGACCGGGCTTGCCGTGCCGTAGCTGCCCAGGACACGTGCGGCCGTCGCCTTGGACACGCCCGCGCTCTGGGCAACGTCCGAGATGGTTACCAGCCGCTTTGATGCCGTTCTCTTCATCATAGGTCCGTGACATAGGCTGAGAAAAAAACGGCGTCAAGAAAATCACACCATTGACATGTGAGACCGGTCTCAAATACGGTTGATACCGGTCTCATTTGGAAATACCGGCGCTTTTACGCCTTGGATAGACGAAGCCCTGCGGCAATCAAAGACGAAGGAATATGCATTTGACAGCCCCATCCTCAGCCAAGCGGGTCGCCGTCATCGGCGGCGGTATTTTTGGTGTTTCTTCGGCGTTTCACCTGGCCCGGCTCGGCGTGCACGTCACTCTTGTCACGGAAGGGGCGCTCGCCAGCGGCGCGTCCGGTCGGTCCCTTGCATGGCTCAATTCGGCACGTTTCCGCTCCGCCGAATATCACCGTCTTCGGGTTATCGGCATCGATCGCTACCGGACGCTGGCAAGCCGCAATGAAGGAGCTGCGTGGCTTCGCTTCGACGGCGGCCTGACATGGGATGCGGACGACGCGTCGAACCGGATTGCCGAAGCCTACGCTCACGAGCAGGCAATTGGTTATGACTGCCAGCTTCTTGACGCAGCAGACGTGGCGAAGGTCACGCCCGGCATCAACGCGGCCGCGATTTCGCGTCAGGGCGCGATTTTCAATCCGGGTGAGGGCTGGGTGGATCTACCTTCCCTGATCGACATCCTGGTGCAGGAATTCAAAACCCTCGGCGGCCAGGTGGTAACCCATGCCGGCAAAGCCGTCGTCGATACCAAAGCCGGACGTGCGGCAGGAGTCTTGACTGCAAACGGCATGCATATGGAGGCGGATGCGGTTCTCGTCGCCACCGGCGCAGCCGTGCCTGACATGGCAAAACAGGCAGGCCATATCATTGCCGATGACACGCCGATCGCGCTTCTTGTCAAATCGAAGCCTTTCAAGCTCGCAGTTCGCGCGGTTCTCAATACACCGAACGTGGCGCTGCGCCCCACGCCGGACGGCGCCATCGTCTGCGATTCCGCATGGTCGGAGGAGGAACTCAACCGTGGGTCCGACGGGACTTGCGAGGTGAAGGATGAGACGCTTCGTCGCCTTCTTTCGGAAGCCTCGAACGTGCTCGAAGGCAATCCCGCACTGGAATTGGAAAGCTATCATTGCGGACCAAAGCCGGTGCCTGGGGACGGGGAATCGGTGATCGGCCCGCTCGAGGGCATCCCGGGCTATTTCGTCGCATTCAGCCATAGCGGCGCGACGCTGGGGCTGATTACCGGCGAGCTCGTCGCCCGTGAAATCGTGACCGGTGAGATGAGCCCTCTGCTGGCAAATTTCCGGCCGGCCCGTTTCGCACAGAAAAGTCAGGCCTTGGCCTCGTAAGCCGAGCGTTAAGGAGGGGATCGCAGATGACGGCGAAGGAGAAGACTGCGGAGATGACCGATCCGGAAATTGCCGTCGAATTGTCCGGCGTCGACAAATGGTTTTCCATTCTCCAGGTGTTGCATGACGTCAACCTCACCGTCAGGCGTGGCGAAAAAGTGGTGGTTTGTGGTCCCTCGGGTTCTGGCAAGTCCACCATGATCCGGTGCATCAACTATCTGGAAAGGCACCAGAAAGGCCGCATCATCGTCAACGGTACGGAGCTGACCGACAACAAGAAGATCATCGACCGCATCCGGCAGGATGTCGGCATGGTGTTTCAGAACTTCAATCTCTATCCGCATCTTACCGTGCTCGAGAACTGCACGCTGGCTCCCCGCTGGGTAAAGGGCGTTGGGAGAAAGGATGCCGAGGCTGTGGCGCGCGCCTATCTGGAACGGGTGCGAATTCCCGACAAAGCCGATTTCTATCCAAACCAGTTGTCCGGCGGGCAACAGCAGCGCGCAGCTATCGCCCGATCGCTCTGCATGAACCCGAAGATCATGCTGTTCGACGAACCGACCTCGGCACTTGATCCGGAACTCGTGCGCGAGGTGCTGGACACGATGGCGCAGCTGGCGAGCGACGGCATGACCATGGTGTGCGTCACGCATGAAATGGGTTTCGCGCGGCAGGTGGCGGACCGGGTCGTCTTCATGGATGCGGGACGGATCGTCGAAACCGCGCCTCCAGAGGAGTTCTTCAGCAATCCACGGGAAAGCCGGACAAAGGCGTTTCTCAACCAGATACTGCACTAGCAGGTTATTTCTGCAGCCGGCGCGGTTTGCGGCAAAAAGCATACGGACGGGAAAACGTTCGGTGGACAAAACAATGATACAAAGGGAACAACAGCCATGTACATATCCATCAGCATGCTTCGCCGTTCGGCCATAGCGCTCGGCACTCTTGCCTTCGTGGTTCCGGCGCTGTCCGCCTCGGCTCAGGCCCTGCCGAAGGCGATCAAGGACGCCGGCGTGGTCCGGATCGGCGTCAAATGCGATTCTCCTCCGTTCGGAGCATCCGGCACGGACGGCAAGCCGGCCGGTATAGAGATCGAAATGGCAAAGCAAATCGGCATTGCCGCCTTCGGGGTCGCCGAAAAGGCGGAACTGAGCTGCGTAGCGACGGACGCCCGCATTCCTTCCCTGACTGGTGGGAAGATCGACCTGATCATTGCCACGCTCGGCAAGACTCCGTCTCGCGAACAGGTGATCGATTACTCCGATATCTACTATTGGGGCAGCAGCCGGGTGATCGTACCGAAGGACAGCAAGGTTCAGAAGCTGGCCGACCTCGACGGCAAGTCGATGCTCATCATCAAGGGCGGGTCGCAGCTGAAGTGGCTGAAGGAGCGCATTCCGAGCCTGGAATTCGTCCAACTCAACACCAATGCCGACAATCTGCAGGCCCTGCAGCAGGGCCGTGCCGACGGATATGTGGGCGATGCGATCACCATCGCGACGCTTGCGGCCAACTATCCTGAATTCCGAACGCTGGAAGAGCCTGTCGATCTCGGCTTCAATGGTGTTGGCGTCCGCAAGGGTGAAGACGAGCTCAAGGCTTTCGTCAATGGCGTCCTCAAGAAACTGAAGAACGAGAAATTTTACTCAAAGACTGTGCCGACCTTCGTCAAGGATCCGATTGTCGCGGCGGAAATGGTAAAATCCTTCGAAACGGATCCGCCGGCCGCAAAGTGAACGAACATGGGTCCTGACGGTTCGACCGTCAGGACCCATGTTCACCGGTATTTTCGAGCAGGATGACGGCCATGGATTTTGCTTATATTCTCGAGGCCCTGCCGGATCTGATGACCGGCCTGAAAACGACGCTGATCGTCAGCTTTCTCGCAATATTCCTGTCTTGCCTTATCGGCCTGTTAGGCGCGGTTTTGCGGACAAGCGGGGTCAAACCGCTGCAATATGCTGTCACGGCCTATGTCGAATTCATCCGAGGCACGCCTTACCTCGTGCAGATATTCTTCATATTCTATGGCCTTCCAAGCCTGGGGATGCGGTTCAGCATCTTCTGGTCCGGGGTCATTGCGCTGACGGCCTGGGCAAGTGCCTTTCAGATCGAAAATTTCCGGGCCGGTCTCGCGGCTGTCGGCAGAGGAATGTATGATGCGTCGGCGTCGCTCGGCCTCAAGCGATGGCAACATTCGGTATTCGTCATCCTGCCTCTGGCGACCCGCGCCGCTCTGCCGTCGGCTATGAATACGATCGTGGCAACGGTGAAGAATTCCGCATACCTGCAGGCGATCGGCCTGGTGGAACTGACTTTTGTCGCTGTCGACCGGATCGCCTACGATTTCCGGGCGATCGAGATGTTCGCTTCGATTTGCGTGATTTATCTGCTCTGCGTCTTCACCATCTCTGGCCTCGGCTACGTGGTCGAACGGCGTCTCAGCCGACCATTCGGCGGGAGGTAGACAATGCTGCTTCTGGAATTCCAGTCCTTCCTGTTGGGCGGTCTCTTGAATACCCTGTTTCTCTCGTCGGTCATGATCGCAGGCGGTACGCTTTTCGCGGTGATCTTCGCAGCCGGCCTTTCCGCCCAATCGGCGTGGTTGAGACGACCTGTCTACGGTCTCGTCGAATGCCTTCGCGACATTCCGCTGATGGTCACGGTCCTGATGGTCTATTTCGTGCTGCCGCATGCGGGGCTATCGTTCAATCCGTTCTGGTCGAGCGCCCTCAGCGTGTCGGTCTGGGGCGGGGCGAACGGCGCGCATATTATTCGCGCCGGCTTGCTGTCCGTGCCGAGCGGCCAGCGGGAAGCTGCGCTGTCATCCGGCCTGCGCGGCTGGAAAGGACTGTTTCTGGTCATCCTCCCACAGGCGATGCCTGTCATCCTGCCCCCTTACGTCAGCCTTATCACCAGCCTCACCCAGGCGAGTTCTCTGGGTGCGGTCCTCGGTGTCAATGAACTGCTGCGCTCGGCGCAGATCCTGATCGAGCAGACAACCATCGCGCGCGGAGGAAGCCCGGCCTATCTGATCTATGGTTCCATTCTGATCGCGTATTTCGCTCTCTGCTGGTCGATATCTGCCTTGGGCGCGAAGTTCGAGCGACATTTCGCGAAACCATACCTGCGTGCGAATGGCAGGACTCAGCCAGCGGCGCCTACGGTTGCCCTGCAAGCCACCATGACCTGAGCTGCAGTCCGAACGATATCGAGCGGGCCGGTTCGCCCTCGCTCACGCAATTGCTGCAGGAGCGGCAGCCGTCACAGCTGCCGCACGATTTTACTCGCCTTTAGAACTTGTATCCGACTGCCAGCATTGCAAAGGGTTGAACGTCGTCCTTGACGATCGGGCTGTCCTTGGCATCCCCGAGCAGGAAACCCGCGCCGCCGGCGCCCGTGACGCTCCAGTTCTCGGTCATCATGTAGGTGATCGAGCCCTTGAGATCGACGCGCTTGATCCCCGCCTTCGCTTCGTATTCCGCCAGGCCGGACCGAGCTGACTGGATCGACGTCACCCCGAAATACGACTCCATGTGTTTGTCGTCGGCCCATGTGCCGGACACATCGGCGGAGAAGATGAAGCGTTCGTAGCGATGGGAAACTTTCGCGCCGAAAGTGCCGGTCAGTCCCTCGCTGCCGCCTATGGTCTTGTCCAACTTGGCGTAGACGCCGAATGGACCGACGTCATAGCTGACGATCCCTCCGATGACGCCGCCCATGTCGATGTCGCCCAGACCACGCAGATGGTCCGAGTCGTCCTCCTTGCGCCCCATCTCGACGCCACCGGTAACACCTACCCTGAAACCGTTTGTTTCGAAAAGATCGACAGTGAGGCCACTGGTATCGAGGTGCACCCGCTCCCCGAATTGGGCGGAGATAAGCGGAAACGGCTGCACCTCGAATTCGTCGGATCCCTCGTATTCGGGCATATAAATTGCTCCGACGCCGATCGTCACCTTCCAGTCATGCAGTTTGCCGCGAATTCCGCCGTAGCGTCCGGTATCGAACTGCTGGGGAGGGGCAATCGCCGCGTCCGTTGCTTCAAGGTCGGCAGCAAACGCCGTGACCGAGAAGAGTGCCGAGGCTGCGGCCAATGCCGCGATCGAGATTTTTATCGTCCACCTTCGCTGAATGATGTCGGAAGCCCCAACTCCGCTAAAGACCGTATTGCGGTGCCGATCTTCCGGATGATGTTGATCGTGCTGGCTCACCAAATTAACTCCTGATTATAAAAGCTAAAGAAACCGGGGTATGGTTTCGGGGAGAAGTTGCGGTTGAAGAATTGCCGCAGCATTACAAGTCGAGATGAAAATCAGCCGGCGATGTCGGTGCGCCAGGGCCAAGCGATAGCCACTAATCCTGCTGCGAATGCCGGCGAGCAGCGGACGAACGGAGCAAGGCTTTGGGGGTGCTGGCCATTGCTCCGTCCGTCCATGCCGCCTTACGGAGCCGCCGGTCGCTGGAGGGCTCGACCGCCGTTCCTCCGTAAAAAGTGCAACGGCTTCGCTGACGCGTATGCCGCCCCCCTTGGATGATATGTCAGTGTGTAATGATCGGTTTTGGCTTCTTGTCGATCCATTCCGGCGGCGCGCCATACTTGGCCGCCACGACGCCCACCAATCCCGGCGCTCGCCCGAAGGCATCACACGCCGGGTATTTCGGTTTTCCGCCGAGCCAGGACCGCATCCTTTGCCCTGAAGGAAGGGAGACGTTCAATCCTTTCGGCTCCTTGCCGGAAATGAGCATTCGCGAAAAGTCGGACGCGAACTTCGAGGCGAGGCCGTATGCGTCCCCGACTTCAGAAACGCGGGGCTTGTCCTGGATCGAATTTGCGCCGCGGGCCCACACCATCGCCGCGCTCTGAATGCCGCCGCCATCGACAGCCTCCGCTTCGACGGCCAATCCTCCGAGGCCGAAGGGCAGGCGTGGCACGCTGACGGGCAGGACAAAGCCGGTGCCGACGGTGACGGCGGTCGCGACCCCGGCCATCGTCTTGTTCGTCGGGACAATATCGGTGACGACGGACCGTATTGTCAGATCCGCGGGTTGGCCGGCCGAGACCATCTGGTACTTGTCGCTGAGGGCGACGCAGAGCGCCCGGTCCAGAACGTTAGACACCAGCGAGCGGTCGGCTTCCGTTTTGATGCGGGATGCGGCGCTGAAAGAGAAAGTCGTCGGCATGATGCTGACGGTCTTCACCGTGGCCATATGTCCACCATCAATGTAGAGACGTTTCTTGGCCAGCGTTCCTTTCGGTGCGCCGAGATTGCCGTAGGAGGTCAAGGTGCCTCCTTCCTTCAGAGGCACCGAAGTGCATCCACTTGCCGCAAGGGTCAGAGACAAAGCGAGACCCAGAGATCTGAAAGCAGGAATTGGTGAAGGGCCGAGACGTCGGGGAAACAATTGAATGGATGGATTGCTGCGCACGCTTTCTGGCCTCCGTCAGGGATGTTCTGGGATGACAGTGAGGGCAAAGGATTGCGGCGGCATTACAGAGGAGCGGTCACGGGCGAGCACGGTGCCGTCTGTCAGAGTTCGATTGCAACCTGCGTTCCGGTCGAGCCGCTTTGGAGACTGACTTGTCCGCGATGGTTTGCGACGATCTGTTTCACCAGGCTCAAACCAAGCCCTGCGCCTCTGCTTTTGGGGGTAACGCGGTAGAAGGGCTCGAAAACCAGCTCCTGATGTTCGGCCGGTATGCCTGACCCTTCGTCGGCCACGGTGATCCGCCCGCCGGCCGAGACCGAAACAGTGATCATTCCCCTATCGCCACCGTGGTCGATCGCATTGCGGACCAGATTGCTGACCGCCCTTGGCAGAGCGGAAGGGCTGCCGCGCCGCTCAACGCTTTCCACCTCGCTTTGAAAAGAGATCTGGTAGCCGGCGGCGATCGCCTGAGGGGCCAGATCGGCAACCACCGTCCGTGCGATCTCGACGAGATCGACCGCTTCATGGAGATCGGTCGCCTGGTCGTTGCGCTCAAAGTCGAGCAGCTGTTCGGCGGTCTCGGCCAAACGCGCAACGTCGTTCAGCAATCGCCTGCGTTCTTGACCCTCGGGCATCCCGTCGATCCGGGTCTGCATGATGGCGATCGGCGTTCTGAGCTCATGCGCCGCGTCGATCAGGAAGCGCTGGCGTTTCTTCAATTCGTTCTCAAGCCGCTCCAGCGTACCGTTGAATGCAATCACCAGCGGAGCAACTTCTTTGGGAATACCTTCGACCGGCAGGCGTGCTCCATACTGGCGCGGTTGGATCTGCGATGCTTTGCCAGCGACATCGCTCATTCTTGCAAGCGCACGGCCGACGATTCGCGGGACGGCGAGGAAGATCGCAGGCAAGGCGACCGCGAGCAGAGAGACGTAGATCGGGTAGGCCTTTGCCAGAAGGGCGAAGACCGGCGAGCCTTTGTCAGCCACGCCGCCAGACAGAATCCGAACCTCGCCGACGGCTGCTTCGGCATTGTCAATCGTCGCGGCCTCCTTCGTCGCAGCGGATCCCCGTATGTCCGCGTCGTCGAACAGATGGACCAGATGGGCGAGCTCAGCATAAGGTCGAGGGATGGTGCCATAGGACACGGACGCACCATCTATCGTGGCCACCACATACCAAAGCGAGCTGTTCTGTTCCTTGAGTGCCCTTAGCCTCGGCGTTTCTCGTAGCTCCAAACGTCCTTGGCTGTCGCGTGTCGCGGCCGCGGCTATCGCAGAACCGATCTTCTCCTCCATGGCAATGTTAGGCGACATGATCGTAGCAGCCCATACGCAAAGCCCGAGGATTACCGCAGCAATAACTGCGACGATGACCAGGCTGAGTTGCCAACTCAGCTTCCACCAAAGCGAAGGGGTAGCCTTGTCGTGCATCATTCCTCCCTCAGGAGATACCCGACGCCGCGGATATTGTGGATCGCGACACCGGCACCGGCATCCAGCAGTCGTTTGCGCAATCTTGAAATATGCGCGTCGAGCGCGTTCGACTGGATTTCTTCTTCGTAATTGTAGACTGCGGCCTCCAGGGTCGATCGAAGGACGGTTTTGTCTTTCCGCTTGGCCAGCGCCACTAGGACGAGAAGTTCGCGCCGGGGCAGGTCGAGCGGGGTCGACGCCACGGTTACGCTCAAATGCAGGGGATCGATCACCATCCGGCCCACCGTGATTTGAAGTTCCGCCAGACTTGGCGGTCGGCGCAAAACCGCCCGCAATCGCGCCATCAGCTCGTCCACAAGAAACGGCTTGCCCAGATAATCGTCCGCGCCGACATCCAGCCCTTCGACACGCTCCAACGGCTCATTGCGCGCCGTCAGCACGATGACCGGCGCGTCGGTGCCTGTCCGCCTCAACATCGGAATGAAGGTCAGCCCTTCGCCATCAGGCAGCCGTCGATCGAGAAGGATTGCATCGTAGGTATTCTGGCGCGTCAATTCGAAAGCGTCCGCAAGATGCGTGGTGTGATCGGTGACAATGCCGTGTTTGCTCAGCGCCGCTGAAAGAGCGTCAGCCAGCTCTCTCTCGTCCTCTATCAATAGAAGTCTCATCGTCCCTTGGCTCTCCTGTCCCGTTGTTCTCTGCCGCGAAGATTGCGGCAGCATGACGGGGACAAAGGAACCATCAGGTAATGTTGCTGCAATTCTCAAAGCCTAGCAACCGGAACCATCCAGTCGCGAAAACGCGAGGCGCCGCCCGCAGGTGGCCGTGCTTTAAATCCAGGGAATGTCGCTATGGCTTTGAAATGGACAATGAGATTGACCAAGGCGGGGATGCTTCTGGGAGGCGTCTACCTCGCCGTCGTGTTTATCGATCCCGCACGCGGAACGGTCGATGCGAATGAACGGGTGAAAGAGGTTGTCGCGGCGGTCGCGGCGAACCAACGCGATAAACCGCTGGAACTGGCTCCTTCGGAAATTGCCGACATCCGGCCCACTTCCGTGGTGGAACGGCTGCGCGTCAGCGGGGACCTCGAGCCGATCAATCGCGCCGTCCTACACGCCAAGGATGGAGGCAGGATCATCGAGGTTCGCGCCGTTGCGGGACAGGCGGTCAAGGCAGGGGACGTGCTGGCTCGTTTCGAGACGGACGATCTCCAGTCATTCCTCAATCAGCGTGAAGGGGATCGCGATGTCGCGGCGGCGGAGATGCTGCTTGCCTTGCAGTCGCTCAACAGGATCGAACAACTCGCGGATAAGAACATCGCGAGCCAGGAGCAGCTCGACAAGGCACGAAGCGAAGTTGCCGCTTCGACTGCCAGACAGAAAAGCCTTTCAGCCCAGGCGGATATCGCACGCACCGCTTTGCGGGAGGCCGAAGTTCTGGCGCCGTTCGACGGGGTCGTCTCAAGCCGGGCGATCAATCAGGGCTCCCGCGTCGGCGCCGGCGCCGAACTTTTCACGATCGTCGATACGAGCATTCTGGAAGCAAAAGTCCTGGTCTCGACGCGCGACGTGCACCGCGTTGCGATCGCCCAACGGGCAGAATTGCACATCGACGGGCTTGACGGGCAAACCGTTGTCGGAAGCGTGGATCGTATCGGTCCCGTCGCCGACCAGAGCACGCGCTTCATTGCGGTCTATATCCGGCTCTCCAACGGTTGCGCCCGCCTGCGAGGCGGATCGTTCGCGACGGGCGCGATCCTGGTCCGGCAAAATGAAGACGCGATCGTGATACCGGCTATCTCGCTGCGCAAGGACGAGACGGGAGACTATGTCCTCAAGCTGAAAAAAGGCCGTCTCGTCCGCCAACCCGTGACTGTCGGATCGGGATCAGGCGGGAGTGACAGCCTGGAGATATCCGAAGGCCTGGCCTACGGCGACACGATCGTGACCGTACCGCTGCCTGAGTTGCGACCGGACGTCACCGTCACGATCCCGAAGGCGGGCTGACATGTTTCTCACCCGCATTTCGATCGGTCATCCCGTCTTCGCCACCATGATGATGGTGGTGCTGCTTGTGCTTGGCGCGTTTTCCTACGAGCGCCTCGGCGTCGACCAGTTTCCGAATGTCGACGTCCCGGTTGTCGTGGTCACGACGACCTATCCAGGTGCGACGCCCGAAACCATCGAGACGGAGGTGACCAGGCCCGTCGAGGAGGCGCTCAATACGATCAGCGGCCTCGATGAGATCACGTCGACCTCCTACGAAGGGCGGTCGGTCGTCATCGCCCAGTTCAAGCTGGAGGTGGAGAGCACGACGGCAGCGCAGGATGTCCGCGACAAGATAGCAGCCCTCGAAGCAGAGCTTCCGGAGGAAGCCGACAAGCCGGTCGTGGCGCGGTTCAATCCATCGGACGAACCGATACTTTCGGTGGCGATCAGTTCACCTTCTCTCGGCATGCCGGAACTAACAACGATCGCCGACCAGCGCGTGCTGCGCCAACTGACGACGATAGCCGGGGTCGGGCAGGCGACGCTGATCGGCGGGCAGAAACGGCAGGTCGACATCAGCATCGATGAGACGCGGCTGCGCGCATTGGGTATCGGCGTTGACGAAGTCATCAAGGCCCTCCGGGCTGCCAATCAGAACAAGCCTGCCGGAAGCGTGATCAGTGGTCTGACGGACCGCACTATTCAGGTGCAAGGGCGGATTGCGGAACCCAAGGATCTTCTGGATATGATCGTCGCTCGCCGCGGCGGCGGAGCTGTCTATCTCCGCGATGTTGCCACCGTAAAGGATGGCGCCGCGGATCAGGAAAGTCGTGCGATCTATAACGGAGAAGCCGCGCTCGCTGTCGCCATCGTCAAAGTCCGGGATGCGAATACCGTGCAGGTGGTGAGCGATGTTCGCAAGCGGCTAGATCAGCTGAATGCCGAACTCAGTGCCCAAAACATGCGGCTTCAAATCATCATGGATGCCTCGACCTCCATTCAGGAGTCGCTTAGCCAGGTGCAATCGACATTGATCGAGGGAGCGGCATTGGCGGTCGTCATCGTTTTCCTGTTCCTCAACTCATGGCGAAGCACGGTGATCACGGGGCTGACGCTTCCAATCGCCATGATCGGCACGCTCGCTGTCATCGATTTTCTGGGCTTTACGCTCAATATGCTCAGCCTGCTGGCATTGACGCTCTCGATCGGCATTCTTGTCGATGATGCGATCATGGTGCGCGAGAACATCATGCGCCATCTTCACATGGGCAAATCGCATTTCAAGGCGGCTCTCGATGGCACGAGCGAAATCGGCCTCGCGGTGACGGCGACGACCGCCACGATCGTCGCCGTATTCCTGCCTGTCGCGTTCATGGAAGGCATGGTTGGGCGCTTCTTCTACGAGTTCGGGGTTACAGTTTCCGCTGCCGTGCTGATCTCGCTGTTCGTCGCCTTCACCCTCGACCCTATGCTTTCCAGCGTCTGGCATGATCCCGACGCCGAGCCCGGCGCAAGGCGCGGACCGGTTGGACGATCGATCGCTCACTTCGATGCCGGGTTCGAAAAGCTCGCCGAGCGCTATCAGCAGATCATCCGCTGGACCCTGCGACATCGTTTGATCACGCTCGCACTGACTGGCGGCATCCTCGTCGGCAGCATTTTGATGGTTCCCCTGGTGGGTGTCGAATTCGTTCCCAATGCGGACGAAGGTCGATTCCAGATCAACGTGACGACGCCGGCAGGTTCTTCGTTGGACTACACGCGCACCAAGGTTGGGCAGATCGAGAAGGCGCTGCATGAGTTTCCGGAAGTTGCTTCGATCTACTCGACGATCAACACCGGCAGCACCATGGGCAAACATAAAGCCGCCATTCTCGTCAGCCTCGTGCCGTTGGAGCAACGCAAACGGACGCCTGCCACCATCGCGGGTCCCATCCGAGAACGCCTTTCCGTCATACCGGGAACAAAGATCGCCATCATCCAGGAGGGCTTAGGCGGAGACGCCAGTCCGATCCAACTAAGCGTTCTGGGTGACGATCAGCGGGTACTGGAAAAGATCGCGGCGGATCTGACCACAGGCATGCGCGGGATGCCTGGCATGGTGGACATCAATTCAAGCGCTGGCGAGGAAAATTCCATCCTTTCCGTTCGGCTCAAGCGTGAGCAGGCGAGTGATTTGGGCATCGGTATCTCCGAGTTGGCCGGAATGCTCTCGCCGCTGATCGGCGGCGAAGACGTTTCCACCTGGACCGATACGCGCGGACAGACCTACGATGTTGTCGTCCGGCTTCCCCGCGACCAGCGCTCCAATGCCGCCGCTCTCGGGGAGTTGATGATCAAAGTCGCAGGCGACGACGCAAGCGGCAGCCCGCGCATGGTCCGACTGGATCAGGTCGCGGACATCGCGGTCGTCCCGGCGGCCTCCGAAATCCGTCGTCTCGACATGTCCAGAGAGATCCTGATCTCGGCGGATATATCTGGCCGAGCCGCGGGGGATGTCACAGCCGAACTGGAGGCCATGGTAGCCAAGCAGGATCTTCCGACGGGCTACCGCATAAAATTCGGTGGCGATTCCGAGGACATAGAGAAAGCGACAGGCGGCATGTTCAAGGCGCTGACGATGGCGGTGATCTTCATCTATGTCGTGTTGGCGTCGCAGTTTGGAAGCTTCACCCAGCCGATCGCGATCATGGCTGCACTTCCGCTGTCGCTGGTCGGCGTGCTTATTGGCCTCATGGTCGCGGGAAGCACCATCAACATGTTCTCGATGATCGGCTTCATCATGCTGATGGGGCTTGTTACCAAGAACGGCATCCTGTTGGTCGATTTCGCCAACCGGGAGCGCCGGCAGGGTTCGACCCTCAGCGAGGCGCTCGTCAATGCAGGCGCGGTACGGTTCCGGCCGATCATCATGACATCGCTCGCGATGATCGCCGGCATGATCCCGCTCGCGATGGCGGCCGGCGGCGGTGGCGCGCAACGGGCTCCGATGGCGCATGCCGTCATCGGCGGCCTTGTCAGCTATACCCTCCTGACCTTGATCGTGGTGCCTGTCATCCTCTCCTGCATCGACAGTCTGACGCAGTGGATTGCGGGGAGGGTGCGGACGCATTCGACCAGCGAAAACGAACTCCAATCGCCGAAATCGGCAAAGCAATGACCCGTAAAACCGTTCTCCGCCTCTTCGGCAGGTTTCTCTTCTCCGCCATCATGATGGCGGCCCTTTTTGGAGGGCCGCTTGTACTCCTGGTTCTTCTCTCCAGGCGGTTCACCATGTAGCGGACTTGCTCGGTTAGAGGTAGGTCGGCTGGCAGGCCAAGGGATTGTGCCGACCCCTTTTAGGCGGGATTGAGGGCGGCAAATATGTTGTCATAAGTCCCGTCGCGTTCAGCCCAGCGGCGGGCCTGATCGCGTTCGAGGAGCAACTCGCCGCGAGGGTGGTTGCCTTGCTCGAGCATCGCAATCACCTCCGAAATATAAGAGCCCAGAGGCATCGCGCGAGGATCGGCAGCCTGTGCCGTACCGGTCAATTCGGTCTGGACATAGGGCGGCGACAATTCGAGAACCTCGACAGGCAAGGTGCGAAGCTGGTGGCGCAGCGAGACCAGCCATGAATGCAGGAACGCTTTGCTCGCGCAATATGTGGCAAAGTCGGCGCGAGGCACGAAGGCGAGCGCCGAACTGGTCGCCATGATAGTTGCGTGACGTTGCTTCCTCAATGTCGGCAGGAAGGCGGCAATCACGCGCAGCACTCCGAGGATATTCGTCTGCACAATCGTTTCGGCCTCGGCCACCTTCCAATCACCAGACGCGATATCCTCAGTTCGAGAAATCCCGGCGTTGGCTATCAATACATTAAGGTCGGGGAACCGCACGCGGACGTCGCTCGCCAGGCGCGTCAGGGAGTGGGGATCGTCCAAGTCGAGGTGCATCCCGACAATGCCGGGGCGACCGGCCGCGATGCTTTCAAGCAGGTCCTGCCGCCGTCCCGTTACGATGACGCGGTTGCCTCGATCATGAAGAGCTTTGGCAAGCGCACGGCCAATCCCGCTCGTGCCGCCAGTGAACAGTATAGTGTTGTCGGTCATTCTCATTGTTGGAACCTTTCCGAAGTTCTGCTTTCAGGGAAAGGCCACGGCGTAGTCATCGAAACCCATACGGGCACCCCTCATCGAAGACCAGGTTTCCTTAGTCTTGGCGAAAGATCGGCCTTGGGTGATGATATAAATCCATACCGCGCGCCTTCAAAGTCGAGCTCTCCCTGCTGGGACCTTCTCGACAAAGGACGCGTTGGATGACGGTAACGCCTACGACAGCGCGGGTTTCATCGCTGCAGCCAAACAACTAACCGAGCCAGCACCCGCGGTCAACGCCGTTGCCCGAGCGGTGTTTGCCTTTGGGAATATTAAAAAGCCCCATAGCCGGTAGGGGTTATGGGGCTTGAGGCAACGAAATGTCGCGAAATCGGGATCAGCACGAGTTTGCCCGGTTCGTCGGGCTGTTCGGGTCGGACGTAGACGCGTTGGTGCCATTTGCCCCCGCAGTGGTCGGGCTCTGGCCGCAATTAGCATTCGTGCTGCCCGCATTACCCGCGCCTTGCGCGTTGGTGCTGCCCGTCGTTGTCGTGTCGGGCACTATCGCGCCTCCGGCTCCAGTTCCCGGGGTTCCAGTGCCGGTGGCGTCGGTCGATGTGCCGGTGCCTGAAGTGCCGGTCGAGCCCGAACCGGCCGAACCGGTGCCGCCGCCAGTACCCTGTGCAAATGCAGAAGTAGCAAGACCAAGTGCAAGAGCGCTCACAGTGAGAAGCTTTACGATCATGAAGTGTTTCCTCTCAGTTATCTCAACGACATCCAAACCGCGGGTAGCATCTAAAGTTCCCGCTGTATTAAAAACAATCGAAACCGCCGAATGTTGAACGACCGCCACGTCGCCGCTGCTCATTGCGGCATTGGTCATGCCGTCGTGACAACCCGAATATCGCCTTTGCGATCGACAACGAGGACGACGACCTCTCGTCCCGAGCGCCGGACAGTCACGTCGACCGAACCATGTCCGACCAGCAGATGCCGTAGGGTGACCTCGTCGAGGAAAGGCGGGAGCCGAGGCTCGTTGAAGCTGACCTGCAACGCGTTCGGATCGAAGTCGAGGCCGAGGCACGATTGCAACAGCGAGAGTGGCGCTGCCGCGGCCCAGGCCTGCGGCGAGCATGCGACCGGATAGAAAGTCGGCCCTTGTGCTCGCTGGCGCGCCAGTCCGCAGAAAAGTTCGGGAAGCCGGCGCAGATCGATATAGGTCGAAGCCGTAAACAGCCCTTCGAATATTCGAGCCGCCTCCACTCTAAACCCGTAACGAGCGAGGCCGCTGGCGATCAGGGCATTGTCATGTGGCCAAATCGAGCCGTTGTGGTAACTCATTGGATTGTAACGCGCCTCGGTCGATGGAATGGTGCGGATGCCCCAACCGCAGAAGGATGAGGCGCTCATCATCGTGCGGACGACCCGTTCGGCCCGGTCCGGATAGGCGAGCCCGGTAAAGAGCGCGTGGCCGGCGTTCGAGGACCGGACCCGGCAAGGCCGCTTGTCCCGGTCGAGTGCCAGCACGTAGGTGCCAAGCTCTTCGTCGAAGAAGGTGGAATCGAACGCCCGGCGAAAGCCCTCCGCTCTTGCCATAAAGCTTGTTGCCTGTTCCGGCCGGTCCAGCCGGCGGAAGATCTCCGCTGCCGCTTGCCAGGCGCCGTAAACGTAGGCCTGCACTTCAGCGATCGCGATTGGCCCGTTGGCCAGTGTACCGTCGGTGTGGAAAACGGAGTCGTGGCTGTCCTTCCATGCCTGGTTGATCAAGCCTTCTTCCGTCTGCCGCCCATATTCAACGAAGCCGTCGCCGTCGCGGTCTCCGTGCTCGTCGATCCATGTCAACGCCGCCTCTATGTGCGGCAGGAGGGGATAGATGGTCGCGAGATCACCGGTTCGCTTCAGGTATTCCCCGGCCAGCATCACGAAAAGCGGAGTCGAGTCGATACTGCCGTAGTACTGCCGGAAAGGCACTTCGCCCAGTTCAGCCATCTCTCCGGAACGGATTTCGTGCAGGATTTTCCCCGGTTCGGCGTCCGATGCCGGGTCAATCTCCGTCGCCTGGTTGGCCGCAAGGTGTCCGAGGACGCCGCGGGCGATGTTCGGATCGAGCCAGAGCGTTTCAAGCGCGGTGATAAGGGCGTCGCGGCCAAAGACGGTGCTGAACCAAGGTATGCCGGCGTAGGGATAAGGGCCTTCCGGTTTATCGGTCATCAGCATGTAGAGATCTGAAACACTGCGGCGTGCAGCCTCGTTGAAGATCTCGTTCGACGTCGTGATCGACGCCGCGCGCGAAGACGCGGCGCGCAAGGCCCGGCGGGCATCCCGCAAGGCAAAAAAGAAGGAACGGTAGCCGGGCTTGTCGGTTTGCGCCGCCGGGTCACAGCCGATCTCGATGAACAGCGAGCGGATTTCATGCTGCGCCAGCTCGAGGTCATAGACGACAAGGTCACTGCCAAACTTATCCGGCTGCGGGTCGAAGGAAAGCCGTGTCAGTCGTTTCTTGCTGTCCAGACCGACATAGGAGAGGAGGATGGAACCCTGCTCGATGACAGCCGGAAGATGGCGCCCTTTTCTTCCCCTCACGGTACCGCGGACCTCGAAAAGATCGGCAAAGTCTGCTGCGAATGCGATCTCTATGCGAATGTGCTGCGGCCGTTCGTCATAATTTTTGACGGTCAGCCGCTCGTAGCAGGTTGCCTTCCACAGGAAGCGCGACCTGCGCAGATGGATGAGGTCATGCTCCAGAATGAGCTTGCCCTTCTCGTCGAAGAGATCGGGGTTGGTTAGGTCGCAGGTGAGCGTTGCGTTGTCGTCCCGCAATGTCGACGACAACAACATCGGGCGCCGGCCGTTGATCGACAGGTAGAGGTGAGAAAGATAGCGCGTGTCGCGGTGGAAGAGGCCTTCGGGGCTGCCCGGGCCGCAGAGCGCGTCGCCGTTGTGATCGAAGACGGCGAAGGTATCGCCGTGTTTCAGGGTGCGTGGCCGCCGCTCCTGCAGCGATGCGGCAGCGGGAATGAAGAATTGCGCGACCGGTGCGCCTGGGCCGGCCAGCACCCCGGTCGGGTTGTCCGCAGAGGTGATCGACATGGCTTCTCCTCAAGATTCAGGCGACCACCTGGAGGTCGAGCGCCTGGCCGGTTGACCGACGGATACGTGCGGCCTTGGTGCGGACGCCGGGCAGATTGCGATAGAGCTCAAGATAGTCCCGCGCCATTCTTTCTGAGGTGAAACGCTTCTCGAATGTGCCGCGCACTTGTCTCCGATCCATCCGCAACGCCCATTCGACATTTTCGGCCGCCTCGGTCACGCTCTCGACCAGAACGCCGGAGACCCGGTCGTCGATCACCTCCGGAACGGAGCCGCAGCGGAAGGCGATCACCGGTGTGCCGCAGGCCATGGCCTCGATCATGACGAGTCCAAAGGGCTCGGGCCAGTCGATCGGGAAAAGCAGCGCGCCGGCATTGCCGAGGAAACCGGCCTTCTGGTGCTCGTTTATCTCGCCGATGAATTCGACATTCGGATGGCTCTTGACCATCGGCTCGATCACCGTCTCCCAATAGGCCTTGTCGGCATTGTCGATCTTGGCCGCGATTTTCAGCGGCATGCCGACCTTTGCCGCGATCGCGATTGCGCGATCCGGCCGCTTCTCCGGCGAAATACGTCCGAGGAAGGCAAGGTAATTGCCTTTCGGCGTTGCAGTGAAGGGGAGGAGATCGGCGGGCAGACCATGGTAGACGGTTCCGGACCAGTTGACCGGCGGCATCGGGCGGCGCTGGTCGTTGGAGATCGAGACCAGCGGAATTTCGGGAAAGGCCTGATAAAAGGGATGCAGGTCCGGCAGGTCGAGGCGACCATGCAAGGTGGTCACCGTGCGGTCGGCAAAATCTCGGACCAGCGGGAAATGCAACAGGTCGATATGGAAATGCAGGACATCGAATTCGTGCGCCCGGCGGCGGATTTCCTCCAGCATGACGATCTGATGCGGCAGGTGGTCCCTGACGGCCGGGTTGAGCCGCAATGCGACCTGCGAACACGCCACCAGCTTGGCATCGGTGACGGAATCACCGCTTGCAAAGAGAGTGACGTCATGGCCCTGGGCGACAAGCTCTTCGGTGAGATAAGAAACAATGCGTTCGGTTCCCCCGTAGAGCTTGGGCGGAACACTTTCAGCAAGCGGTGCGATCTGAGCGATCTTCATCGGCAAAACCTCCTCGTGAGAGCAAAGAGTCGTCGGCAAAAATCATGTCCGCGCCCGTCAGGACAGCACGCGGGGTCGAAGTCCTCAGGTTTCAAACAACTGGCGGCGACGTCCGTTCCAGTAGCTGCACAGGCCGAAACGGTCGCGAAGCCGTCGGTTTCGTCGCTTTCTGCGGTCGCTTCTGCCCGTTTCCACTAAAACTGGCAGGGTCGGCGCGGGGAGAGGATCGCTGCCGCCGTCGAGCGCTTTCAGAGCCTCCAGGATTTCGTCATAAGTGACGATGTTGTCCATGCCCGGATAACGGCGCAAGGCCGGCATGGATTCAATAGCGGATATGTCGGAAGCCCATGAGGCGAGGATCGCCCGCTTCTCGTCCCTGCCGATATGTTCGGCCGCCAGCACGTCCCGCGGGTGATTAAAATGCGAAGCCGGGTGCAGCAGATGCGCGGCGCTGATTGCTTCTACGGCCTGCTCTGGTGCGGTATTGTCGATATTTTCCTTTCTCATCCTGTGACCCCATTGCTGGAGATGGACATTTCGCCCGGTTGTCGATTTGTTGGTTGAACGGGTTGGCCCGCCCTTTGAAAAGGGCGGGCCGGACCATCACTCAGAAATCCATGCCCGCCCCTGCGGGCATGGCAGGAGCGGTTTCCTTCTTCGGCTTTTCCGCAATCATGGCTTCCGTCGTCACGAGCAGGCCAGCCACGGAGGCGGCGTCCTGCAGTGCAGCACGGACGACCTTGGCCGGATCGATGACGCCCTGCGCATAAAGGTCGCCATATTCGCCGGTCTGAGCGTTCCAGCCGTAGGAGAACTCGCTCTTCTCGCGCAGCTTGCCGACGATTACCGAACCTTCGGCGCCGGCGTTTTGGGCGATCTGGCGAACGGGAGCCTCGATGGCACGGCGGACGATCTCGACGCCGACCCGCTGATCCTGATTGGCCGTGCCGAGGTTATCGAGTGCCTTGACGGAGCGCAGCAGCGCGACACCGCCGCCGGGCAGGATGCCTTCTTCGACGGCGGCCCGCGTCGCATGCAGTGCGTCGTCAACCCGGTCCTTCTTTTCCTTCACCTCCACGTCCGTCGAGCCGCCGACGCGGATCACGGCAACGCCGCCGGCCAGCTTGGCCAGACGTTCCTGCAGCTTTTCTCGGTCGTAATCGGAGATCGTCTCGTCGATCTGGGCGCGGATCTGGGTGGTCCGACCGTCGATCTCTGCCTTGGAACCGGCGCCGTCGATGATGGTGGTATTCTCCTTCTCGATCGACACTTTCTTCGCCCGTCCCAGCATGTTCAGTGTGACGTTCTCCAGTTTGATGCCGAGATCCTCGGAGATGACGGTGCCGCCCGTCAGGATGGCGATGTCTTCGAGCATGGCCTTGCGGCGGTCGCCGAAACCCGGGGCCTTGACGGCTGCGATCTTGAGGCCGCCACGCAGCTTGTTAACGACGAGGGTAGCGAGAGCTTCGCCTTCGACGTCTTCAGCGATGATCAGCAGCGGCTTGCCGGACTGCACGACGGCTTCCAGCACCGGCAGCATGGATTGCAGGTTGGAGAGCTTCTTCTCGTGGATCAGGATATAGGGCTCTTCGAGCTCCACTCGCATCTTGTCCTGGTTGGTGACGAAATAGGGGCTGAGATAACCGCGGTCGAACTGCATGCCTTCGACGACTTCGAGTTCGGTTTCGGCGGTCTTGGCTTCCTCGACGGTGATCACGCCTTCGTTGCCGACCTTTTCCATGGCTTCGGCAAGATAGCGGCCGATCTCGGCATCGCCATTGGCCGAAATGGTGCCCACCTGGGCGATTTCGGAATTGTTCGAGATCTTGCGGGCATTGGCTTTCAGCTCCTTGACGACCGCATCGACGGCAAGGTCGATTCCGCGCTTCAGGTCCATCGGGTTCATGCCGGAAGCGACGGCCTTTGCGCCCTCCTTGACGATCGCCTGGGCAAGCACGGTGGCGGTCGTCGTGCCGTCGCCGGCTAGATCGTTGGTCTTCGATGCCACCTCACGCAGCATTTGGGCGCCCATGTTTTCGAACTTGTCGTCCAGTTCGATCTCCTTGGCGACCGACACGCCGTCCTTGGTGATGCGGGGCGCTCCGAAGGACTTGTCGATGACGACGTTGCGGCCCTTGGGCCCAAGCGTTACCTTCACGGCATTGGCCAGGATATCGACCCCACGCAGCATGCGTTCACGGGCATCGGTGTTGAACTTGACTTCTTTCGCAGCCATTTTTCACTCCTCGATTAGGCAGCTTGCTTGATTGATGGATGGTGTTCTCAGGCGGCTTTCTTCTGCTCGGCCTGGGCCTCGATGATGCCCATGACGTCGCTTTCCTTCATGATCAGCAGGTCCTCGCCGTTGATCTTGATCTCGGTGCCGGACCACTTGCCAAACAGGATGCGGTCGCCAACCTTGACATCGAGGGCCTGGACCTGGCCGGCGTCGTTGCGCGCGCCAGGGCCGACGGCGATGACCTCGCCTTCCTGTGGCTTTTCCTTGGCAGTGTCGGGAATGATGATGCCACCCTTGGTCTTTTCCTCGGATTCGACCCGGCGGACGAGAATGCGATCGTGAAGCGGTCGGAACGACATGTTTTCCTCCAATGGACAAACAATGATGACGTTGTTCCCCCTGGCCGGACCGGATGACCAGTCCGGGCGGGTGCAAAACCTCGCGCGAGCGTTTTGCGCGAAATGATCTGGTTTGCAGATTTCGGGATTTCAAGAGAGCCCGCGCAAAAAATCAGCACTCTTTCAAGCTGGCTGCCAAGGCGCTGGAAAGGAACAACAAACGTGGGCTTGGCGTTTTGAAAATGTTGATGGGCCGCAAAAAAAAAGCACCCGCTTCAGACGGCATGAAACGGAGACGAAGCATGCGATTTTCATCAGATATGGAACGTCAGCTCCACGGCTACGGCCTTACCACTGCTCACATCCTCTACCATATCCCCGATTTCGAATCCGTCCTGCAGACATATGTTTGGCAGGACTACGATCTGGCACCTGATTTCCCGGAGATGCACAGGTTTCTTGATTTCTGGCAGGTCAACCTTGACGGCCCGCTTCACTCCGTGCGTTACACCCACCAGCGCCTGATCGGCCCGCACGAATGGCGCCGCGTGGACGGCGAGTTCAAGCTGCACTAACGACAGCACTTGAACAGAGATTTTTCGCTTCCTAACTCATCGCCAGCCGAGGCTCTCATGAGCTCGTCACCGTCACATTGGCTTTTGAGTGAGTGGCAAAACGGAAGCACAACAAGAAACGATCCGTGATCTCCACGTCGAGGAGCGCGAGGAGATTTTCATCAACCTTGCGCAGGCTCTCCAAGGAACGGCGCGGGAGGCCTGGGCCGAGGGCATCAGGCATTTCGCGATGCTGTCAAACAATATGGCCGAGGCAATCCGGACGAATGCCGATGAGCTCGCGCGTGATGATCCTGACGGCGCGGAGCGCGTGCTCAAGCAGGCAAAGGCGATGATTTCGCAGTTCAATGCCCAACATCCCTATAGAATGTCAAGCATGGCAGTCCACTGAGCGTGCCGCGATCGGCGACGGGTTCAAATCCTGAAACGGTGGACGGGTGTGCCGCGGACGCCGGCTTCGAAGGCAAAGAGCGTCCCGTGTTCGAACGTGCCGTTGTTGTCGGTGGAGAGGGTGGTGACGTAGATCGTCGCGAGATCCGGCCCGCCGAAACAGGGCATGGTCGGTGATTTCGCCGGCATTCTGTAAATCTCGACGACGTCGCCCTCCGGCGACATCCGGTTGACACCACCCGAGAGGATGCCGGCGATCCAGTAGAAACCATTCGCATCCATGGCGGCGCCATCCGGCCGGCCTTCTTCCGGGGCGAAATCGTGCAGCCGGCGAGGAGGACCGGTGATGCCCTTCTGCGGATCGAAATCGAAGACCTGAGCAAAAAGGCCGCTGCTGTCCGAGTGATACATGGTTCGGCCGTCAGGGCTCCAGGCAAGGCCATTGGAGGTCAGGAGCCCGCCATCGATGATCGTGGTGAAGGAGCAGTCGGGCATGACGCGATAAAGGCGAGCATTGCCGGTCTGCGGGATAGCCTCGTCACGGGTGCCGACCCAGAAGCAGCCGTCGGGCCCGACCTTGCCGTCGTTGAGCCGGCTGTCGGGGCGCCCGCCATCAGGATCGCAGAGCAGCTTCATGGTCCCGGTTTTCGGGTTCAGGAGGTGAACGCCATTTTCGAGCGCCACGGCGATATCGCCGCTTTCGCAGAGGGCCAGGCAGCCGATCTTGTGCGGCATGTCGTACCGGTCGATATGTCCATTGGCGCGCAGGCAGATCGCTGCCGGCGCCAGGATGTCGACCAGCCAGAGATCTCCGGTGCGGTCGTCCCAGGTGGGCGATTCGCCGACCTTCAGCGGAAAGTTGATGACCCGTCGCACCTTCGGGGTGATGATGTCCGGTTTGCTCATGCCCCAGCCTTTCCAGGAACGATCAGGCCATTTCTGTCGCGCTGCCTGACTTGCCCGTCGTGTTCGGTTTCGCAGAAGCTGCCGCCATGAAAGAATGCGGCCACTGCACTTTCGGTTGCCGGTTCTATACGCAGGTGATCGCGGCTATGGTCCTGCGGGCGATAACCGAGGCGCTCGGCAGTTTCGTCGCGCCACCAGCCGGAATCGTTGCCCGAAACGCCGTAGACGACAGCGGCAGCGATTTCCGGGTGGGTAAGGCCGATCCAGACGAGCTGGTAGAGGTCGCGAGGACTGATCCAGATGGCAGCCGTGCGTTCGCTGTTCGGATAGGCGGCAGCGTTGCCGATGCGGATCGACAGTGTCGAGATGCCGGCCTTGTCGTAATAAAAGCCTGCCACCATCTCGCCCCAGCATTTTGACAGGCCGTAACGCGTGTCGGGGCGGGGAATGTCGAATGGAGTAATCGTTTCGGACCGCGGATAAAAGCCGGTTGCGTGATTGCTGGAGGCAAAAACAACGCGGTTCACGCCGGTTGCGCGGGCTGCATCGTAGAGATTGTAGGTACCGAGGATATTTGTCTGAAGCATGTCGTCGATGCCTGCCTCGTTAGGCAGACCGCCAAGATGGATGACGCCGTCCATCCCGTCGAGGGCGGCGCGCATCGCATCTGCATCCGCGAGATTGCCTTCGAAAAAACTTTCGCTCGATGCCAGCTCTTTCGCCGGTCTGACATCGATCAGCCTGACATGCTGCACGACAGGGCGCAGAAAATCCCTGAGCTGGGTGGCAATGCGGCCTGCCCCGCCGGTTATTGCGATCCGTTTCAAAATGCGTCTCCCTGCGGCCGCCATCAGGCGTCGATAGATTGAGCCTCGACGCCTTGGAACATGCGGGCGCGCGCATTCAGGATATGCGTTTTCATGGCGTTGTGCGCATCCGTTTCCCGACGGGCGAGGATGGCTTCGACGATTGCCGCATGTTCGTCCTGCACATGGCGGACATGCAGCGGCGTCCGCTTGAGGCTGAGGCTACGCGTCACCGACATGCCGATCGAAAAATGCGGCTTGAACCACTCCCGGACGATCGTGTGGAACTGGTTGCCGGTCGCCATGGCGATGGCATCATGCAGCCTTTGATCCTCCTCGGCGCCCAGTTCTCCGACCTCCAGACAGTGTTCGAGTGCCGCGAGCGCCGCCATGATGCGGACCTTGTCGTTAACCTGCCAGTTGCGCGCCGCGAGTGCCGCGGCTTCCGCCTCGAGGCCTGCCCGGAACTCAAAAAACCGCTGCACGTCGGCCAGTGAACCGACCGGGACCTGGTTGAGGACTGAAGAGTCCGGCCGCTGTCGCACATATGAACCGGAGCCTTTGCGCGAGACGATCAGCTGATCGGCGCGCAGACGCTCCAGGGCCTCGCGCACGACCGGCCGTGACGCACCGAACATCACGGAGAGATTGGGCTCCGACGGGAGCCTTTCATTGACTGGAAAGCGGCCATCAGCAATCATTTCCACGATCCTCTCGTAGATGATGTCGCTGAAGCGAGGCTCTGCCTTGGCTGCCGCTATCACGCCGGCCTGGTTCATCAACGTCCCTTTTCACGTCCCCATTCGGGGAACTCGGGCTGCGCTTCCTGTTCCGGAGAATAGAGACCAGAAATCCTGCAGCCCGCCGTGAGCCTTTGATCGACGAAGGCTTCCTCCGCCACGTCTTGAGGATTGGCCACGTCTTGAGGATTGTAAGTCATGCGTCTCCTCCCGTTCGGCATGCTTTTGGGAGGTAGGACTATTGAGCCTGTCAAAATCTGTCAATACTTGTAATCATCTGAAAACCGGTTATGGTCCCGTTTGCCGATGGGATGGAGGTCCATGGCGGTCTGTTGGCTGGGAACCCGGCCAGATCGCCAACCAGGTCGGCACGGTCTGAATTGGGAGGAGATCTATGCGCGACGATGAAATCATGTCTTCCGGCGTAACCCGCCGGACATTCCTGGCGGGTGTCAGCGGGGCAGTGGCCCTGTCCATGGCGGGCGGCAGCGCGAGCGCTGCCGGGGCCAAGGAAGCACCGCAACTGGCAGCCCTGGTGAAGGACGGAAAGCTTCCGCCGCTGGCCGAACGGCTGCCGCAAACCCCCATGGTGGTGAAGCCCTGGGAAAAGATCGGCACGTATGGCGGCACGTTGCGGCGCGGCCTGCGCGGCTCGTCCGACCACAACGGCATTCTGCGCATGGTCGGTAACCAGGGCCTTGTCCGCTGGAATATGGACTTTACCGCAGTCCTGCCGAACCTTGCCGAAAAGTGGGAAGTCAATGCCGACGCCTCGCAGTTCACCTTTCATCTGCTGAAGGGTGCGAAATGGTCGGACGGTCATCCGTTCACGGCCGACGACGTGGTGTTCGCGATCGAGGATGTCGTCAAGAACAAGGAGCTTTACAGCTCCACGCCGGCCCAGCTTGCCGTCGCCGGCAAGCCGGTGATCGTCGAGAAAATTGACGACTACACCGTCAAGTTCACGTTCGCTGCTGCCAACGCGCTCTATCTGGAAAACCTGGCGACCCCGCTCGGCCAGCATCCGACGCTGTTTGCCAAGCACTACTGCAGCAAGTTCCTTCCGAAATATAACCCTAACCTCGATGCGGACGCGAAGGCGGCCGGAGCGGCAGGATGGACGGAACTTTTCCGTTCCAAGTGCGGCGATATCGAAATCCCTTCTCGCTGGTCGAATGTCGAAAAGCCGACAATGGACCCCTGGGTCGTCAAGGAGCCCTATTCGGGCGGTGCAACCCGCGTCGTTATGACCCGCAATCCCTACTTCTGGCAGGTCGATACGGAAGGCAACCAGCTTCCCTATATCGACGAGTTGAATTTCGGCATCTCTCAGGACGTCGAATCCCTGATGCTGAACGTCATCTCCGGCAAGATCGACATTCAGGAGCGCCATATCAGCGTGCTCGCCAACAAGCCGACCCTATCGCAGAACATGAAGAAGGGCGATTATCGCCTGATGACGCTGGTGCCGTCCGCAGCACAGCAATGCTCGCTCTATCTGAACATGACCCACAAAGACCCGGTGTTGCGCAAGATCTTCGCCGACAAGTCCTTCCGTCAGGCTCTGTCGACGGGCATCAATCGCCAGGAAATCATCGACATCGTCTATTTCGGCCAGAGCGAAGGTTACCAGACCGGTCCGCGGCCCGGTCATCCCTGGTACCATGAGAAGCTTGCCCGCCAGTTCACCGAATACGCCCCGGACAAAGCCAATGCCCTCCTGGACAAGGCGGGCCTGGACAAGAAGAATGCCAACGGGATCCGCCTGCGGCCGGATGGCCAGCCGATCTTCTTTGCGGTGGACGTCATCCCGACGCTTTATCCGGACCTCGTGGATACGCTGGAACTGGTGAAGGCGCATTGGGCCAAGATCGGCATCGACATGAAGGTCAATACGATCGAGCGCGCGCTCTACTACACCCGCGGCGACGACAATGCGCACGACGCGCAGGTCTGGCCGGGCCCGGGCGGTCTCGATCCGATGCTCGATCCGCGCGACTACTTCGCGTTCCACCCACAGGGTTCGCGCTACGCGATCCCGTGGACGCTCTGGTACACGTCGAACGGCCAGAAGGGCGAGGAACCGCCGGAAAGCCAGAAGAAGCGTATGAAGCTCTTCGACGCCGCCCGCTCGACGGCCGATCTCGCCAAGCGCGGGGAAGTCATGAAGCAGATCTTCGATCTGGCTGCCGAGGACTTCGAAGTGATGGGGATCTGCCTTGCCGTCGGTGGCTTCGGCATCATCCGCAACAATCTGCGCAACGTGCCTGAGAAGGAGCCGGACAGCTGGTCCTGGCCGAATCCGGGTCCCGCTCTGCCACAGCAGTTCACCTTCACGAGCTGATCTGGGTTTATCTCGCCGGTGCCGCCGTCTGATCGGCGGCGGCACTCCTCCAGCCCCGTTGCATGGACGTTGAAGCGACAGCCTTTGGCCTCGCGTCGGCATGCCGTGCAATCCGTATTGCGAGCGTTCGATGCTGAAATTCATCGTCAAGCGACTTTTCTGGATGATCCCATCGCTGTTTGCGGTGAGTTTCCTGGCCTTCGTCCTGATCCAGCTCCCGCCCGGCGACTTCGTCACCACCTACATTGCCACTCTCGCGTCTTCCAACGAGGTGGTCGACCAGAATACCGCTGCACAGCTGCGCGAGCGGTTCGGCCTCGACCAGCCGATGTTGATACAATATTTGAAATGGATCTGGGGCATTCTCACCCGCGGTGATTTCGGCATCTCGTTCGAATGGCAACAGCCAGTCTCCGGTCTGATCTGGGAGCGTATGGCGCTCACTCTTGTGCTGGCCCTCGTAAGCCTGATCGCCACCTGGGCGCTGGCGCTGCCGATCGGCGTCTATTCCGCGGTGAAGAAGTACTCGATCGGCGACTATGCCTTCACGGCATTCACCTTCTTCGGCCTGTCTATCCCGTCCTTCCTGCTGGCGCTGGTGCTGATGTATGTCGCGGCGGTCGAATTCGGCGCGGACGTCGGCGGGCTTTTCTCTCCGGAATACGAGATGGCTTCCTGGAGCCTTGCCAAGATGTACGACCTGCTGACGCATCTGTGGCTGCCGGTTGCGATCCTGGCGATCTCTTCCACCGCAAGCCTGATCCGCGTCATGCGCGCCAATATGCTGGACGAGTTGCCGAAGCCCTATGTGACGACGGCGCGTGCAAAAGGACTTTCCGAGTTCCGGCTGCTGATCAAATATCCGCTGCGCATCGCACTCAACCCATTCATCTCGACGATCGCCTGGCTGCTGCCGAACCTGATTTCCGGCTCCGTCGTGGTTGCGATCGTCCTCAACCTGCCGACCGCCGCCCCGCTGCTTCTGCAGTCACTGATGGCACAGGACATGTATCTCGCCGGCGCCTTCGTGCTTTTGATCTGCGCGCTCACCCTGATCGGCTCGCTGATCAGCGACATCCTGCTTGCGCTGGTCGATCCGCGCATTCGGCTAGAATAGGAGAACACCCATGGTCGATGTCTCCATCACCAATGTCAGGCCGGACCGCGCCGCCGTTGCCTCGCAATGGCAGCTCATCTGGTGGGCTTTCAAGCGGCATAAGCTCGCCATGGCGGCGCTCGTCGTCACGCTTGCCATGTATATCGTTGCGCTCGTGCCGGGCTTCTTCGCGATCAACGATCCGTTCATGCAGAATGCCCGCTCGACGTTTCACCCGCCGCAGAGCCTTCACCTGTTCGATACCACCAACGGCTTCCAGATCGGACCGCATTATTATGGGATGAAGCTGACGCGGGACCCGAACACGCTGGCAGCCGTCTTCGTGGAGGATACGGGCGTGAAGGTGCCGATCGCCTTTTTTGGTCGAGGCTACACCTATTCGGTACTCGGTCTTTTCGAGACCGACATTCACCTGATCGCCACCACGGACAAGACCAAGCCGCTTTATCTGTTCGGCGCCGATCGCCTCGGCCGCGACGTCTATAGCCGCACGGTGCAAGGTGCCCAGATATCGCTGTCGATCGGTCTGGTCGGGGTCTTCCTGTCGCTGCTGCTCGGCATCGTTCTCGGCGGCATCTCCGGTTATTATGGCGGCCGGATCGATTTCGTCATGCAGCGCGTCATCGATTTCGTGCTGTCGCTGCCGACGATTCCGATCTGGCTGGCGCTGGCGGCCGCATTGCCGCAGGGCTGGCCGGCAACGCTCCAGTACATGATGATCACCATCATCCTATCGTTCACCGGTTGGGCGCAGCTTGCCCGCGTCGTGCGCGGTCGCTTTCTGTCGCTTCGCACCGAAGAATTCGTCGCCGCAGCACGCCTCGACGGCGTCTCGGAAGGCCGCATCATCTTCCGCCATATGTTGCCAAGCTTCTCGAGCCACATCATCGCCTCGATGACATTGGCGGTGCCTGCGATGATCCTCGCGGAGACCTCGCTGTCGTTCCTCGGTCTCGGCCTGCAGCCGCCGACAATTTCCTGGGGTGTGCTGCTGCGTGAAGCGCAGAACATCCGCTCCATCGCCACCGCTCCATGGCTCTTCATGCCGGGGCTTGCGGTCGTCGTCGCCGTCATGGCGCTCAACCTCTTCGGCGACGGCCTGCGTGATGCGGCCGATCCCTACAACAAGTGAGGCGCCGATGACCGATGTCCTTTCCATCGTCCCCCGCCCCTCGATTGCAGCGGGCAAGCCGTTGCTCGAAGTCAAGAACCTGGTGACCGAGTTTGCGCTCCGCACCGGCGTCTTCAGGGCCGTGGATGATCTTTCCTTCTCGATCGAGCCTGGCAAAACGCTCTGCGTCGTCGGCGAGAGCGGATCGGGGAAATCCGTGACCGCGCGCTCGATCCTGCAGATCGTGGACTCGCCCGGCGAGATTGCCTCCGGATCGATTTTACTGCACCGCCCGGACGGCACGTCGCTCGACCTCGCCAAGCTCAACCCGCGCAGCCGGGCGATCCGTTCGGTGCGCGGCCGCGACATCGCGATGATCTTCCAGGAGCCGATGTCGTCGCTCTCGCCGGTGCACACGGTTGGCGACCAGATCACCGAAGTGCTGCGGTTGCACCTCAACATGAGCAAGGCGCAGGCAAGGACTGAGGCAATCTCGCTACTGCGGCAGGTGGAAATTCCCGATCCGGAAAAGGCGCTCGACCGCTACGCCTTCCAGTATTCCGGCGGCATGCGCCAGCGCGCCATGATCGCCATGGCGCTTGCCTGCAAGCCGCAGTTGCTGATTGCCGACGAGCCGACCACGGCGCTCGACGTGACGACCCAGGCCGAAATCCTCGACCTGATCAAACGGCTGCAGCAGTCGACCGGCATGGCCGTGCTGTTCATCACCCACGACATGGGCGTCGTCGCCCAGATCGCCGACGACGTGCTGGTCATGCATCATGGCGTCGCCAAGGAATACGGGCCGGTCGAGCAGATCTTCCATGCGCCGCAGGATCCATACACACGCATGCTGATCGGCTCTGTGCTGAAGCTGGAGCAGAAGGCCGAGATCAGGCTTGCCCGTCCGCCGCTCGACACGACAGCCGAACCGATCCTCACCATCCGCAACCTCTCCATGCATTTCGGTGACATGAAGGCGCTAAACGACGTCTCGATCGCGCTGCTTCCCGGCGAGACGCTCGGCATCGTGGGAGAGAGCGGCTCCGGCAAGACGACAATGGGGCGCTCGATCATGCGTCTCTATGATCCGACGGGTGGCGAGATGCTCTATCGCCGCGCCGACGGCAAGGTCGTCGATCTTGCCAAACTCGAAGGTGCCGAGCTGAAGGCCGCACGGCGCGAACTGCGCATGGTTTTCCAGGACCCGTTCGGGTCGCTCAATCCGCGCATGACCGTCGCACAGGTGATCGGCGAACCCCTGCTGGTCAACGGCATCGCCCGTGGCAAGGAACTCGACGAGCGGGTCTGCCACCTGATGGATCAGGTCGGCCTCGATCCGGCCGGACGTGAGCGTTACCCGCATGCGTTTTCGGGCGGCCAGCGCCAGCGCATCGGCATCGCCCGGGCGATCACGCTCAATCCGCGCATCATCGTCGCCGACGAGGCGACCTCGGCGCTCGACGTTTCCGTGCGCTTCCAGGTGCTCGATCTTCTGATGCGGCTGCAGGACGAACTTGGTCTCGCCTATATCTTCATCAGCCACGACATCGGGGTCATTCGCTACATGTGCGACCGGGTAGGCGTCATGTATCGCGGCAAGCTTGTCGAAGTGGGCGAGGCCGACAAGGTCTGCAACGCGCCGGACCACCCTTATACGCAAGCGCTCATCTCGGCCATTCCGCGACCGGATCCGCGCGACCGCGATCGCTCCAGGCGATTCCGTTATACCGAACCCAGCCAGGTCAAGAATGGGAGCACGGCAGGATGAAGATCACCGGTATTCGCACCTTCCTTATGCAGGTCGGCTCACCCGACCTTGAGGCGCGGCAGACGGCGCCGGTGCCAAAATCGGCCCAGCCTTTCGGCGGAACCCGCAACTGGCTCTTCCTGAAAATCGATACCGACGAGGGCATTACCGGCATCGGCGAATGCTCCGGCTGGCCGCGTGTCGTCGAAACCGCGATCAGGGACCTCGCCCCGCTTCTGATCGGGGAAGATCCGACTCATATCGAAAAGCTGTGGCAAAAGATGGCGATCGCCATGATGGGCCACGGCATGCTCGGCACGGTCGGTGGCGGCGCTGCGACCGGCATCGACATGGCGCTGTGGGACATCAAGGGCAAGGTGCTGGGCGTGCCGGTATGGAACCTGCTCGGAGGCAAGCTGCGTGACCGAATTCCGATCTATTCGCATGCCAACACGGTCGAGAAGGCGCTTTCCCTCAAGAACCGCGGCATCAAGGCTCTCAAATGCGGCGGCGTTTCCGATCCGGTTCGCAAGGTCGCCATGCTGCGCGATGCCGTCGGCGACGAGATGGACATCGCGATCGATCTGCACGGCCCGCCGTGGATGACGCCGGCCGATGCCTGCCGCCTGGTGCGCAAGCTCGAACCCTACGAACTGCTTTGGGTTGAAGACCCGATCGCACCGGACAATGTCGAAGGGTACCGGCGTATCCGCGACGCGGCCCATATCCCGCTCGCAGCCGGCGAACGCACTGCGACCATCTTCGGCGAACGGCAGTTGATCGAGGAAGAACTGGTCGACGTGATCCAGCCGGATACGGGACGCGCCGGCGGCATTACCCAAATGAAGAAGATCGCCGCGATGGCGGAAGCGCATCACATCCAGATGGCGCCGCATTCCGGCTCGCTCGGTCCGGTCGCGGAATATGCGGCGCTTCATCTGCTCGCCTCGATCCCGAACGCACTCATCCTCGAACGGATCGACGACGACTGGGAGGGCCGTAAGCACACGATCGTGCCGCACCCTGTCCAGCAAGGCGGTTCGCTTGCGGTCCCGAATGGGCCGGGTCTCGGCTGCGATATCGACGAGGAATTCGTCGCCCGCTTCCCGAGCGACGGCAATGTTTCGATCCCGGTGCAGGAAAGCGGCGGTGCCTACGCGCCGGGGACTCACGGCGAACGCCTCTATGTGCAGACGCGCCTGTCGCGCCGGCATTACTTCAACACCTGAGGGCGGCCCAGCCATGAAAAATTGATCGGGACATCGTTCGCGGCGGCGAATAGACGCTGTCCATCATTGCCGAGGCGATATAGGAAGGCTGCTCCAGCAACAGGCAGACCGCAATGGATGACTCGATCAACATAAACAATCGCGGCGACTTCGGGCTGTGGGCTATCGAAGTGGCCAAGCAGATCGTCGCTGAAGAGGGTTTTGAACTGGCCAAAGCCTCACGAGACGGCACCGAGGACGACGTCCGAAGAGCCGGCAATGCGCTGGGACAGGCGATCACCAATGCACTCATCGAAGTGTATGACGGCCTGCTCGACGGTGTGCCTGAAGAATAGAGCCGCGCTGATTCCTCGACAAGAGCACGTCCGTTCTGCGGAAACGGCAAAGGCCGCCGGCTGGCCGGCGGCCTTTGTTCGGCTGCGATAGAAGCAGACGATTATTCGGCAGGCTGGGCTGAGGGTATCAGCACAGCGTTTTCGGCGTCGACATTGCCTGCCATGGCGGCAGCGAACTGTGTCGGGTCCAGCTCGTTTTCCCAGCGGGCGACGACGACCGTCGCGACCGCATTGCCGACCAGGTTGGTGAGCGCCCGGCATTCCGACATGAAGCGATCGATGCCGAGGATCAGCGCCATGCCGGCGACCGGCACGGATGGAACCACCGAAAGAGTCGCCGCCAGGGTGATGAAGCCGGCTCCGGTAATGCCTGCAGCTCCCTTCGAGCTCAACATCGCGACAAGCAGCAGCAGGATCTGGTCGCCAAGCGTGATCGGCGTGTCGGTCGCCTGGGCGATGAAGAGTGCGGCCAGCGTCATGTAGATGTTGGTGCCGTCGAGATTGAAGGAATAGCCGGTCGGAATGACAAGACCGACCACCGAGCGCTTGCAGCCGGCGCGTTCCATTTTTGCCATCAGGCCGGGCAATGCCGCTTCCGACGAGGACGTGCCGAGCACAAGAAGCAGTTCTTCCTTGATGTAGCGGATGAGCGAGATGATCGAAAAGCCGTTGTAGCGTGCGACGGCACCGAGGACGACCAGAACGAAGAGGAGCGAGGTGAGATAGAAAGTGCCGATCAGCATCGCAAGATTGGCAATCGAACCGATGCCGTATTTGCCGATGGTAAAGGCCATGGCGCCGAAGGCGCCGATCGGGGCAGCCTTCATCAGGATCGTCACGAGACGGAAGATCGGCGCGGTCAATGCCTGCAGGAAATCGAGGACCGGACGGCCGCGTTCGCCGACCATGCCAAGAGCGATGCCGAAGAGAACCGAGAAGAACAGCACCTGCAGGATATCGCCCTGTGCAAAGGCACCGACGATCGTATCCGGAATGATGTTCATCAAGAAGCCGGTGATCGTGGTGTCATGCGCCTTCGCCGTATAGGTCGCGACCGCCTTGGCGTCGAGCGTGGCCGGATCGATGTGCATGCCGGCACCCGGCTGAACGATATTCGAGACGAGCAGGCCAACGGCGAGCGCGAGCGTCGAAAACACCAGAAAGTAGATCATCGCCTTGCCGGCGACTCGCCCGACCTTTTGCAGATCGGCCATGCCGGCAATGCCGGTTGCGACGGTCAGGAAGATCACCGGCGCGATGATCATCTTCACCAGCTTGATGAAGGCATCGCCGAGCGGCTTCAGGGACGCGCCGGTATCCGGATAGAAGTGACCGAGCAGGATGCCGGCGGCGATCGCCACGAGAACCTGAAAGTAAAGGTGGCGGTAGAAAGGAAGCTTGCCGTGCGTTGGCGCATCGGAAATCGTTGCGTTCATCATATCCTCCATGGCGCCCCAACCAAATTGGCCTCCCGGGGCGCGGCGTTACTGTTGCTGCAGGCTTTCCCGGAGCAACATGCGTGCCAAAGAGGCGGATATCGCTAGCTATTTGATTCATCTCGTTTAAATTTGGATGTGGAAGGCGAGCTACAGGATAGGTCGTGCGGATTTCCGCATCGGCCTTTGCATTTCATGCGGATTTATGCACACATTCACCGATGCTTGAGCAGCGTCATCGAGAGAAATCGGTCAAGGTTCCCCCGTTCGCACGGTCAACCTGGCCCGTCTTTGGCCTGGCAGCCACCGCGCTCCTGATATCCGCTCTTTATGCGGCCGGTCACTACGGCCGCAGTTCCGCAGTCGCAGCGCTCATTGCACAGGGCCACGCCGATGCAAATCTGAAGGTTGCGCTGTTGCGTGCGGTGCTCGAAAGACCGCGCGCGCTTCCCCTGCTTCTGGCCGAGGATCAACAGGTGGTCGGCGCACTCGCATCGAGAGACGCAGAAGCGGTCGATGCCCTGGACCGAAAACTGGAAGGGCTCGTGGCCGGCACCCACGCCTCCGTTCTCTACGTCACCGGCAGGGACGGCATCGCGGTCGCATCCAGCAACTGGCGCGAACCCTTGAGCTTTGTCGGCAACGATTATTCGTTCCGCGAATATTTTCAACGGGCGATGGAGAACGGAACGGCAGAGCACTTCGCTTTGGGCAGCGTCAGCAAACGCCCCGGACTCTATATCTCGCGGCGCGCCGAAAACCAGGCCGGCGCCCTCGGTGTCGTTGTGGTGAAGATGGAATTCGACCAGCTTGAAAGCGATTGGCGGGATGCAAACCGTCCCGTCTATGTCACCGACGCCAGTGGTGTCGTTTTGATCACCAGCGTTCCCTCCTGGCGTTTTACCACCACTGCGCCATTGCCGGCAGAGCGGCTTGGCGCCATCCGCCAGAGCCTGCAATTCGGCGACGCCCCTTTGACGCCTCTTCCCATCGTGCGGCAGCAACCTCTCTCCGACGACGCATCGATCGTTTCGGCGGTTTTGCCGGGAACAAGCGAAGGTGAGTATCTTCGCCTTCTGACGCCGGTCCCCTCGACATCCTGGCGCCTTGAATATCTGGTGCCGACCGAGCCGTCCGTGGCAGCCGCGGTACGCGAGGCGCGGCTGCTTGCACTTGCCGTGCTCGTTCCGATCCTGGCGCTGATCGCATTCCTTCTGAGGCGGCGGCAGATGATCACCATTCGCATCGCCGCGGAGAAAACCCTTCGCGAAGAGCTCGAACGTCGTGTCACGGAACGAACCGTCGATCTGAGCCGCGCCCGGGACCTCCTGCAGGAGGAGATTGCCGATCACCGCAGTACTGAGTCAAAACTGCAGGTGGTGCAGCAGGAACTCGTGCAGGCAAACCGCCTGGCGATCCTTGGCCAGGTTGCGGCCGGGGTTGCCCATGAAATCAACCAACCGGTCGCAACAATCCGCGCCTATGCAGACAATGCCCGTATCTTCCTGCAGCGGAACCGGAAAGCCTCGGCGGAGGAAAATCTCGGCGAGATCGCAGCGCTGACGGAGCGGATCGGCATGATCACCGAGGAACTCAAGGCCTTCGGACGCAAGGGACGAACGCCGCCCGAAGCCGTCGATCTGCGGGGTGCCATCGAAGGCGCGGTCGTTCTTTTGCGGAGCCGCTTCGCCGGACGGCTCGACATACTCGCGATCGATCTGCCGCCGCCCGGCCTTGCCGTCACCGGCAATCGCGTCCGGCTCGAACAGGTGCTGATCAATCTGTTCCAGAATGCCTTGGAAGCGCTGGAAGGCCGGACCGATGCAAGCGTCAAAGTCTCCGTGGAGACGTTGTCGGACGAGATCGTGATCCGCGTCTCGGACAATGGCCCCGGCATTGATCCGGCAATCAGAAGCTCGCTCTTTTCGCCGTTCAACACGTCCAAGGAAAAGGGTCTTGGACTTGGCCTGGTCATTTCGAAGGATATCGTCGCCGATTACGGCGGTCGTATCGAAGTCGAAAGCGGCGAAACCGGCACGACTTTTATTGTCTATCTGCGCAAGGCGGTATCATGAGCAATCCAACGCCTGTCATTCTGGTTGACGACGATGCCGATCTTCTCAAGGCTACCGCCCAGACGATCGAGCTTGCGGGCTTTGCAGTCTTTCGATTTTCCAAGGCTTCCGCCGCGCTGGTCCGGATCGACGATAGTTTCGCTGGCGTCATCGTTTCCGACATCCGCATGCCCGAGATCGACGGGCTGCAGCTCTTCGATCGCGTCCGCAAGCTCGATCCCGACCTTCCCGTCATCCTGATGACCGGCCATGGTGACATACCGATGGCCGTCAAGGCGATGCAGGATGGCGCTTACGACTTCATCACCAAACCCTTCCCCGCGGACCGTCTGGTGCAGGCCATCCGCCGCGCTGCCGAAAAACGGCGGCTGATACTGGAGAACAGGACGCTCCGCGATGTGGCGGAACAGGCACGCGACGACCTGCCGCTCATCGGCCAGACCGTCGCCATGGAGCGACTGCGCAGAACGCTTCGCCAGATTGCCGATACCGACGTCGACGTTCTGGTGACCGGAGAGACAGGCAGCGGCAAGGAGGTCGTTGCCAATCTGATCCATCGATGGAGCCGGCGCTCGAAGGGCAGTTTCGTCGCGCTCAATTGCGGGGCGCTTCCCGAAACGATTATCGAAAGCGAATTGTTCGGCCACGAGCCCGGCGCTTTTACCGGCGCGCAAAAGAAGCGGGTCGGCAGGATCGAATATTCGAGCGGCGGCACGCTTTTCCTCGACGAGATCGAAAGCATGCCGCCCGCCACGCAGATCCACATGCTGCGCGTCCTGGAAGCGCGTGAAGTGGCACCTCTCGGCACCAATGAGACTCGGCCGATCGACCTGAGGGTCGTGGCCGCCGCCAAGGTCGATCTCGGCGATCCCTCGCAACGCGGCGCATTTCGCGAAGACCTCTATTACCGGCTCAACGTCGTCACCATCTCCATCCCGCCGCTGCGTGAACGGCGCGACGACATCCTCCTCCTGTTCGGATTCTTTTGCGAACGGGCCGCCAAGCGGTTCAACCGTCAAACGCCCGCTCTGTCATCCTTTACCCGCCAATATCTCGAAACCCACCATTGGCCCGGCAATGTCCGCGAACTGTCTCACTTCGCGGAGCGTTTCGTCCTCGGGCTTGCAGGTGACGACGACAGGGCGACGGCGTCACCAGAGGCGGCCACCTTGACGTTACCCCAGCGCCTCAACCAGCATGAAGCGGAAATCCTCCGGGAGACGCTGGCCAGCAACGGAGGCGATGTCCGCCGTACGATCGACGCGCTCGGAATTCCGCGAAAGACCTTCTACGACAAGCTCCAACGGCACGGGATAGAGCGCGCCTCCTTCGACCAGGGTGTCAAGCCGGCCCGATAGGGTTCAAGCCGCAGGCAGGCTCTATCGGTTCGCGCGGTACGCACGGGGCCACGTCAGCGATAGACCGCGGCACAAAAATAGGCCAACTTGCTGCCATCAAGCAGAAGCATGGCCATCCTTCATCAGCCGGAGAACAAGAGGCGCGAAAGAGCCCTACTCAGCTACTGATCGGCGGTCATCAACGATGGTGGAGGATGAATGGCTGGTCGTCTGGACGGTAAGGTCGCGCTCATCAGTGGCGGCGCGGGCGGATGCGGGCTTGCCGCGACCGAACTTTTTGCCCGGGAAGGTGCTGCGGTCGGGATCGTTGATCTCCCGCATAGCCAGGGGGCGGCTGTGGCCGCTCGCCTGCGTGAACAGGGTATGAAGGTTGCGTTTGCACCCGCCGACGTTTCCGACGAATTGCAGGTGAAACAGGCGGTAGACGCGATTTCCGGCGAACTCGGACCGATCACGGTTCTGTTCAATCATGCCGGAACGATCATCGTCCGGCCGTTCCTCGAAACCTCGGTGGAGGACTGGGATCGGCTGATGGCCATCAATGTCCGCAGCATGTTCCTGATGACGCGTGCCGTCCTGCCGCAGATGATCAAGGCTGGCGGCGGGTCCATCGTCTGCACGTCGTCGATCTCGGCGGTCGCCGCCACACCGATGGAAGTTCTCTACGATACGACCAAGGGCGCGTGCCACATGTTTGCCCGGGCGATTGCGGTCGAATTCCGCAACCGCAACATCCGCTGCAACGCCGTCTGCCCCGGCTTCATTCAGACGCCGCATGGCCAAAAGGAGGTCGAGGAACTGACCCGCTACGGGGTCGACGTCTCGGATGCGGCGATCGCGGCCCAACAGGGCCGGATGTGCCGGCCGGACGAGGTGGCCAAGGCGGCTCTCTACCTGGCGAGCGACGATGCCAGCTTCGTCAGCGGTACCCATCTGTTTGTCGACAATTGTTTTACAGCGATGTGAGGGGAGGGGGAGACATGGCTTTGGAAAAAGGCGGTCTGTGGCGCAACTGGGTCGGCAATCAATATTGTGTTTCACAATTCAAGGCATCGCCGGAAACGGAAGCCGAAGTGGCAGAGCTTGTCCACGAAGCCGATCGGCGTGACCTGGCGGTGCGTGTTTCGGGCTCGGGACATTCCTTCACGCCCGTCGTCGGCACCAACGGCCTGCTGCTGTCGCTCGCAAACCTGCGCGGCGTGCAGAATATCGACCGCGAGCGAAAGCAGATCACCGTCGCCGGCGGCACGCGCATCAACGAAATCGGTAGGACGCTGAAGGAGCACGGTCTTTCGCTGGTCAACCAGGGCGACATCGACAGCCAGGCTGTCGCCGGCGCGTTTACGACCGGAACCCACGGTACCGGGATCAAGCTCGGAAATCTGGCCTCGTCGATTGCCGGCATGCGTATCGTCACCGCCACCGGAGACATTCTCGATATCGACGGTCGCGACAAGGACAGGCTGCATGCGGCCCAGGTTTCGGTTGGTACGCTCGGCGTTATCTCCTCGCTGACGCTCAACGTCATGGACACCTATAATCTGCACGAACGTCTCTGGCGGGACGATTTCGAGACCTGTATGGAACGCCACGATGAGCTGGCTTCCAGACATCGCCATTTCGGTTTCTTCTGGTGCCCGACGCCCGAAAGCCGCCATCTCTATTGCCTTGCCGACACGTCTGCGGTGTCGAGCACCAACAAGCTGGCCGATGTCTGCGAGATGAAGGTCATGGACATGACCGACGCAGCACCGATGGAAAGCGAATTCGAGAAAATTGCCTATAGTTCGGAAGTTTATCCCATCGAATACGTGCCGAATTTCGTCGAGCTGGAATACGCTGTTCCGCTCGAGCACGGCAAGGCCGCGGTGAGGGCTGTCCGGGATCTGATGCTCAACAAGCACACCAACTGCATCTATCCGATCGAATACCGGTTTACCGCGGGCGATCCGGCCTGGATGAGCCCCTTTCATCACCAGGACAGTATCACCCTGTCGGTGTCGGGTGGTCCGGGTATCGACTACTGGCCCTTCCTGAGGGACGTCGACCAAATTCTTGGCAGGTACAATTCTCGGCCGCATTGGGGAAAGATGCATTTCCTCGACACGGACGACGTCACAAGGCTTTACCCTCGCGCCAAAGAGTTTCGAGCGCTCAGACGGGATTTGGATCCGAAAGGCCGGTTCCTGAACGACCACTTGAAGATGTTGTTTGGATAAGGATCAAGCTTCTATCAATCGCGTCTAGGCAGCGGCGGCCTTGGACGGTTTGAGGCCGAGAATGCGCACCGCGTTATCGTGGAAGATCTTCTGCTTGGTGGCGGCGCTCATCTCGATCTCGTCGAGAAGCTTCAGGCAGACGGCCGGGTCCCAGCAGGGATAGTCCGTACCGTACATGACGTTATCGGCGCCGAAATATTCGATCGCGAACCTCTGGCCGGCGGAATGCGGCGAAACCGTATCGGTGAACATCTGGTGCAGGTAATGGCTGACCGGCTTGGTCAGGCCGGCGGTCTTTGAATTTTTGTCCATGCGGCCGGATTGGTATGGCAGCGCGCCGCCCGTATGTGACATGACGATCTTGAGGCCCGGGTGACGCTCCATCATGCCGGAAAGGATGAGCCGCGACGCTGCCGCGCTCACTTCGACCACGCGGCCGAGGCTCAGGTGCAGGGCATCATTATAGCCCTGCATCACGTCGGCGAAAACCGCATCGGTCGGATGCAGGAACATCGGCAGGCCAAGTTCCGCGACCCGCTGGTAGAAGGGTTCCAGCCGGACATCGTCGATCATGCCCTCCTTGCCGACGCTGCCGGGCAGGTTGACCCCCATCAGACCAAGCCGGTTGACCGCATCGTCGAGCACTTCGATCGCAACTCGCGTATCGACCAGCGGAATCGCCGCAGAGGCCCAGACGCGGCCGGGATAACGCCGCTGCGCCCAGGCCATTTCCTCGTTCCAGGCCAGCGCCGCGTCGCGGCCTTCCTCGACCGGCAGTTCCGAAAAGTAGATCGACAGCGGGCCGATCGAGCAGACCACCGAAATGTCATGGCCGAGACTGTCCATATAGCCGAGCTGCTCGTCGAGATCGAACCATTCCTTCCAGCTCGCCACCGTGCCGCGGCGCCCATTGGCGCCGTGATAGGTGTAGCCGCCGCGCGCATTGACGACCGCCCTTGGAAAACCTTCGCGCTTCAGAAGCGGTTCGAAAATCGACCGCGGCCACCAGTGGAAATGGGAATCGATGATTTTCATGCGCCTGTCCTCAAGATGTTCTTCAGCGGTTGTTATCGACGCGCCAGGAATCGGTCCTGGTTTCCAGGAACGACAGGATCTGGGTCAGCAGCACACCGAGCACGACGACGATGACGATCGACACCATCATCTTGGTCGTCTGCATCAACTGCCCATAGTAGGTGATGGCGTAGCCAAGGCCGGCATTGGCGCCGAAGAGTTCTGCGACCACGACACCGGTCAGCGCCCGGCCGACGCCGAGGCGAAGGCCGGCCATCATCACCGGCACCGATCCCGGCAATGCAACACGCAGGAAGATGTCGAGCGGCTTCGCCCCGAAGGAACGCGCCGCGCGGGCAAGGTCGCGATCGGTATTCTTGATGCCGGACAGGGTGTTGGCATAGATCGGCGTCAGTGCGAAAAGGAAGGCGATCGCAATAATCGTCGGCCGGCCGTATCCGAGCCAGGCGACGAAAAGCGGATAGAAGGCGACGGTCGGCGCCGAATATTTGAACCAGATGAACGGTTCGAGCGCCGATTCCACATCCGCAAACCAGCCGGCCAGCATGCCGAGGACAATACCGACCACAGCGGCAAGACCGAGCGACCAGGCGAAGCAATAAAGCGTCGCCGCCACATTGGTGGCGACCGAACCATCTTCGAACTGAGCCATGAATTCCACGGCGACCTGGCTCGGCGTCGAGATGAAGAACGGATTGATGAAACCGGTGTCGACGGCGATCTGCCAGAAAGCCACGATGCCGATCATCGACAGGGTGCCGAGCACCAGCGCCTGGCGGCGATAGAAAAGTTCGGCGATCATTTCGACCTCCAGTCGCGGACCTTGTTCTCCACGGAGCGGACCATGACGGTCAGCGTGTAGCCGAAGGCGCTGACGATCAATGCATAGACGAGCAGCCGGTCGATGCGCATGGCGGAGCCATAGAGATTGAGCTGATAGCCGATGCCCGCCTGCGACACGAACAGCTCGCCGACGATCACGCCAAGCACGGCACGGCCGACGGCAAGCCTGAGACCGGTCAGCAGCGCCGGCAGCGAACCGGGCACCAGGACGCGGGTGAAGATATCGAACCTGGTCGCTCCGAAGGAACGCGCCATCCGGAGAAACCGCGGATCGGCTTCGCTCATGCCGGCCATGGTGTTGAGAACGATCGGGAAGACAGCGCCGAGGAAAACCACGGCGATCTTCGGCGCCATGTCGATGCCGAGCCAGATCACCATGATTGGCAGCAGCACCAGCGTCGGGGCGATATAAAGCGCCATCAGCGGCGGATCGATCAGGTAGCGGGCGATCTTCGAGGTGCCGAGCAGCACGCCGAGCGGAATGGACACCACGATCGCCAGCGCGAAACCGGCGACGAACTCCGTCAGGCTGATGCGGGCGTGATAGAGGAAATTGTCATTCCGGAAGATATCGATCGCCGCGAAGAAAACCTCCGTCGGGCGGCTGGTGAAACGGCCATTCACCCAGCCCATGGTCGGGGCGATCTGCCACAGCACAAGAAATGCAAGGACCGCAAGCGTCCCGATGATCGCCGAGCGGGACGGACGCAGGAAGGAGAGGGAAAGCTGCCGGGTTTCCGCTGGTCCAGCGGTTATTTCTGCCGATCTCATGCGACCTCCTGCACCAGCTGCATGCTGGACATGTCTTCCGCCAGATGGGCGCGCAGGCGCTTGCGCAATTCGTGGAACTCCTCGCTGTCGAGGATTGCCTCGTTGCGCGGGCGCGGCAGGTCGACCTTGATCACTTCCTTGATATGACCCGGGTTTCGGCCCATGACGACGATCTTGTCGGCAAGGAATATCGCTTCGTCGATATCGTGGGTGACGAACAAAGCCGTTTTCTTGGCGCGCTCCCAGATGCGCAGAAGCTCGGTGCCCATGATCTCGCGGGTCTGGGCGTCGAGTGCCCCGAACGGCTCGTCCATGAGCAGCACTTCAGGATCGACGGCAAGCGCGCGGGCGATGTTGACACGCTGGCGCATGCCACCGGAAAGCTGGTGGGGATGATAGTCGGAGAAGCGGCCGAGGCCGACGAGGCGGATCATCTGCATGGCCCGCTCGTTGAGGTCGCCGCCGCTCCAGCGCTGCATTTCGAGCCCGAACTTGACGTTGCCGCGCACCGAACGCCAGGGAAGAAGAGAGGCTTCCTGAAACACCACCGCGCGGTCGGGACCCGGACCATCAACCCGCTTGCCATCGATCTCAATCGAACCACGCGTCAGGCTCACAAGCCCCGCGACTGCCATCAGCAGCGTGCTCTTGCCGCAACCGCTGGAGCCGACGATGGTGACGAATTCGCCCTTTTCGACCGACAAGGCGACACTGTCGACGGCAGAGAACACCTCGTTGCTCTTCGGTTTGCGATAGTCGATTCCGAGATCGCGGATTTCAATCTGCGCCACTGCTTTCTCCTCCTGGAGCGGGCCTCCGCCCGCTCTCGTTATATTATCATGCAAATGGAAGGCTCACTTCGGCTTCCACTCGTTGTAGGTATCGTGGAACGTGCCGACCCAATACTTTTCGACCGGCATGGGTTGCTTATAGGTGCCGTTCATGATGCCGACGTCCCAGAAGGCCTTCATGCCCGCGTCGCTCGCCAGACGGCCGTCTTCGAAGATCTCATCGATGAAGTCGTCATAACCGCGGTTGAGATAGGTCTCCTCGAGGCCGAGCTTGGAGGCGAGGAGCTTGACCGATTCTTCCTTGTGGGCCTTGGACCACCGGACGGCCTTGGCAAAGCCGCGCAGCACGGCCTTGATGGCATTCGGATCGTTCTTGATGAAATCCTCACGCGCATAGAAGCAGTGGAATGGGAAATCCGGCGCAATCGACTTCTGTTGCAGGATCAGGTTGAAGCCGCGATCGGCCGCCATGAACTTTTCCGGCGTCGCGAAGATATTGACTTCGAGCTGGCCGGCTTCCATCGCAGCGAGACGCGGCACGGAGCCGCCGCCCTGGACGATCTGCACTTCGCTCTTCGGATCGATGCCCTTTGTCTTCAGCGCATAACGCGTCAGGAAGTCGGTCGAGGAACCGAAGGTCGAGATACCGAAACGCTTGCCCTTGGCGTCTTCGAGCGTCTTGATCGACGGCACCGAATACCAGTCGAAGACGGCCATGTTGAAGCCGCCGTAGAAGATCTTCACGCCCTGGCCGGTTTCGACCCCGACAAGCGCTTCCGAGAAGGCGCCAACGCCGATATCCACGGCGCCGGCGACCATGCCGCGCACCAGGTCCGTGCCGCCCTTGAAGGCGACGATCTTGACGTTGATACCCTCTTCCTTGAAGAAACCCTGTGCATCGGCAACATAGATCGGCAACAGGGTCGAGGTATTGAGCGGCAGGCCGATCGTGATGTCCTTCTTCTCGATCGCCTGGGCGCTCGCCGCCTGAAAGGACAGCGCGGCAAATGCCGCCGCTGTCGCCATGGTTTTCAGAAATTTCAACATTCTCTCCTCCTTGTGACGCCGACACTCCCTGCGGCATCTGCTTTCGTGAATTCCAGTCTCCCTCAGGCTGCCTCGCTCCTCCGGAAAGAGGCATCCGTAAACTTCAGCAGGACGCCGCGGGCCTCCTGAACCGCAGCCGCGCCGGCATCGGCAAGCGTGGCTTGCAGCCGCTGCAATCGCTGCGCTGTCGTAGCGGGAAGACTTCCGATCTTGCGGTCGAGCATCACCTGCGCGCCCTCACCGGAAGTCTGCGGCCAAACGGCCTCGCGTGTCTGTCCCTTTGTCGATACGACAACCCGCGCCGGCCAACCTTTGCCGGCGAGCGTGTCATCGGCCGTGATCGTCACGCGCTGGGCAAAGGCCATGACTTCCGCATTGAAGGGACGGGTGCGGTCGACATCCATCAGCCGAGCCGGCTCGAAGGCGGCGATGCCGAGCTGAAGGCCGAGATGGGCGATGGTCGTCAAACGATCTTCGGCCACAAGCGGCCGGCTGACGACGGGGGCTGCCACCGGCGGCAGAAAAACTTCGATACTGCCGATGGTATTGGGATCAACACCCTTCTCCAGCAGATGACGGAAAGCCTGGATCGCATTGATGCCCTGGCGGGCGGAGACGAAGGGCTTCATGCCCATCTGCGCAATCGCCAGCGGATCGACATGGTTAGGCTCCAGGGCAACAGCTGCCGCCGCCTGTCCCTTCATCCAGCTTGGAGAAAGGAGTTCGAGATCCCCCATGATGCCCGCCTTCGCGGCAAGCGCCGCACGAATGCCCTTCAGCGTGGCTTCGCCGATTACCAGCCAGCGCGCCGACGGCGTGCCGGAAGGGCGGCCGTTGCGGCCCGAACTGCCGGCCATGGACAGCACCAGCGCCTGGGCAACCTGTTCGTCCGAAAGACCAAGCGCAATCGCCGCGCTCACGGCCGCGACAGCCGGCGCTGCGAACAGGCAC
>NZ_JALBGV010000036.1 GCF_023006505.1 Neorhizobium sp. SHOUNA12A
GCGCAACATTGTGAGAAGCTGGTTGAGGCGAACCTCATTTTTTAGTCTTTGAACACGTCTTTGAACCTTTCCGGACCTGACGAGCGCTTGAGGCACCCATACAGGCCAGCGGCCGTCGCCAATCGTTTGGCGGGCCGTCCGCAGCGCAGCATCCGAAGGATGCGACAGCGTCAGGACAAAGGTCTTTGGCATCATCAAGCAAAGCTTGATGAGCATGAACAATGAGAACGATCAAGCCAATCGGGCGATTAGTACCGGTAAGCTTCATGCATTGCTGCACGTCCACACCCGGCCTATCAACGTGGTCGTCTTCCACGGCCCTGATAGGGAATACTCGTTTTCAGGTTGGTTTCCCGCTTAGATGCCTTCAGCGGTTATCCATTCCATATATAGCTACCCTGCTATGCCCTTGGCAGGACAACAGGTCCACCAGAGATATGTCCATCCCGGTCCTCTCGTACTAGGGACAGATCCTGTCAATATTCCTACACCCACGGCAGATAGGGACCGAACTGTCTCACGACGTTCTGAACCCAGCTCACGTACCGCTTTAATTGGCGAACAGCCAAACCCTTGGGACCTGCTCCAGCCCCAGGATGCGATGAGCCGACATCGAGGTGCCAAACAACCCCGTCGATATGGACTCTTGGGGGTCATCAGCCTGTTATCCCCGGCGTACCTTTTATCCGTTGAGCGATGGCCCTTCCACGCGGGACCACCGGATCACTATGACCGACTTTCGTCTCTGCTCGACTTGTCAGTCTCGCAGTCAGGCGGGCTTATGCCATTGCACTCGACGACCGATTTCCGACCGGTCTGAGCCCACCATCGCGCGCCTCCGTTACTCTTTCGGAGGCGACCGCCCCAGTCAAACTACCCACCATACACTGTCCCGGATCCGGATAACGGACCGCGGTTAGACATCCATGACGATAAGGGTGGTATTTCAAGGATGGCTCCACGAAGACTGGCGTCCCCGCTTCAAAGCCTACCACCTATCCTACACATGCCGACACGAATGCCAGTGTAAAGCTATAGTAAAGGTGCACGGGGTCTTTCCGTCTGACCGCAGGAACCCCGCATCTTCACGGGGAATTCAATTTCACTGAGTCTATGTTGGAGACAGCGGGGAAGTCGTTACGCCATTCGTGCAGGTCGGAACTTACCCGACAAGGAATTTCGCTACCTTAGGACCGTTATAGTTACGGCCGCCGTTTACTGGGGCTTCGATTCAAAGCTTGCACCTCTCCTCTTAACCTTCCAGCACCGGGCAGGCGTCAGACCCTATACGTCGTCTTTAGACTTCGCAGAGCCCTGTGTTTTTGATAAACAGTCGCTACCCCCTGGTCTGTGCCACCCCATTATGGTTGCCCAAAATGGGGTCACGCTTCTTCCGAAGTTACGCGTGCAATTTGCCGAGTTCCTTCAACATAGTTCTCTCAAGCGCCTTGGTATACTCTACCTGACCACCTGTGTCGGTTTCGGGTACGGTCTATACGGTGGAGCTATTTCCTGGAACCGCCCCACTGCCCAACCAATCCAATAAGGTTGAACAATTTTTGCGATCCGTCACTACCACCAGGCCCACGAATATTAACGTGGTTCCCATCACCTACGCATTTCTGCCTCGGCTTAGGGGCCGGCTAACCCTGCTCAGATTAACTTTAAGCAGGAACCCTTGGTCTTTCGGCGAGAGGGTCTCTCACCCTCTTTATCGTTACTCATGTCAACATTCGCACTTCCGATACCTCCAGAGGCCCTCACGGGTCCTCCTTCACAGGCTTACGGAACGCTCCGCTACCACATACACTTGCGTGTACATCCTCAGCTTCGGTGCATGGCTTTAGCCCCGTTACATTTTCGGCGCAAAGACCCTTAATTAGACCAGTGAGCTGTTACGCTTTCTTTAAATGATGGCTGCTTCTAAGCCAACATCCTGGTTGTTTTGGGATCCTCACATCCTTTCCCACTTAGCCATGACTTGGGGACCTTAGCTGGAGGTCAGGGTTGTTTCCCTTTTCACGACGGACGTTAGCACCCGCCGTGTGTCTGCCGATTAGTACTCCCGGGTATTCGGAGTTTGGTTAGGATCAGTAAGACGGTGAGTCCCCATAGCCCATCCAGTGCTCTACCCCCCGGGGTATTCGATCGACGCACTACCTAAATAGTTTTCGCGGAGAACCAGCTATTTCCGAGTTTGATTGGCCTTTCACCCCTAGCCACAAGTCATCCCAATCTATTGCAACAGATGCGGGTTCGGTCCTCCAGTTGGTGTTACCCAACCTTCAACCTGCTCATGGCTAGATCACTCGGTTTCGGGTCTAATGCAACTAACTGAACGCCCTGTTCAGACTCGCTTTCGCTGCGCCTACACCTACCGGCTTAAGCTTGCTAGTTACACTAAGTCGTTGACCCATTATACAAAAGGTACGCCGTCAGGGTTGCCCCCTCCGACTGTTTGTAGGCATCCGGTTTCAGGTTCTATTTCACTCCCCTTGTCGGGGTGCTTTTCACCTTTCCCTCACGGTACTTGTTCGCTATCGGTCATGCACGAGTACTTAGGCTTGGAGAGTGGTCTCCCCATGTTCAGACAGGATTTCACGTGTCCCGCCCTACTCTAGGACAATCAGTGTTCTACGCCTACGGGGCTATCACCCGCTACGGCCGCCTTTTCCAAAGCGTTCGGCTTTATTCCTGATTGCCACTGGCCTGGTCCGTGTTCGCTCGCCACTACTTACGGAGTCTCGGTTGATGTCCTTTCCTTCGGGTACTTAGATGTTTCAGTTCCCCGAGTTCGCTTCTTACCCCTATTTTATTCGAAGGTAAGATACCTTATTATTGATATCTAGAAACCTTTCAGGTTTCACTCACGCTTGTTCCGCACTTGCGTGCGGCGCTGCGTGAACGCGCCGGACGACCGGCGACGGCCTCTGGCCTGCATGGGAATTCCCAATACAGCGCAGAGCGCGTCGGCGATCGTTCGCCGCAACGTCGGACCAAAGGTCCGACAACCAGAAAGATTTTCTAGATATCTAAGGTGGGTTGCCCCATTCGGAGATCCATGGATCAAAGCTCATTCGCAGCTCCCCACGGCTTATCGCAGCGTATCACGTCCTTCTTCGCCTGTGCATGCCAAGGCATCCACCAAATGCCCTTACGACACTTAATCGTTCTCATTGCCAATGCTCATCAATATAGCCACCCATCGGGCTTTCAGACCCAATGCGTGGCGGACCGGTTACCTTTTACAACCAGCCCTTCTCATGATGCCATCGACGTGTTCGACAGATCTGCTTGTATGGAACTACGCCGAGCAGTTCGCTTGCAGTCTGTCTTTAAGACCAGCTTCTCGAGATGTGATCCAGGACCGCGCGGTCAGGCAACGGCCATCAGTAAGTCATCAGAGCCATTCTTCAGGACAAGTCCCTCAAAATGACAACAACGACCGACCAGAGTGACAAGCTTCCTACCTATTCCGGCCCCTCTTTCGTATCCGGCCGGCTAGGCCATCAACGACATCATTGGAACCGGCTTCGGACATGGGCCTAAACCCATACCTGGAAGCCTCCAGATCAATCTTCTCTTCACGATTTTTGCAGAACAGGCACAGACGCAAATGCGTCGTGCAAACTTGTTTTTCTTCAGAAGACAAAGGCGGCAAACCCAACAACCGGTTCACCCATACAGGCCAAAGGCCGTCGCCGATCGTTCGGCGGCCCGTCCGGAGCGCAGCGGCCAAAGGCCGCGACAGCGTCAGGACAAAATATGGTGGAGCTGAGCGGGATCGAACCGCTGACCCCCTGCTTGCAAAGCAGGTGCTCTCCCAGCTGAGCTACAGCCCCAATCACTTGGGAACAGCTTGCAGCCGACAGCGTCAGCACAAAGCCCGTTCATCAACACCATAATCCGCGCGCCATTCAACTGTGTCCGCCACCCGTGCGGCGCCAAGCCATCCGCTTTTCAACAAATGGTGGGCCCGGGTAGACTCGAACTACCGACCCCACGCTTATCAAGCGTGTGCTCTAACCAACTGAGCTACGGGCCCATTCAGTCAAACCGGTCGTGCGGTTTTTTGTCTTCTTGAAGAAAGAGAAACGTAGTCGGCGGGTTCGCCATACCATCCGATGCTTAAAGCATTCCGTGGCGTATTGCGTTTCGATGGTCACCTGACTGGTGCCATCTATTGTTCTAAAAAGCACGGGAAGGTTCATATTGGGTTGATCCGAAGATCAGGCCAATCGTCTTACCGTTCCACAGCTTCCTTAGAAAGGAGGTGATCCAGCCGCAGGTTCCCCTACGGCTACCTTGTTACGACTTCACCCCAGTCGCTGACCCTACCGTGGTTAGCTGCCTCCTTGCGGTTAGCGCACTACCTTCGGGTAAAACCAACTCCCATGGTGTGACGGGCGGTGTGTACAAGGCCCGGGAACGTATTCACCGCGGCGTGCTGATCCGCGATTACTAGCGATTCCAACTTCATGCACTCGAGTTGCAGAGTGCAATCCGAACTGAGATGGCTTTTGGAGATTAGCTCGGGATCGCTCCTTCGCTGCCCACTGTCACCACCATTGTAGCACGTGTGTAGCCCAGCCCGTAAGGGCCATGAGGACTTGACGTCATCCCCACCTTCCTCTCGGCTTATCACCGGCAGTCCCCTTAGAGTGCCCAACTGAATGCTGGCAACTAAGGGCGAGGGTTGCGCTCGTTGCGGGACTTAACCCAACATCTCACGACACGAGCTGACGACAGCCATGCAGCACCTGTGTCCCGGTCCCCGAAGGGAACACTACATCTCTGTAGCTGTCCGGGCATGTCAAGGGCTGGTAAGGTTCTGCGCGTTGCTTCGAATTAAACCACATGCTCCACCGCTTGTGCGGGCCCCCGTCAATTCCTTTGAGTTTTAATCTTGCGACCGTACTCCCCAGGCGGAATGTTTAATGCGTTAGCTGCGCCACCGACAAGTAAACTTGCCGACGGCTAACATTCATCGTTTACGGCGTGGACTACCAGGGTATCTAATCCTGTTTGCTCCCCACGCTTTCGCACCTCAGCGTCAGTAATGGACCAGTAAGCCGCCTTCGCCACTGGTGTTCCTGCGAATATCTACGAATTTCACCTCTACACTCGCAATTCCACTTACCTCTTCCATACTCAAGATACCCAGTATCAAAGGCAGTTCCAGAGTTGAGCTCTGGGATTTCACCCCTGACTTAAATATCCGCCTACGTGCGCTTTACGCCCAGTAATTCCGAACAACGCTAGCCCCCTTCGTATTACCGCGGCTGCTGGCACGAAGTTAGCCGGGGCTTCTTCTCCGGATACCGTCATTATCTTCTCCGGTGAAAGAGCTTTACAATCCTAAGACCTTCATCACTCACGCGGCATGGCTGGATCAGGCTTGCGCCCATTGTCCAATATTCCCCACTGCTGCCTCCCGTAGGAGTTTGGGCCGTGTCTCAGTCCCAATGTGGCTGATCATCCTCTCAGACCAGCTATGGATCGTCGCCTTGGTAGGCCTTTACCCCACCAACTAGCTAATCCAACGCGGGCTCATCCATCCCCGATAAATCTTTCCCCCAAAGGGCGTATACGGTATTAGCTCCAGTTTCCCGGAGTTGTTCCGTAGGGATGGGTAGATTCCCACGCGTTACTCACCCGTCTGCCGCTCTGTATTGCTACAGCGCTCGACTTGCATGTGTTAAGCCTGCCGCCAGCGTTCGTTCTGAGCCAGGATCAAACTCTCAAGTTGAGAATCCAATCCGACTAATCACTCTTGTTCTGAATCGACGAGAACTCACTATGATAAGGTCCGCATCACTGCGCACCTAACCAGGTGTTCTCTTGTTCAAAACGTGACCGTCATTTGTCTTCCATAGATCAAGGCCTAAACCCTAATCCGCGAAAACCGCCGACCACGTTTCTCTTTCTTCTCATCTTCAATTGTCAAATAACCGACGCTTCAAAACCCAAGGGCCAAACCGTCAAAACTTCTCGAAACAGCAACACCCCAAGAGACCAAACCGAAACTCGGTCCCAACCAGCATGCGCCAATCAATCAGTGATTTCTGTAGAACGAAAGTCGTCGTCGCCAGCAGCGCCGCCGCCCTCGTTCAGTGAGCGGGTTATAGTGCCGACCCCAGTTTGAAGTCAACAGCATTGATTCAGAAATCTTGAGAAAAATGCCAACCTAATGATTTAAAAGATGAATTTCGGAAAAACTCTTCGAATTTCCGTTTTCCGGCAACTTTTGACCCCCTGAAGCAGGTATAAACAGCGCCCTTTCGGCCCTCGCCCCAAAACCGCCCCGACAAATTCACAATCTCATGGTTACGACAGGGCCAGTAGGGAATCGAAAAGCGCATGTCAGGCGAATGTACGCGTTTGCACCGTCGCCGATTTGACTCTCTATGTTGAAAGGGGCACATGTTTGGCCCAAGGTCCCGCAGGCAGTATAAAAGCTGCCTACGGCAATAACGAGTATCAGGGACTGGCTTTAATTGGCATGATGACGGCCCGCAGCATGATCCGCTCGCTCGGCAACGAACCGCCGATCCTCGCCGACGGCCGTCGCGCTCCGGATCGACGTGAGATTTCGTTGCGTTGGCTGTCCGGCACCTTCCTGACCGGCATTACCTCTTCCATTCTGATGGGCGTTGCTTTGTTTGCCGCCCTCGACGGCCGGCAGCAGCTTGCCATCCCCGCCGAAGCCTCCGCCGCCATCCCGACAAACGATGCTGATGCAGCGTCACGCGGCAAGCGGTTGCTCGGCGGCAATATCGTTGCCATGCCGACCGACCGGAAGGTGATGGAAGTCTCGACGGTCGTGCACGAGGGCAATAAGGAAGTCGTCCGCCGCAAGCCGTTCGCGCATGTGAAGATGAACCTTGCCGCAAACCACGTGGCGCAGGAAGATTACCCGAACTTCGATCCGATGACGATCTTCTCCTCAAGCGAGACCCCGCCGCCGCCTGCAGCGCGCGCCGGCGTCATCTACGGGTCGAACGTCGAATCCGAGGTCAGTCTCCAGACCGTGGCCTTCCCCATTAAGGGCAGCATGTATGCCTTCGCGCCGGCGATGACGCTGGAGGAGGTCGAGGAGAACGTCCGTTCCAACGGCTCGGTGCTCACCGACGGCGGTGGCCAGCTTTCGGCTCTCTATTATGTCGACCCGCAGCGCTTCTCCTCAAAGGATGACGGCGGCGGTCTCGATATCACCGCCGGCCTTTCGGCCCGCGTCGTCGAGGAAAACATCTCGGTTTCAACACCTGAGGCGATCAACTCCCATACCCGCGAATATGCCGACGACATCATTCCGGTGCGCAAGGCCGAAACGGTCAGCCAGGCGATGGCCGAGGTCGGTTATCCGGAAGGCAAGGCGCGGGAAATTTCCGGCTACCTGCAATCCCGCCTCGGCGAAGCCAATCTTTCCGTCGGCGACGTGCTGCGCATCGGGGTTATTCAGGAAGGCGACATGGTTCTGGTCGTGCGCGCCAGCCTCTACCGGCGCGGCGATCACCGGGTAACGGTCGCCCTCGACGACCACGGCCGCTTCGTGGATGGCCAGGAGCCGCCGATGTTGGACGCGGTCGCCTCGGCCTTCAGCGAACAGCCCGCACAGGTCGTCGCCGGCCGCGAACTGCCGCGCGTCTACGACGGCATCTACCGGGCAGCCCTTTCCTACGGCATGAGCAAGGAAATGACGGGGACGCTGGTGAAATTGCTTGCCAGCAACGTCGACCTGCAGGCCCAGCTAAAGCCGACGGACAAGATCGAGGCCTTCTTCTCGGTCGCCGACGAAAAGGGTCAGGCCAACAAGGATTCCGAACTGCTTTACGTCAACGCTCGCTTTGGCGACACAACGAGCCGTTTCTACCGCTTTCAGAATTCGGACGACAATTCGGTCGATTATTTCGACGAGGACGGCAAGAGCATCCGCCAATTCCTGCTGCGCAACCCGCTTCCGAACGGCCGCATGACCTCCGGTTTCGGCATGCGCGGCCATCCGATTCTCGGGAAAGCCCTCATGCATACCGGCACCGACTGGGCAGCCCCGCGCGGCACGCCGATCATCGCTACCGGCAACGGCGTCGTCGAAAAGGCCGGCTGGGACTCCGGCGGCTACGGCAACCAGACCCTCATCCGCCACGCCAATGGCTATGTCTCCTCCTATAATCACCAGAGCGCGATCGCGCCGGGGGTTCGCGAAGGCGCCAAGATCACCCAGGGCCAGGTCATCGGTTACGTCGGCTCCACCGGCCAGTCGACCGGCACCCACCTTCATTACGAATTGATCGTCAACGGTACCAAGGTCGATGCGATGAAAGTCCGCCTGCCCGGCGGCAATTCGCTGAATGGCAAGGCGCTCGCCCGGTTCGAAGAAGAACGCAAGCGGATCGATACGCTGCTCAACACCCAGTCGCCCGACGAAGTCGCCAGCCGGTAGCGAATTTGCCACCCGCTGAACTTCAAAACGCAGCACGCCCTCACTGATCAGGTCGATTTCTCGCGCAGGCTGCCCCGGATCGACCTTCATCCCGTCTAATACCGGCTCGATCCGCTCCGTCTTACGGCTGCAGTTCCGTATCCCAGTAGAGATAGTCCATCCAGCTTTCGTGCAGATAGTTCGGCGGGAACAGCCGACCGTTGTTATGCAGGTCCTGCACCGTCGGCTGGTAGGGCTTCTGGTGCGGGAACATGGCGGCCTGCTTCGGCAGCTTGCTGCCTTTCCTCAGATTGCAGGGTGAACAGGCGGCCACGACATTCTCCCAGGTGGTCTCGCCGCCATGAGCGCGCGGGATGACGTGGTCGAAGGTCAGGTCGTCGTGTTCTCCGCAATACTGGCACTCGAACCGGTCGCGCAGGAAGACGTTGAATCGGGTGAACGCCGGATTGCGGGTCGGCTGGACATAGGTCTTGAGGCTGACGACGCTCGGCAGCTTCATCGAGAAGCTCGGCGAGCAGACCGAGTGATCGTATTCCGCGATGATGTTCACACGGTCAAGAAAAACCGCCTTGATCGCGTCCTGCCAGGACCAAAGCGACAAGGGATAATAACTCAGCGGCCGGTAGTCAGCGTTCAGGACGAGCGCCGGCAGGGCCTGCGGGGAGACTGCAATCGTCAAATGACGCTCCTACCCGATTCGGCATCTGTATATTCTATATTAGGTCCGTTGTTACAGGATTGTGAAGCCCAATAAATGCAGTGGGATACTCGGACGCGGCTTCAGGCCAAAGGTGTGACATCCCGACGCATTTTTGCCGCGTAATAGGCCCAGAAAAGCCGCGCGGCGACGGACCTCCACGGCCCCCAGGCTTTAGCCATCACCGCCAGATTTTTGGCGGACGGCCGCGTTTCGAGCCCGAATGCGTGGGCGACCGCAGCCTGCAGCGCCACGTCGCCGGCCGGGAAAATATCCGCATGTCCGCCACAGAACATCAGGTAGACCTCCGCCGTCCACGGACCGATTCCCGGCAGCGTGGTCATCTGCCGGATCGCCTCGTCCGTTTCCAGCGCGCAAACGGAAGCGAGATCGAAATGCCCTTCCGAAATTGCCGTGGACAAATGATGAAGCGTCGCCGCCTTTGCCCGTGAGAGGCCGAACGTGGCGATGATAGTGGGATCCAAGGCCCGATACCCTTCGGCGGTAACCGGGCCGGCCGCCGTTATCCTCCGCCAGATCGCCTCGGCACTCGCCCTCGACACCATCTGCGATACGACGATCGACGCAAGGCCGGAAAAGCCCGGCTCGTTCAGCCTGAGCGGCACCGGGCCGGAAGCCTCGACGATATCAGCAAGCCTTGGATCGAGCGTCACCAACGCCTCGAGCCCCGCCTGAATGTCGGAATGATCGCGGATGATCGCCACCGCCTGCCTCCCCACTGGTTGCCTCCCCATGGCCGTTTTTCAAAAAGCATGGCAGAAGAAATCATGCCCGCTCCGCCTCCAGATAAACCGGTCTATCGTTTCGCGCCAAGCCCGAACGGATTTCTGCATCTCGGCCATGCGCTGTCGGCGCTGCTCAACTACGACATGGCGGAAGCAATGGGCGGCTATTTCCTGCTGCGCATCGAGGATATCGATCTAGCGCGCTGCACGCCGGAGTTCGAGCAGGCGATCTATCGTGATCTCGCCTGGCTGGGGCTTCGATGGGGAGAGCCGGTGCGGCGGCAATCCGAACATTTCGACGCCTACCATGCGGCGCTCGACCGATTGACCGAGATGGATCTCGTCTATCCGGCCTTCCTGACCCGCGGCGAGGTAAAAGCCAGGGTCGCTGCCTACGAGGCGGACGGGAAGAGCTGGCCGCGCGATCCGGATGGTTCGCCGCTTTATCCCGACCACGACAGATATCGCAGCGAGACCGAGCGGCGAAGGCTGATCGCGGAGGGTGTCCGGCATGCCTTTCGCCTCAACGTGGGAAAGGCACTTGGCCTCATCAAAGCGCCGCTGAACTGGACGGAGAGCGGCGACGGAGCGCGCGGCGAGATCCCCGCCGATCCGTCGGTCTGGGGCGATGTGGTCCTGTCCCGTTCGGATGCGCCGTCGAGCTACCATCTGTCGGTGACGGTGGACGATGCGGCGCAGGGCATCACCCATGTTGTGCGCGGGCTCGATCTCTTCGAAGCGACGGCCGTGCACCGCCTGCTGCAGGAGCTGCTGGAACTGCCGCAGCCGGCCTATCGTCACCACCGGCTGATCATGGGCCCGGATGGCAGGAAGCTGTCGAAAAGCGAGGGCTCAACCGGGCTCGCGGCGCTTCGCGACCAAGGCCTCTCGGGCGGCGATATTCGCCGCCTCGTCGGCCTCTGAGCGGATTTTCTCCCGCTCGCGATGCGCCTTCCGGCGGCGCGAGAAGACCGAATAGATCTTGTATTTCATCAGTGCGGCATTGAACTCGGCGCCGAGCATGAAGATGACGCCTACCATATAAAGGAAGATCAGCACGATCATGATCGACGCCAGACCGGCATAGGTGGCGGTATAATTGGCGAAGGTCGACAGATAGGCGGCAAAGCCGAGCCCGAAACACGTCCAGACGACGATCGTCAACGTCACGCCGGGAATGATGTCGATCAGCCGGCGGTGGCCGGCCGGCAGCCACTTGTGGGAAGCGAGCAGGCCGATCAGCAATAATAGGGCGGTGCCGTAGAGCCCCCAGTTTGCCGCCGTCGTGAGGTCGCTGATCAGCCACGGAAAATAAAAGCGGGTCTCGGCAAAACGCAGCGCCACGGGAACGGCAAGCAACAGAATGCTGAGGACCGCAAAGATCACCACCAGGATAACGACATAACCGAGGCTCGCCAGCCGCGTCACGTACCAGGGCCGGGTCTCCGTGACGCGATAGGCTCGGTTGAGCGAAATGCGCAGGGCTTCGACGCCATTCGAGGCGAAATAGGCAGCCGCCAGCACCGAGATCGTCAAAAGGCCGCCGCGCGGGATTTCGAGGACCCGCTGCAGCTCGGAGGCGATGGGCTGCGCGATATCCGCCGGCCAAGTATCGAAGAGCAGGTGGACAGTCGTCTGCGAGAAGTCGCCAGCCCCCAGAAAGCCCGCAAGCGCCGTGCCGAAGATCAGGAACGGAAACAGCGCCAGAAGGCCGGAAAGCGCGACATGGCTCGCCATCGCCCAGCCATCGTCATCCGAGAAATGCCAATAGGCGTCCCAAAGCACCCTGAAGGCGAGGCGATACCACCGGACGGGGCGGTTTTCTTCGGGCAATTGCAACTCCGTTGTGACGTGGTGGGAAATATGGGAGGAACTCTTTCGATTGTACAGGGAGCCTCACCGAATGGCCGAAAATAGAACGATCATCGTTACCGGCTGTTCCTCCGGCATCGGCGCCCATTGCGCGCGTGCCCTGAAGGCCGATGGCTGGCGGGTCTTTGCAACGGTGCGCAGGCAAGCCGATCTCGCAACCCTCGAGGCGGGCGGCATCGAAGCCCTTTTGATGGATTACACCAAGCCGGATACGATCGCCGCCCTGGTCGCAACAGTGCTCGAGCGCACCGGCGGACGACTCGATGCGCTATTCAACAACGGCGCCTACGGTCAGGCGGGTGCGGTGGAGGATTTGGCGACCGATGTGCTGCGCGAGCAGTTCGAGACCAATTTCTTCGGTTGGCACGAGCTGACGCGGCGGGTCATCCCGGTCATGCGGGCTCAGGGTTATGGCCGGATCGTCAACTGTTCGTCGATACTGGGCCTGCTGCCCTATCGTTATCGCGGCGCCTACACAGCCTCGAAATACGCCCTCGAAGGGCTGACGGTGACCATGCGCATGGAACTCGAAGGCAGCGGCATCGGAGTAAGCCTCATCGAGCCCGGACCGATCACCTCTCGCTTCACCGCCAACGCGCTCGCCAAGATCCGCGAGCATGTCGACCTCGAAGGTTCGGTCCATGCGGAGCAGTATCGGCGGCAGCTCAGGCGCCTCGAGGGCGGGGGGCAGGCCAACCGCCATAAACTTGGGCCCGAAGCCGTCTATGACGTCTTGACGCATGCCTTGACCGCACCTCGTCCGAGGCCACATTATCTGGTAACAACGCCCGCCAAACAGGGCGCTTTCCTGAAAAGAATACTCCCGGCCGCGCTCTTCTATAAATTGATGCGCCGGCTGGATTGAAAGGCAGCAATCCGACAATGTCCACTTTTACCACCGTCCTTGCCCTGATCGTCATGGGCCTCGTCGTGCTCGTCCTGATCCGCGGGCTGTTCAACATGGTCAAGGGCACCGATCCCAACAAATCCAACAAGCTGATGCAACTGCGTATTCTCTTGCAGGCAGTTGCAATCGTCCTCATCATGCTCACTCTCTGGATTACGGGCGGCGGTCGCCCGACCTGATTCTGATGATGGCGGATGGTAAAGCTCAACAAGATCTACACGCGCACCGGCGATAACGGCACCACCGCGCTGGTCTCGGGTGCACGCCGCGACAAGCATGACCTGCGCGTCGAGGCCTATGGCACGGTCGACGAGACGAATTCGACGATCGGGCTGGCGCGCCTGCACACGTCAGACATGGCCGAACTCGATGCCATGCTCTTCCGAATCCAGAACGACCTCTTCGACCTCGGTGCCGATCTTGCCACGCCGGATACCGGCGAGAAGCTGGACTACGAACCGCTTCGGATCGTCGAAGCCCAGGCGACGCGGCTGGAAACGGAGATCGATGCGCTGAACGCCCATCTCGACCCGTTGACCTCCTTCGTGCTGCCGGGAGGATCCCCCGCCGCCGCTCATCTTCATCTTGCCCGCACCGTGTCGCGCCGTGCGGAACGGCTGATGGTCGAGCTGTCCCGAAGCGAAACCGTCGGCGTCGCGGCGCTGAAATATATCAACCGGCTTTCCGATTTTCTGTTCGTTGCGGCGCGTTTTGCCAATGACGGAGGCAAAGCCGATATACTCTGGGTTCCTGGCAAGAACCGGTAACCGCAACGGCGCAGGAGCCACAGCATGTTCATCCCGCTGCACGACGCCGTCGAACTCAAGTACATCCGCGTGCAATATGTCACGATCAGCATCATCGCCATCAACGTGCTGATATGGCTGTTCACCAATTTTTCCGCGCCTGAAGTGGCCGAACACGCCTCGCTCGGGCTCGGCTTCATTCCAGCGGTGATCTTCAATTACGCGACGCTCGATCCGTCGCTGGTGATCGTGCCGGACGATCTGACCTTCGTCACCTATGCCTTTCTGCACATGGATTTCTGGCATCTCGCCTCGAACATGCTGTTCCTCTGGGTGTTCGGCGACAATGTCGAGGATGCACTGGGGCATGTGAAATTCCTCGCCTTCTATCTCGTCTGCGCAGCGGCGGGCGCCGCTCTCCACGGTTTCGTGGCATCGAGTTCGGAAGGGCCGCTGATCGGCGCATCCGGGGCGATCTCCGGCGTGGTTGCGGCCTATTTCCTGCTGCATCCGCGCGTGCGGGTCTGGGTGCTGGTTCTCTTCCGTATCCCGCTGCCGTTGCCGGCCTTCATTCCGTTGGCGCTCTGGATCGTTCAGCAGTTCGCCATGCTGGCGCTCGATCTCGATGGCATGGTCTCCTGGGGTGCGCATGTGGGCGGCATCATTGCCGGCGCCATCCTCGTGCTGTTCATGCGCCGCAAAGGCGTGCCGCTGTTCGACCGCAACATCGTCACCCCGAAAGCCGTCGAGCGAAAACCTGGCGCTCCGCAGATCGCCGCGGCAACCGAATAGAACTATGAGAAAACGGCAATGCCTGGAGGCAAATCCGCGTTGTAATCGCGCGAAAAATGCGTATCCATGTCGCCAACTGACAAATGAGGAAGCAGCAAATGTCGCAATTTGCGGCTGGAGATAGTCAAGGAAGGACCCCATGAAGATCCTGGTGCCAGTGAAGCGCGTGGTCGATTACAACGTCAAGATTCGGGTAAAGCCGGACGGTACGGGTGTCGAGCTCGCCAATGTGAAGATGTCGATGAATCCCTTCGACGAAATCTCCGTCGAGGAGGCTCTGCGTCTGAAGGAAGCTGGCAAGGCCGAAGAAGTGGTGGTCGTGTCGATCGGCCCGGCCAAGGCCGAAGAGACCCTGCGCACGGCGCTCGCCATGGGCGCCGACCGGGCGATCCTGGTCGAGACCGACGACCTGGTCGAGCCGCTTGCCGTGGCCAAGATCCTGAAAGGCATCGTCGATGCCGAACAGCCGGGCCTGATCATTGTCGGCAAACAGGCGATCGATGACGATTCGAACCAGACCGGCCAGATGCTGGCAGCCCTGCTCGGCTCCGCCCAGGCGACCTTCGCCTCGAAGATCGAGCTGGCCGACGGTTCCGCCAAGGTGACCCGCGAAGTCGATGGCGGCCTGCAGACGATCGAAGTCAAGCTTCCGGCCGTCGTTACCACCGACCTTCGCCTCAACGAACCGCGTTACGCTTCACTGCCGAACATCATGAAGGCCAAGAAGAAGCCGCTCGACAAGAAGACTCCGTCAGATTTCGGCGTCGACACCGCGCCGCGGCTCAAGGTCCTGAAGACGGAAGAACCGGGCGGCCGCAAGGCGGGCATCAAGGTGAAGACGGTCGAGGAACTGGTTGGCGCCTTGAAGACCGCCGGCGTTCTGTAAGGAAAGGGAGAACATCAACATGGCCATTCTTCTTCTGGCAGAACACGACAATGCGAGCCTCAACGACCAGACCGCCAAGGCGCTCTCGGCCGCCTCCAAGATCGGCGGCGAGGTGCACGTGCTGGTCGCCGGTTCCGGCGCCAAAGCCGCTGCCGATGCCGCTGCAAAGCTTGCCGGCGTTTCCAAGGTCCTGCTCGCTGACAGCGCCGACTACGCCAACAACCTCGCAGAACCGCTTTCGGCTCTGATCGTTTCGCTGGCCGGTTCCTACGACACGATCATCGCCGCTGCGACGGCATCCGCCAAGAACGTCATGCCGCGCGTCGCAGCCCTGCTCGACGTCATGCAGGTCTCGGAGATCGTCGAGGTCGTTTCGGCCGACACGTTCAAGCGGCCGATCTATGCCGGCAACGCTATCCAGACCGTCCAGTCGACCGACGCCAAGAAGGTCATCACGGTGCGCACCGCCTCCTTTCAGGCGGCTGGCGACGGCGGTTCCGCCTCGGTCGAAAACATTTCGGCTGCAGCCAACCCAGGCGTTTCGAGCTTCGTCTCGGATGCTCTTTCGTCTTCCGAACGTCCGGAACTGACGTCTGCCAAAATCATCATCTCCGGCGGTCGTGCGCTCGGCTCGTCGGAAAAGTTCAAGGAAGTCATCCTGCCGGTCGCCGATAAGCTCGGTGCAGCCGTCGGCGCATCGCGTGCCGCGGTCGACGCGGGTTACGCCCCCAACGACTGGCAGGTCGGCCAGACCGGTAAGGTGGTCGCACCGGCGCTCTATATCGCCGTCGGCATTTCCGGTGCCATCCAGCATCTCGCCGGCATGAAGGATTCGAAGGTCATCGTCGCCATCAACAAGGACGAGGAAGCCCCGATCTTCCAGGTCGCCGACTACGGCATCGTTGGCGATCTTTTCGAAATCCTGCCCCAGCTCGAAAAGGCGCTTTGAGCCTTTGTTCATTTCGCAAGCGCGAAAAATGCTGGCAAAACGACAAGCAGCAGAATAACAATCTGCCGGACTGCATACATGCAGTCCGGCATTTCTATGAAATCGGCGTACGCTTGAGATGGCGTAAACGCCCAGGGAGCGAAACCATGGGTTTGGTCATAAAAAGCATCGGCATCATCGGAGCAGGCCAGATGGGCTGCGGTATTGCGCATGTTTCGGCTCTCGCCGGATACAAGGTGCAGATGTACGATGTGTCCAAGGACCGGATCGAAGCAGCGCTCGCAACCATCAACGGCAATCTTGCCCGCCAGGTCTCCAACGGCAAACTCGGCGATGACGAGCGGAAAGCGGCCCTTGCGCTGATTTCCGGCTCTTCAGACCTCAACGATCTCGCGCCGATGGACCTGGTGATCGAGGCCGCGACGGAAGACGAAAGCGTCAAGCGCAAGATCTACGCGCAAGTCTGTCCGGTGCTCAAACCCGAAGCGCTGCTAGCAACCAACACCTCGTCGCTTTCCATTACCCGCCTCGCTTCCGCCACCGACCGTCCGGAGCGCTTCATGGGTATACATTTCATGAATCCGGTGCCGGTGATGAAGCTCGTGGAGCTGGTGCGCGGCATCGCCACCGACGAGCCGACCTTCCGTGCCGCCAAGGACTACGTCGTCGCGCTTGAAAAGACTGCGACGGTCGCCGAGGATTTTCCGGCCTTCATCGTCAACCGCATCCTGCTGCCGATGATCAACGAAGCGATCTACACGCTTTATGAAGGCGTCGGCTCGGTCGAGGCGATCGACACCGCCATGAAGCTTGGCGCCAATCATCCGATGGGCCCGCTGCAGCTCGCCGATTTCATCGGCCTCGATACCTGCCTGTCGATCATGCAGGTCCTGCACGACGGCTTGGCGGACAGCAAATACCGCCCCTGCCCGCTTCTGGTAAAATATGTCGAAGCCGGCTGGCTGGGCCGCAAAGCCGGCCGCGGATTCTACGATTATCGCGGCGAAGTGCCGGTACCGACGCGGTAGGCGATGCGAGCCATTGCCTTGTCAGGTATGCCATTCCGAACTATAGTGAGGGAGTGAGAGGCGAGCTTTCGCCCGCCCCTCTAGATCACCTCCGGAATAACACCCGCACGGTTACTTGCCAGTTCGTGCGGGTTTTCCGTATGGTGACCGTGATGCTAAATGGCCTGGACCACATAGATCACTCCTCCGGTTGAATGACGAGGCCCTCGCCGGGTCGAAGCGGCCTATCCTCTCCGAGGAGCACGGCAGTGCGCGTCTGCTTTCGTCATCACAACCAAAAGCAGAATAACGAAATACCTGCCGTCGTCCATCCGCGAAAATTGTCCGGGTTACAACCCCTTCGCCGCCGTGATCAGCGCCTTGGCATCCGGGCTGTCCCAGGCGGCCGGCCCGTTCATCGCCGAGATCAGGCAGCCCTTCTTGTCCATCACCAAGGTTACCGGCAGGCCGAAGGCGAGGCCTTCCTTCTTCAACGAATTGAAGACGCCCATCGAACTGTCGCGATAATAACCGAGCGTATCGACGCCGTATTCGGCGAGGAAAGCCTTGGGCTTTTCGTCGCTGCCGGTATCGATATTGACCGCCACGACCTCGAAGTCCTTAGCCCCCATGCCCTTCTGCAGCGCATTCAGCGCCGGCATCTCTTCCCGGCACGGGCCGCACCAGGTGGCCCAGAGATTGAGCAACACGGTCTTGCCGGCGAAATCGGCGGTCTTGAGGTCCCGGCCGTCCGGTCCCTTGAAGGCGAGGTCGAGCGGCCTCGGCGGCTGGGCGGCAACCATGGCGGCGACCTGGCCCTTGGAGAATTGCGAAACCGACTTCACCGTCTCGACAGCGCCCGCGCAGGCGCCGGAGGATTGGGCGGAGAGCCCGGTCTCGCCATTGCCAGACCCCACATTCGTCACGTATACCGCCACGGCACCGGCAAGTATTCCCGCAACGGCGGCAATCACGATCAATCTGGCGGACGGAAGGCCGAAAGGTCTTTTGGTCGTCATCAATTACTCCAGGACTAGACATCATGGCTGACGGCACGAAGGACGCAGTATCCTCCAACCAGATGTGGGGCGGACGCTTCGCTTCAGGGCCGGACGCGATCATGGAGGAGATAAATGCCTCGATCGGTTTCGACAAGAAGCTGTTCGCTCAGGATATCCGCGGCTCAATAGCGCATGCGACGATGCTCGCGGAAAAGGGCATTATTTCGGGCGAAGATAAAGACAAGATCGTCTCCGGCCTGAACACAATCATGTCAGAGATCGAAACCGGCAAGTTCGAATTTTCTAGGCAGCTCGAAGACATCCACATGAACATCGAGGCGCGGCTGGCAGTGCTGATCGGCCCCGCCGCCGGACGCCTACACACCGCCCGCTCGCGCAACGACCAGGTGGCGCTCGACTTCCGCCTCTGGGTCAAGGAAGAGCTCGTCAAGACGGAAGCGATGCTGACCCGCCTGATAGCAGCCTTTCTCGACCGCGCCGAGGAACACGCCGACACGGTCATGCCCGGCTTCACCCATCTCCAGACCGCCCAGCCGGTCACCTTCGGCCATCACTGCATGGCCTATGTGGAAATGTTCGGCCGTGACCGCGCCCGCGTGCGCCACGCGATCGACCATCTCGACGAAAGCCCGATCGGCGCCGCCGCACTCGCCGGCACGCCCTATCCGATCGACCGCCACATGACGGCCAAGGCCCTCGGTTTCCGCGAGCCGACCCGCAATTCGATCGATACCGTGTCCGACCGCGATTTCGCGCTTGAATTTTTGTCGGTCGCGGCGATCTGCGCCGTTCACCTGTCGCGCCTCGCCGAAGAGATCGTCATCTGGTCGACGCCGCAATTCGGCTTCGTGCGCCTGTCGGATGCCTTCTCGACCGGCTCATCGATCATGCCGCAGAAGAAGAACCCGGATGCCGCCGAACTGGTGCGTGCCAAGACCGGCCGCATCAACGGTTCGCTGGTGGCGCTGCTGACCGTCATGAAGGGCCTGCCGCTCGCCTATTCCAAGGACATGCAGGAAGACAAGGAACAGGTCTTCGATTGCGCCGAGAACCTGGAACTGGCGATCGCCGCGATGACCGGCATGATGCGCGACATGACGATCCGTGCCGACAAGATGCGCGCCGCAGCGGGCGCCGGTTATTCGACTGCGACGGACCTTGCCGACTGGCTGGTGCGTGAAGTCGGCCTTCCCTTCCGCGACGCCCATCATGTGACCGGCCGCGCCGTGGCACTTGCCGAAGAGAAGGGATGCGACCTCTCCGAACTGTCGCTGGAAGAACTGCAGTCGATCAATCCTGATATCACCGACAAGGTCTTCAACGTCCTCTCCGTCGACGCCTCGGTCGCCAGTCGCACCAGTTTCGGCGGCACCGCACCTGCTGAAGTGCGCAAACAGATCGCCTGGTGGCGCGGTCGGAATTGACGTCAGCCGGAACGAACGCTGAGAAGTGATGCCGGATAGTGACTGCACAAGCGCGCGGAACTTCGCTATGAAAGTTCCGCAGCCGTGCCGGAGAAGGAATAGAATGTCGAAGTCCCTGGTAAAAATCGCCCGCATCGCCTTTGTGCTGAGCCTCGCTGGCATCGTTGTCGTCGGCTGCGGCCGCAAAGGCAGCCTCGACCGCCCGAGCACGCCGGTGGAGCAGCAGAACATCCGCAAGAGCGGCAAACCGGATAAACAGAAAGCCGAGCCGGTTGCCGACCGGCCTTTCCTGCTCGACCCGCTCCTGTAATTTTCCGAGTTTTACCGTGAATCATTTTCATTACATCGACGGCGTGCTCCACGCCGAGAACGTGCCGATCCCGGAAATCGCCAAGGCGGTCGGAACCCCCTTCTACGTCTATTCGACGGCCACCCTGGAACGTCACTACAAGGTTTTCGCCAAGGCGTTCTCCGATGTGGACGCGATGGTCTGTTATGCCATGAAGGCGAATTCCAACCAGGCGGTGCTGAAGACGCTCGGTCGGCTCGGCGCCGGCGTCGATGTCGTCTCCGGCGGAGAGCTGCGTCGCGCGCTTGCAGCCGGTATTCCGGCAAACCGCATCATGTTTTCCGGCGTCGGCAAGACGGTGCAGGAAATGGATCTGGCGCTGCAAGCCGGCATCTACTGTTTCAACGTCGAATCCGAGCCTGAGCTGGAAGTTCTGAACCTGCGCGCTCTGAAAGCTGGAAAGCGGGCGCATGTCTCCTTCCGCATCAACCCGGATGTCGATGCCGGCACCCATGCCAAGATCTCGACCGGCAAGAAGGAAAACAAGTTCGGCATCGCTTACGAGCGCGCCCGCGCAGTTTACGCACACGCAGCGACGCTTGGCGGCATCGACGTCACCGGCATCGACATGCATATCGGCAGCCAGATAACCGAACTGCAGCCCTTCGATCACGCTTTCCGGCTGTTGCGCGAACTGGTCGAGACGCTTCGCACCGACGGCCACCGCATCGACCACGTCGATATCGGCGGCGGCCTTGGCATTCCCTATCGCGAGGACAACAACCCTCCGCCGCTTCCCGATGCCTATGCGGAAACGGTGAAGCGCCAACTGCGGTCGCTGGAGTGCAAGATCGTCACCGAGCCCGGCCGGCTGATCGTCGGCAATGCCGGCATCCTGGTCACCGAAGTCATCTACGTGAAGGACGGCGGCGAAAAGTCCTTCGTAATCGTCGACGGAGCGATGAACGACCTGATCCGTCCGACGCTCTATGACGCCTACCACATGATCCGTCCGGTCGTCGTGCCCGCCGCCGATGCGCCACGCATCAAGGGCGACGTCGTCGGTCCGGTCTGCGAAACCGGCGACTATCTGGCGCTTGACCGCGAGATGGCGGAACCCAAGCCCGGCGACCTGATCGCCGTCTCCTCAGCCGGCGCTTATGGCGCCGTGCAGGCAGGAACATACAACACCCGGCTGCTGGTGCCGGAGGTTCTGGTGAAGGGATCGGAGTTCCATGTGGTGCGGCCGCGCGGCAGCTACGAAGAACTCATCGGCCTCGACTCCGTGCCCGCATGGCTTGCGTGAACATTTAACGCGCCGTTCACTTTTACGGGAAAGCTTGGAAAATATGGGGGCGGATTGCCCCCTGCCCTCGTCTTCGCCACAAACATCGTTATCTTGGAAGCTTGATTTGCGCCGCCACGACTGGAGACGGATCGCATGAGCTTCATCCGCAAAGGTGCCTTCGAATTGCATCCCGTGCTTGCGCGTCGCGTCGCACTGAAACGGTCCTTCGCACGGATCGTGTTGTTTTTCGAACGGATTTTGCCGCTGCTGCTCGCACCCCTCGGGATTGCGGCGCTTTTCCTGTCGGTGGCCTGGTTCGGGATTTTCCGGATCGCGCCGGACTGGGTGCGCTGGGTCCTGGTCGGCGGCTTCGCCTTTGCCTTCGTCTATGCTCTGCTGCCGTTAAGCCGCCTGCGTTGGCCGGCGGTGGCTGATGCCGACCGGCTTCTGGAAGTCCGCAACAACCTGCCCCACCAGCCGGTCGGCGTGCAGGACGACCAGCCGGCTTTCGAAACGCCCTTCTCCCGTGCCCTGTGGAAAGAACATCAGATCCGCATGGCCGAGCGTATCGCAGCGCTCGATGCCGGCCTGCCGCAGCCCGATATCGCCCGGCACGACCGATTCGCGCTGCGCGCCATTCCTGCTCTCGTCTTCGTCGTCGCGCTCGGTTATTCCTTCTCGAACGGCGGCGGTTCTCCCGCCGATGCCTTCCGACCCGCACCGCCGGCGCCGAGCATCAATCCGGACCTGCGCATCGACGCCTGGCTGACGCCGCCCTCCTATACCGGCCGTGCGCCGGTCTTCCTGACCGGTCGCGAGGCGACCACGACCGTCGCCGCCGTCTCCATTCCGCAGAATTCGGCCCTGACGGTGCGCGTCACCGGCGGCGAAGGCGGCGAGGCCGTCGTCTTTGCCCCGAAGGCTGGAGGACAATCATCGACGCTGATCACCGAGGAAGCCAAGAAGGCCGCCGAGGACGCCGCGCAGCAGCAAAAGCAGGCCACCGGTCAGCAAGCGCAGCAGGCACCGGCCCCACAGACATCGGCTCAACCGGCCGCATCGCAACAGCAGCCTAACCAGCAGCGGCCGCCCCGCACCTATGCGCTCAACGTCGCCGAAAGCGGCAGCCTGACCGTCAATGGCCAAACCTGGGCCTTTGACGTGATCCCGGACCGGCCGCCGGAAATCGCTTTCGACGGACAGCCGAAACGTTCCGTCAACGGCGCGCTGGAAATCGGCTTCACCGGCAAGGACGATTACGGCATCCGCGAAGCTCATGCTCTGATCGAACCGGTCGACAAGCCGGCTCCGGGCGCGACCCCACTTTATCCGCTGCCGGACTACCGGCTCGACCTGCCGCGGCAGAACAGCCGCGAGGTCAAGAGCCTGACGAGCCGAAGCCTGATCGAGCATCCGCTCGCCGGCAAGCGCGTCAAGATCACCCTGATCGCCAAGGATGGCGCCGGCCAGACCGGCCGCAGCCCGACCCATGAAATGGTGCTGCCCTCGCGCGGCTTCTCCGAACCGCTGGCGGCGGCCGTCGCCGAAGAGCGCCAGGTCTTCGCGCTCGATACCCGCCAGATGCCCCGCGCCATCGAGCTCAACGAAGCGCTGGCGATCCGTCCCGACGAGACCATTCCCAACCTCAGCCACTTCCTGCTGATCAGGTCGGCGCTCGAGCGCATGAAGCTCGCCCGCAACGAGGAACAGCTGAAGGATACGGCCGAATATCTCTGGGAAATTGCGCTCGGCATCGAGGATGGTGACCTGTCCCAGGCCGAACGCCGCCTGCGCGACGCGCAGCGCAACCTTGCCGAAGCGCTGCAGAACAAGGCATCCGACCAGGAGGTCGCCCGGCTGATGCAGGAGCTGCGCGAAGCTATGCAGCAGTTCATGAACGAGCTTGCGCAGCGGATGCAGAACGCTCCGCAGGCGCCCAACAACATGCAGTCCCAGAATGTCATCCGCCAGCGCGACCTGCAGAACATGATGGACCAGATCGAAAACCTCGCCCGGTCCGGCAATCGCGACGCCGCCCAGCAGATGCTCAACGAATTGCAGCGGATGATGAACAACCTGCAGGCCGGTCGGCCGCAGCGGGGCCAGCAGGGGCAGCAGCAACAGAATGGCCAGATGCGCCAGCAGATCGACAAGCTCGGCGAAATCATGCAGGAACAGCAGCGTCTGATGGACCAGACCTTCAAGCTGGACCAGGCGCTCCGCGACCGCATGCAGCGCGGCGACCCGAGTGAGCGGCCCGGCCAGGAAGGCCAACAACAGCAGCAGCAGGGTCAACAGCAGCAAGGTCAACAGGGCCAACAGGGTCAGCAGAACACCGACCAGATGACCGCCGAGCAGCTGCGTGAAGCACTGAAGAACCTCCGCGCCCAGCAGGAAGGCCTTGGCAAGAAGCTGGAAGAGCTGCAGCAGGCGCTGAAGGGTCTCGGCATGCAACCCGGCGAAGGTTTCGGCAAGGCGCAGAACGAGATGGGCAATGCCGGCAAGGCGCTGGGCGATGGCCAGGGCGAGCAGGCCGTGCAGGGCCAGGGCAACGCGCTCAACGCACTTCGCCAAGGCGCCCAGAACATGATGCAGCAGATGATGCAGGCCATGCAACAGCAGGGCCAGGGCCAAGGCCAGGATCGTGGCGGCCCGGGCGAAAACATGACCTCGCAAGGCGGCCAGAACGGCCGCGACCCGCTTGGGCGCCCGCGTGCCACGTCAGGCCCGGATTTCGGCGATCAGGTGAAAGTGCCTGATGAAATCGATGTCCAGCGCGCCCGCCAAATCCTCGAAGCGATCCGCGAAAAGCTCGGCAATGCTCTTTCCGGCGAAGCGGAGCGGCAATACCTGGAACGGCTTCTGGATATTCGCTGACTTGAAGCCGGCCCTAAAGATTTATCAGGCGGCGCGGGAGTTTGCGGCTGCCAGCGCCGAGGCGACGGCACGGCGGATATCGGGAAGCGCAAACGGCTTCTGCACCACGTCGATCACCTTGGCCACAAGATCGTCGGCACGTTCCCGCTGCTCGGCATAACCGGTCATCAGCAGGATCTTCAGGTCGGGGAATTTTGCGGAAGCCTGATGCACGAGTTCGATGCCGTCCATGACCGGCATGCGGATGTCGGAGAGCAGCAGATCGAAGGTTCCCTCGCTGAGCTTTTCGAGGCCTTCCGCGCCGTCACCCGCTTCATGGGTCTCATGACCATCGAGACGAAGCGCCCGCGCAACGAACATGCGAAGCGAATCTTCGTCCTCGGTAATCAGGATTTTTGCCATTGCGGTGATCGCTCCCGTGTTTTGTTTATGTGGGAGCAAATCAACAGAGTTTTCTTGTCGAGGAGTAAACGCCGGCCTATTGCGGGGCGACATGGTTAACATCTCGTCTCGCCAAGTCAGGCAAATCGGTCAGGCGTCTCCGGTCACGACACCGACGAAAGGCAGCTCGCGAAAGGCATAGGCGACATCCATACCGTAACCGACGACGAAATAGTCCGGGCATTCGAAACCGACGTAATCCGCTTCCAGATCCTCCTGGCGCTTGACGCGTTTGTCGAGCAGCACGGCGACGGAAACATTGCGGGCGCCACGCTCATAGAGCATTTCCTTGGCGAATTTCAGCGTACGGCCGGATTCGAGGATATCGTCGATCAACAACACGTCGCGATCCTTCACGTCGCTGTCGATGTCCTTGACGATCCGCACCCCTTGCGAAACGGTTCCGGCGCCGTAGCTCGACAGCGTGACGAACTCGACTTCCGGCGCAAGACCCACATCATGCAGCGCCCGCAACAGATCGGCGGCGAAGACGAACGAGCCCTTGAGGATAGCAATGACCAGCAGGTCCTTGGTCGGACCGGTGGCGATCTGCGCAGCGATCGCATGGTTGCGCTCGGCGATCTGTTCGGCGGTGTAAAGCGGCTCGATGATTTTGCCGCGTACGACGGGCATGAGGTTCTCCTACGTGTCCGTAAAAAGCCGCGATACCACAATCCGCCGGGAAAGAGAAAGCTCTAGGCGCCGCGGTCCGCAAAGGAAAGCCGCAGATCGGGCAGTTTTCCACCGGGGTGGGGCACGCGCGCCGAAAAGCCTCGGCTCTGGCGGCCTTCGATCGACGAGACCGGCGGCGAGATCAGCGTCGTCGCAATGAGTGTCTGGCCCGACATCAGATCGGCGCGGATCTGCGGCATGGCCCGGTTGTCGCCGCTGCGGTTCTCGACGATGCCGTTGATCAAGAGCACGCGCATGCCATTGGCATCCTGCGGCGTCATCGTCACATGGGTGATATCGAGCGTCGGTCCGGCTCCTGCCGTCGCCGAACCGGCGAACAGGAACGTGAAGCCGCCCGCGAGGCTGAAAACGGTAACGAAGACGACGGCCACGACTGCCGAGAAGAAATCGGCGGAAAGACGCATCAGGCCACGCTCAGTTCCGGCGAGAACCCGTTCCGCGAACGACGCGGCAACGACCGTGGTTTCAGGCCGCCTGCTGCGATTGTCATTGTGCGAGCGCGGCGCCGGTCCCCGGCGGAAGGTCTCGCGAACCGGAACGAACTGGGCGTCGACCACCTCGCCGCGCCGCGGGTTTATCCGGGTCGTGCGCGCGGAAGGTTCCGGCGGCAGGATGTCCATCTGGATGACTGTTTTGCCCTGATGGCTGCTAAACGTGCTCATGGGGCCCTCTTCGGCCCGTTTTCCCCGTTGTTCGGGATCGCGGGCATTGAATCGAATCCTCCTCAGTCGTAAATTGAAATGGTTAACGCTTCGCAAATACGGCCTGAAATTAGCCCTTTTCCGCGCGTGATTTACCGTTCGTTTACCCGGGTCGTTAAGAGATAGACGGGCACCAGAGAGTCGAAAGAGCGAGGACTGGGTCATCCGTTGATTCATTTCGAAAACGTTGGTCTGCGCTATGGGATGGGGCCGGAGATCCTGCGGGATATGACCTTCGACATCCCCAAGCGCTCGTTCCAGTTCCTCACGGGCCCATCGGGCGCTGGGAAGACCACGCTCCTGCGCCTGCTGTTCATGTCGCTGCACCCGACCCGCGGCATCATCCATATGTTCGGCCGTGACCTGTCGCAGATCCCCCGCGCCGAACTGCCGATGCTGCGCCGGCGGGTCGGCATCGTCTTCCAGGATTTCCGCCTGCTTGACCACCTGACCACCTATGAGAACGTCGCGCTGCCGCTGCGCGTGCGCGGCAAGGAGGAAAGCTCCTACCGCAACGACGTGATCGAGCTTCTGAAATGGGTCGGGCTCGGCGAGCGTATCAACGTGCTGCCCGCCGTCCTCTCGGGCGGCGAAAAGCAGCGTGCCGCGATCGCTCGCGCCCTGATGGACCAGCCGGAAATCCTGCTCGCCGACGAACCGACCGGCAATGTCGATCCGCCGATGGCGCGCCGGCTCCTCAGTCTGTTCCTGGAACTCAACCGGCTCGGCACCGCCGTCGTCATCGCCACGCATGATCTGGCGCTGATGGACCAGGTGGATGCAAGGCGGATGATCCTCACCGAAGGGCGGCTCGACATCTATGAATGAGCTGAGCCGCCCGGAAGCGACGAAGAGCGCCCAATCGCCGAAGCCCGAAGGCGAGCGGCAGGCCCAACCTGCGGGCCAGAAGCAGGCGCGCCGCGTCGAGATGCGGGTGCGCCCGACGGCCCCGATCCTGCCGCCCTCCAACATCCAGGGCAATGCGCTGATGGTGGTGATCGCCATCATGGCCTTCCTCGCCTGCCTGACGCTTGGCGCGGTGAGCATGGTAAGGGCCACGGCGTCGAGCTGGCAGAGCCAGATTTCCCGCGAGATCACCATCCAGATCAAGCCCGATGACGGGCTCGACATGGACGCCGCTTTGAAGAAGGCCCGCGACCTGGCGCTCACCTTCGTCGGCACCCGCGAAGGTACGATCATGGACGAAAGCGCGACCGCAAGGCTTCTGGAGCCGTGGCTCGGCACCGGACTGAACTTCGACGATCTGCCTATACCGCGCCTCGTCATCGTCACCATTGACGAGCAGAACCCGCCAGATTTCGCCGGGATGCGCGATCTCCTGAAGACGGAAATCCCGCAGGCCTTCCTCGACGATCACCGCACCTGGGTGGATCGCCTGGTGTCGATGGCCCATACGACGGTGCTGATCGGCATGGGCGTCCTCATCCTCGTCTTCACGGCGATGATCCTGACGGTGATCTTTGCCACCCGCGGGGCGCTTTCCGGCAATCGCCATATCGTCGAGGTGCTGCATTTCGTCGGCGCCGAGAGTTCATTCGTGGCCGGCGAATTCCAGAAACATTTCCTGAAGATCAGCATCAAGGGTTCCGCCGCCGGCGGTGCGCTCGCAGCCGCTATGTTCGCCATTGCCAACATGTGGCAGGCGAATTCGCTCGCGACGCCCGAAAGCGATCAGGCGAGCGCCCTGTTCGGTTCCTTCACGATAGGCGCCGGCGGTTATCTTGGCATCTTCGCCACGATGATCGTGATCGCGCTGCTGACGACGCTCACGGCCCGGTTCACGGTCATGCGCACCATCGACGAGATCGACCTGATCCGATCCGATCCATCGCGTTCCGACGGGTTATCAGCTTCTTGAATCGGTTGCCGTCCCTCTGTAGGTTGGCCCTGTTCTCGCCACGAATCTCCGGCTATGGACAATCATGACACCGGCTCCGACCACACCCGAAAATGAAGCGGATAGCCACCCGCGGCGGTGGCTCGGGAGAGTGTTTTCGCGCAACAGCCGGCTGCGATGGGCCGCCCGGCGCATCATCATGGCCTGCGTGCTCGGGCTGGCGCTGCTTTTCGGTGGTTTTTTGTGGTTTGCAAATGCGGTGACGTCACTGAAGGCGCCTGACGGCGTCAAGGCCGATGCGATCGTCGTATTGACCGGTGGCTATCTGCGCATCGAACAGGCGCTCGGACTTTTGCGGGATGGAGCCGGCCAGCGCCTGCTGATCTCGGGAGCGCATCCGTCCACCAGCCCGACCCAGATCCGCAAGGTCACGCAGGCCTCGCCCGACCTCTTCGCCTGTTGCGTCGATATCGGCTACGATGCGATCGACACGATCGGCAATGCCAACGAAATCACCCGCTGGATCCACGACCACGGCTACAAGTCCGTGCTGGTCGTCACCAACAACTATCACATGCTGCGCAGCCTGCACGAATTGCGGCGTGCCGACCCGGTAACCGAGTTCATTGCCTATCCGGTGGTCAGTTCTGATCTCACCCGAAAAGCCTGGTTCGCCGAGCCGGACGTGTTGCGCACCATGCTTTCCGAATACGGCAAGGTCGTGCTGGCTACCTGCCGCGACTGGTTCGGCATCGAGCGCGGCACCGGATTGCGCAACGAAGACCCGCCGAAGACTGCATCAAAGCCCGCGCTCTGATACTTTTCCCTCCGGATGACGAGCCGACGCTTTTTTCCCCGCCCGATCTCGTGTAGGCAACGCCTGTCCAAGAGGAAGCTTCCATGCTGCTGGTGCGTTCGGTTCTTTTCAACATCGCCTTCTACACAAACCTGATCGTCCGCATGATCGTGCTGAGCCCGATCTATTTCCTGATGCCGCGCAAGGCGGCCTACCGCATCCCCAAAGCCTGGGCCGCCTCCTGCAACTGGCTGATGGCAAAGATCGTCGGCGCCACGTTCGAGATCGAGGGGCTGGAGAACGTACCTGAAGGCGGCTGCATCTTCGCCCCCAAGCATCAATCCGCCTGGGATACCGTGGCACTTCTGCCCTGGCAGCGGGACCCGGTCTATATCCTCAAGCGTGAGCTGATGTGGATCCCGCTGTTCGGCTGGTACGCCGCCAAGCAGAAGATGATCCCGGTAAACCGCGGCGCCCGCGGCAAGGTGATGGTCGATGTTATGAACCGGACGAAGGAGGAGATGGCAAACAACCGCCAGCTCATCATCTATCCGGAAGGCACGCGCCGACCGCCGGGCGCCGAGCCGCAATACCGCTACGGCATCGCCCGTATCTATCGCGACGTGCAGGTGCCGGTCGTGCCGGTCGTCGCCCATTGGGGCCTGTTCTGGGGCCGCCGCAAACTCATCAAATATCCCGGCCATTTCAAGGTCCGTGTCCTGCCGCCGATCGCACCGGGCATGGATCCGGATGCTTTTTACGCCCATCTGGTCGAAACCCTGGAACGGGAAAGCGACAGGCTGCTGGTCGAAACCGTGGCCGCTAATCCGCACCTGCCGCTGCCGCCGTCAGCGGTGAAGCGGCTTGCGGAGCTGAAAGCTCAGACGGCGGCCTGAAATCCAGCCGTCACGGCCGCGCCAACGCCTTCCAGCCAGTGATCGCGGATACCCATATCTTTCAGATGGGCCAATGTGTTGAACACATAGGTATCGTTGGGGCCCGACTGGCCGGAGGAGACGCCGACGATCTCCGCCGCCTGTTCGATTTCCAGCGCGCCAGCATATTGGACATGGTGGCGATCGACGATATAGCCGACTGCCTTCACCTGCCGCCCGTCGCCGAGCGAGACGGGCAGAATCTTTTCCAGATAAACATTGGTGACAAGTTCGCGCCGGCGCAGATAGTCGAGCACATCCTCTCGGCTGTCCTCACTCACCCGGAAGGCGACGCCTCGGCATGAGCCGCCGCGGTCGAGGCCGAGGACAAGTCCCGGACGATCCGGCGTGCCGCGATGCACGTAAGACCAGACGCAGAGGGAGCGGCGGAAGCCGAAAGCACGTGCGGGCAGTCTTTCCTCAAACGTAAAACCGGGATTCCACATCAGAGACCCGTAGCCAAACACCCAAAATTCGTCCATATCCCGCGCCACACCATTCCAATTGAAGCATCCCGCCCCAAGTTTTCAGCACCATTGGAGAACATCATGGCAGCGTCAAGCCGAACTGGCGTCAGCGGCAAATTGTGGCTACTCGCCTCCGGCGTGGTGCTGGTAATCGCGCTCTACACCGCAGGCTGGTTCTATGGCGCCTCGACGCTGAAGGAGCGGACGCTAGCCCTGCTCGGCAGCCAGGAAAGCCGCGGCATCTCGGCCGAATGCGCCGACGCGGACTATCGTGGCTATCCCTTCCGGATCGGCCTGTTCTGCTCGAAGGTCTCGGTCGACGACCGCACCAACGGCATTTCCGCCACGTTCGGCGCGCTGCGGTCCGCCGCCCAGGTTTACAATCCCGGCCATATCGTCTGGGAACTCGATTCACCGATCGAGATCCGCACCGGCCACGGGCTTTCGGTTTCGACCACCTGGGAAAATTTCCAGTCGAGCCTCATCACCCGGTTTCGCGGCGTGGAGCGCACCTCGACGGTGATCGAGAATGCGAAGACGAACATCCTATCGTCGGCAACCGGCCAGGCCTTCAATATCAGCGCCGGTCACACCGAAATCCATCTGCGCCAGAACGGCAACGACCTCGACGCGGCCATGACGCTGCAGAACACCGATGTGGTGATGAAGGACCTGCCGCAGCTTCTGCCCCGGTTTACGACCAATCTGCACCTGACCCTGACCGGCCGCGCCGGCATGATCGACGGAACCGATCCGAATGGAACCGCTCTCTACGGTACACAGGGCCAGATGCGCAGCCTTTCGGCCGATCTCGGCGACGGCAAGCTGATCACCGTCTCAGGGCCTTTCTCCTTCGACGAGCAGGGTTATCTGTCTGGCAAGCTGAAGCTCCGGATCGAGCGGATCGATGCCTGGCGGGACAGCCTCAGCCAGGCCTTTCCGCAGATCGCCCCGACGCTGAAGAGCGCCGCCAACATGCTGTCCGCGCTCGGCCGCGGCAAGAGCGCGTCGCTCGACCTCACTATCAACCGCGGCAAGGTGTTCGCAGGCGGCTTCATCCAGATCGGCGAAATTCCGCCGATCTGACCCCGGTCACTTTTTGGCGTCGAGTGAATGGCGGCCGAAATCCGGAGCGTCAACATCCTGGCCGGCCTGGACGATGGAGCGGCGGATGGCGCGGGTGCGGGTGAAGAGCTCGAACAGCTTGTCGCCTTCGCCCCAGCGGATCGCCCGCTGCAGATAGGCGAGATCTTCCGAAAAACGCGCCAGCATTTCCAGGATCGCATCCTTGTTGTGCAGGCAGACGTCCCTCCACATGGTGGGGTCGGACGCGGCAAGACGGGTGAAATCGCGAAAACCGGAGGCGGAATATTTGATGACTTCCGCGTCGGTCACCGTCTCGAGATCGTCCGCCGTGCCGACGATGTTGTAGGCGATGATATGCGGCAGGTGGGAGACGATCGCCAGAACCTTGTCGTGGTGCTGCGGGTCCATTTCGTCGATGCGCGAGCCGAGCGCCATCCAGAAGGACTTCAGCTTATCGAGCGCGCCTTGATCCGTATCCGGGAGCGGCGTGAAGATGCACCAGCGGTCCCGGAACAGACCGACAAAACCGGCATCCGGGCCGGATTTTTCGGTGCCCGCCAGCGGATGGCCCGGAATGAAATGCACGCCTTCCGGCATATGCGGCGCCATCTGCGCGATGACGGAGGCCTTGGTGGAGCCGACATCGGTAACAATCGCGCCGGGCTTCAGGCTGCCGGCGATCTGCTTTGCAACCGCCTCCGATGCGCCGACCGGCACCGAGACGATGACCAGATCGGCATCCTTCACCGCATCAGCAGCCGAGGAGACGTAGTGCGTGCCGAGCGTCAGCTCTTCGGCACGTTTCAGGGTTTCGGCGCTGCGCGTGGAAATCACCACCTCGCCGGCCAAACCCTGTTCCTTGACGTCCCGTGCGATCGAGGAGCCGATCAGGCCGATGCCGATCAGCGCGATTCGGTCGAAAAGCGGCGTGCTCATGCGCTTTTGCCCATGAATTCGCCGAGCGTTTCGATGACGCCGCGATTGGCCTCCTCCGACCCGATCGTCATGCGCAGCGCATTCGGGAAACCGTAGCCCCGGACGGCGCGCAGGATGTAACCGCGGCTGGTGAGGAAGGCATCCGCTTCCGGCGCCCGCTTGCCGTCGACATCCGGGAAATGGATGAGCACGAAATTGGCGACCGAAGGCGTCACCTTGAGGCCGATCGCCTGCAGCGCGTGGGTAAGCTTGCCCTGCCAGAGATTGTTGTGCTCGACCGCTTTTTCGACAAAGGCCTGGTCGCGGATGGCGGCCGCACCTGCGGCAATCGCCGGGGCGTTCATGTTGAACGGGCCGCGCACGCGGTTCAGCGCGTCGAGGATGCCGGCCGGGCCGTACATCCAGCCGATGCGCAGCGCCGCAAGCCCGTAGACCTTGGAGAAGGTGCGGGTCATCACGACGTTCCTGTTGGACGACACCAGTTCGAGGCCGGCTTCGTAATCGTTCTTGCGCACGTATTCCGCATAGGCAGCGTCGAGCACGAGGATGACGCTCTTCGGCAGCCCGGCATGCAGGCGGCGGACATCGGCGACCGGGACATATGTACCAGTCGGATTGCCGGGATTGGCGATGAACACCATCTTCGTCTTGTCGGTGGCGGCGGCAAGGATCGCGTCGACGTCGACGGTGCAATCCTTCTCCTTCACCTCGACGACCGTGGCGCCGGCGCCCATGATCTGGATCTTGTAGACGAGAAAACCATGCTGGGTGATGATGGCCTCATCACCGGCACCGAGATAGACGTGGCAGAGCAGGCCCAGCAGCTCGTCGGAACCGTTGCCGCACATGATGTTTGCGACGTTGAGCCCGTGCACCGAGGCGATCGCCTCGCGCAGCGCTATCGCCTGGCCGTCCGGATAGAGTTCGAGATGGCCGGCCGCCTGTTTGAAAGCGTCGATCGCCTTCGGGCTGGCGCCGAGCGGCGTCTCGTTGGACGAAAGTTTGAAGACCCGCGCAACGCCCGGAGCATGTTCCTTGCCGGGCACATAGGCGGCGATATCCAGGATGCCGGGACGCGGAACGGGCTCACTCGTGACGATGCTCATCGGATCAACCTTTTTGGAAAGCCTGAATGGCGGGTGTGATCCAGTGGGATTAAAGCCGAATTTCGGCTTTGTCGAGGGGTGAGGAATGGTCGGCGCAGCCGACGAAACGATCCAGTCAATCGTTTCGAATGACGAACGCCCTGAGCCAAAGCCAAGGGCCGGAGAATGCAGCCAGATGAGGGACGATCCTCACCGCGTCCGCGTCGTAGGCACGCCTTGAGGTGCCAGCACCGGCACGAAGACGCGCCGGGAGGCGCGGGCGGCGACCGGCAGGCCCTGGTAGAGCCGCTTCTGGGCCTCCAGCACGATGACCCCCGAAAAAACCGGCCAGAAACGCCGGCCCATGCGCTCGAAGGCCTGGCGCAGCTTCAGCACGGCGCGGATCTTCGACGGCGGGAAGAACAGCGCCTCGGCACTGGCACCGGGCGTGAAATTGGTCTCGCGCAGCAGCGAGGTGAGCTGCCCGCGTGAATAGGGCCGGCCGGAGCCGAACGGCGTGTGTTCCATGCGCGCCCAGACGCCGCGCCGATTGGGCACGACGATGACCAGCCGCCCACCGGGTGCCAGCACCCGCCAGAGTTCCTTCAAGGTCTCCCGCGGATTTTCGGCAAACTCCAGCGAATGCACCATCAGCACGCGGTCGACGGAAGAGTCCGGCAGCGGCAGTTCCTCGTCGAAGACGAGGGCCGTCGAGGAAAGCTCGCTGACCGGCCAGTTCACCGCCCCCTGCCCCGCCGGCATGAAGGCAAAGGTGCGCTCCGTATCGGCGCGGAACCGGTCGAGATACGGTACGGCGTAACCAAGGCCCACCAGCCGCTCCTCCGGCAGCCGCGCCCAGAGCGAAGACAGCGCGAACGTGATCGACTGCTCGGCGAGATGGCCGAGGGGCGAGTGATAGAATTCGCGAAGATCGACGATATCCGTGTGCATGCGTGATTTGGTACCAGACGGTGGTTGGACTTCAAGGGACCAGTCTCTACATTGTGACGCAAAACACTTTCAGCAATGGGGTTATGTTATGAGACCACTGGAACTCGAAGTTTTTTCATGCCGCAGCGATAATTACGGCGTTCTCGTGCACGATCCGGAAAGCGGTCTTACGGCCTCGATCGATGCGCCGGAGGAAAAGCCGATCCTCGAAGCGGCGGCCCGGCGCGGCTGGAAGATCACCCACATCTTCACCACCCACCACCATGGCGACCACGTGGAAGCCAACCTGGCGCTCAAGGAAAAGTTCGGGCTGGAGATCATCGGCCCGTTTAACGAGGCCGTGGCGATCCCCGGCCTCGACAAGACCATGGCGGATGGCGACGAATTCCAGTTCGGCGAACATCTCGTCTGCGTCATCGAGACGCCGGGCCACACGGCCGGCCATATCTGCTACCATTTCCCGGATGACAAGATCCTGTTTGCGGCAGACACGCTGTTTGCGCTCGGCTGCGGCCGGCTGTTCGAACGCCCGGCCGCCGACATGTGGCACTCGCTGCAGAAACTCGCCGTTCTGCCGGACGAGACTGCCGTCTATTTCGGTCATGAATATACGCTCTCGAACGCGAAGTTCGCGCTGAGCGTCGATCCGGACAACGGGCGTCTGCAGGCGCGCGCAAGCGAGATCGAGGCGCAGCGCGCGGCCGGCCGGTTCACCATTCCGACGACGATCGGGCTGGAAAAGGAAACCAATCCCTTCCTGCGCGCATCGGACCCGGCCATCCGCCGCAACCTCCTGATGGAGGGCAAATCCAACGAGGAAGTGTTTGCCGAAATCCGCAAGCGCAAGGACAACTTCTGAATGACGCCGGAGGAGATCATCACCACGCTCGGCATGCAGCGGCATCCGGAAGGCGGCTGGTACGTCGAGACGTTTCGTGACGCTGAGGGTGGCTCGCGTGGCCACTCGACGGCGATCTATTATCTGCTGGAAGCCGGCGAACGCTCACACTGGCATCGGGTTCGCGATGCGGCGGAGACCTGGCATTTCTATGCCGGCGATCCGCTGCTCTTGCGGATTTCCGAGGGCGAGACGGTCGAAGAGGTGAGGCTCGGCACCGATCTCGCCAGGGGCGAACGGCCGCAGGCCGTGGTCCCTGCGAACGCCTGGCAGGCGGCGGAACCGCTTGGCCGGTTCACGCTGGTGGGTTGCACGGTCGCGCCAGGCTTTCAGTTTTCGAGCTTCGAGATGGCTCCGCCCGGATGGGAACCGTCGGTCTAAGACAACGGCAGGCCGGCAATTGCCAGCGTAAAGATCAGCTGTGCCGTGAAGTAAGTGCCCCACACGAACGGCTTCAGCCTCGCCATGACAGGCGCATCCGGCTTGACCAGGAATTTCTGGACCGCCAGTGCGGTGTCGGACATGACGAACAGCGCAGCACCGGCCGCCGGCAGGATCGGCTTCACCGCCAGCGCCGAAAGTGCCATGGCGAGGATCGCGACCCCATAGGCGGCGACGGGGATGGCGAGCCGTCCGGCAGGGCGCCACAGCATGAAAAACGTCATGCCCGTCAGCACCACGAAGATCCATGCCGCCGTATAACGCCATGCGGAGGCGACGAGTAGGCTCGGTTCTATCGACGGCCAGAACAGCGCCGCATAGGCAATATGCGAAGCGAGGAAGGCCGCGAGCCCGGCGACGAAGGCTGGCTCTCCCTCGTAGGCAAGGCAGGCGTCTCCGAGTGCACCGAGCGCCAGCGCTGCGACGAACAGCACCGGCGCGCCGGAAAGACCGGCGTAGAGCACAAGCAGCAAGGCCGGTACGGTCTTCAGCATCGCGCGAAGATGGCTTGCCGGCCTTTTCAGCCAGCGGAAATAATGGATCGCAAGCGCGATCGAGGCGGCAAGCACCGCCCATAACGACAGATACATCTCTTCCCCCACGTCCCCGACCCTTTCAGGAACGCCTATTCGGCCGCGGCTTCCGCAATTGGCTTCGGCCGGAACATATCCCGCGCCGCCAGCACCGCCCCTCCGGTGATCAGCAGGCAGGCCAACAGGATGTTCCAGTTCGCTTCGGCAAAACCCGATGCGACCAGGATCAGCGTCGACAGCAGCGGCGCCGCATAACTTGCCGCGCCGATGATCTGGATATCGCCGTTCTTGACCCCGTAATCCCAGGCATAAAAAGCAGCGCCGACCGGCAGCAGGCCGAGGCCGACAACTGCCGCCCACTCGCTGCCATTAGCCGGCCAGACGGTCGTCTCGAGCACCAGATGGCAGATCAGCGAGAGCAGCGACGTGCCGAGGCAGAAACCGGTGACGACATCGGTCGAAACCCGGTCGAAGCGCCGCGTCAAAAGCGAATAACCCGACCAGGTGAAAGCGCAAAGAAAAGCCGCGCCATAACCCACGAGATAGGCGTCGTCGAAGGCAAGGCCATTGCGGGAAACGATGGCGATCGTGCCGCAAAGCCCGGCGACAGCACCAGCCACGTGATACCAGCGCAGCCTTTCGCCCGGCAGCAGGGCCGAACCGACGACGATGAACAGCGGCCAGAGATAGGCGATCAGCCCCGCCTCGACTGCCGGCGCATTCCGAAGCGCGGTGAAATAGAGGAAATGATAACCGAAAAGACCGCCAATGCCGGTGATCCACACTTTCGGTGGCTGCTTCAGGAAAGCAATACGCTCAGGCTTGACGATAAAAAGCACGATACCCGGCAGGCTGCCGATCGCGAACGTCATCGCGCTCATCTGGAAAGGCGGCACTTTTCCGGATGCGGCCGTCATCAGGGCCAGCAGCGACCACATCAGGATCGCCGTAAAACCGATCAACGTTCCCCGGATTTTCACCCCTGCCCCCTTGGACGCCCGGGCGGGCGCCTTATTCAACCGCCATATTTGACGGCCGTCACGTAAACCTGCCCCATCCTTGTCGGGATGACGGCGTAGACGGGAGCATATACATTTACCGACTGCGCTTTGGCAAACCAGATTTCCATCGGCGTCTTGCGCAAATATTCGATATCGCTGCGCCCGCGCTTGAAGCCCGATCTCGGAAGGTAGCGGATCGAACAGACGATCGCCTCACCCTTGAAACCGTCGGTCGAAAACGGCCTGGTGCCCTTCAGCGTCAACACCAGGTCCATCCGCGACTCACCGTCATAGATCGGCAACCGACTGGGGCAGACCTTAGCGTCGCCCGGGAAGATGAGGCCGCTCAACGGGTCGAGAACCGCGTGCAGGTCCTTGTCCGTCACAGGAATCCAGGTTTCCGGATTGCGGGTCGGCTCGGGCTTGACAGTCGTCTCGGTGACATTGCCGTTGCGGTACTCGACGTCGTAGACACGCGTGCGCCGGCCGGCGCTGTAAACGAGGTTGTAGCGCTCGGCCTGCAGCTTGTCGGCCTGCATTCGCCCGCTGACGCTGGTCTCGGCGGAGATGCGGCTGATGATGTTGACGATCCCGGCCGATTTGAACGTCCCGGTGATCTTGTAGTCGCTGCTGTTGAATTCGCTCGCGAATGATGCCTTGGCGATCGGCAGGATCCCGAGCGAAATATCGTATTCGCTGACATGCCGGATTTCCGCCGAGCCGAGCGGAACGGTCGTGAACCCGAAGACGAGCACGAAGGCACTGACGAAACAGCCGTGAAGGTTCATGATTCTGCCCTGACCGATGAGGACGCCGAAAAGCGTCTTCCTGGAGACATATAGACGGTGCATCATGGCAAGAAAATAGCGGCGTCAGGGCACTGGCAGCGGATTCTCTTAGGGTTAGGCTAAGGTTTTGGCTTGACGCGACGAGCCCCACTGACTATAGAACCGCAACTTTCCACTCAGGACCAGTTGGATCGGCGCGCCGGGCATTGTCCGGAAGTACCATCCGATTGCAGAAGAACAAAGGTGTATCCATGTCTCGTGTGTGCGAACTGACCGGTAAGGGCGTTCTGACCGGCAACAACGTAAGCCACGCCAACAACAAGACCCGCCGTCGGTTCCTGCCGAACCTGTGCCAGGTCACGTTGATCTCCGACGCTCTCGGCCAGCGTTATCGCCTGCGCGTTTCAGCGCACGCTCTGCGCTCCGTCGAACATCGTGGCGGCCTCGATGCCTTCCTGTTGAAGTCCGACGAGACCGAACTGTCGATGCGCGCCCGCCTGCTGCGCCGCCAGATCGTCAAGAAGACCGCCGAAGTCGCTGCTGCGGCCTGATCGGCCTGACGACAAATCATCCGGCTTTGAACAAGGCTTGAACGGGTAATACCGGCCAGGCCTTTTCTCTTGGCCTTCATAAAACTCCAACTGGTGGCATCACCCAGGATAAAAAAATGCTGAGCTCACGCTATACTTTCATCTATGCCCTGCTGATGGCGGCCGTCGTGGTCGCATCGAACTTCCTGGTCCAGTTCCCGGTCACGGGAACGCTCTGGGGCATCGCCCTTGGCGATCTCCTCACCTGGGGCGCCTTTATCTATCCCTTTGCCTTCCTGGTGACCGATCTCGCCAACCGGCAGTTCGGGCCTTCGATCGCCCGACGCGTCGTTCTCGCAGGCTTTGTCGTCGGCGTGACGCTGTCGTTCCTGGCCTCCGCCCCGCGCATCGCCATCGCCTCGGGCACCGCCTATCTGGTTGGCCAGCTTCTCGACATCTCCGTGTTCAATCGGCTCCGCCGCCAGACCTGGTGGCGCGCGCCGCTCGCTGGCTCCCTGCTCGGTTCGGCGCTCGACACGCTGCTGTTCTTCTCGTTGGCCTTCGCCCCGCTCTTCGCCTTCATCGGCCCGAACGAGGATTTCGCCATCCAGTCCGCACCGATCCTCGGCGCGTTTGCCGCAGAAGCCCCGCGCTGGGTCTCCTGGGCGCTCGGCGACCTCGTGGTCAAGATCCTGGTCGGCGTCGTTCTTCTCCTGCCCTATGGCGCGCTGATGAACGTGCTGAAGCCGATGCCGCAGGTCGCTCCGGCCAGCTAACTCAAGCGCAGACATTCCGCCTGGCATCATTGCGTCAGGCGGAATTCCAGCATCACGTTACGCTGCAGCAGATTGCCGTTATCATCCGAAATCAGGATGAGGTGCGGCCTGCCCTCCGGCCCGGTGATGACGTCGAGCCCTTCCATGTTGTCGATGGCATAACCCATATCGGCATCGATGAGCACTTCGCCGTCGACGACAGCGCCGGGACGGATGCTGCCGCCCTTGATGAGGCGGATGCGCATGCCAAGGCCGCCGAGGAAGCTGAAACGGCGTTCGAGCAGCAGGAAATCGCCGTTTGGCAGGAAGGCACCATCGGTCGCGTCGAACGGATCGTGCCGCACCACCGTGAACACGCCCTTGAGCGGCCCCTCCAGGATGGCGGCGAAAAGGTTCCCCTGGTCATCGAGGCTATGCTCGGTGACCACGATGGGCGATCCCTTGAGCGGACTGGCCTGGGGCGAGACCGCCACCGTCTCCATGCCCGCATTCATCCGGAACTCGTGGCGGGGGATCGGCAGATCAAGGCTTTTCAGGGGATCGGAGGTCTCGAACCCCGGATCGGGATAGGCATCGACGCGATGCAGCTGCTCGAAGCTGACGATCGCCTGGCCGTCCCTCAGCGCCAGCCCCTCGGCGTCCGAAGTGTATTTCGAACCGACCCGGCCGCCGCGGATGAGGATCGGATTGATGGCGAGATCGGTGAGGTTGGCGAGGCGCCCCTTGGCATCCCGCTCGATGCGGCCGGTCAGCCAGGAACCGGTATCGAGCACCGACACGAACCTTTCGCCATCGGCGCGAAAGCGGATGCTCGACAGCGACTGCAGCCGGCTATCGGACGATGAAAATTCGATTCCACCGAGAAATTCGAGAGGTCCAAAGCGTGTTTCCGCCGAACCGCGCTTGAATTCGGTGATCGCGCGCGCCCTGACCGAGATATTTTCGGTGGCAGGCGCCACCGGGAAAGCGATGACGCCAAAAATGCCGGCCCAGACGACGAGGCGGGAAAGTTTCAAGCGGCGGACCTCAGCTGGCCCGTCGCATGCGGCCCTGCTGCCTGCCGTTTTCCGCAAACAGTTCGGCGAGCTGCTCGGTCATCGCGCCGGCAAGCTCGTCCGCATCAACGATGGTCACGGCCTTGCGATAGTAGCGCGTCACATCATGGCCGATGCCGATTGCCAGCAGCTCCACCGGCGAGCGCGTCTCGATCTGCTCGATCACGGCGCGAAGATGCCGCTCGAGATAATTGCCCGGATTGACCGACAGCGTCGAATCGTCGACCGGCGCGCCATCCGAAATCATCATCAGGATCTTGCGCTGCTCGCGGCGGGCGATCAGGCGGTTATGCGCCCACATCAGCGCTTCGCCGTCGATGTTTTCCTTGAGCAGGCCTTCGCGCATCATCAGGCCGAGATTGCGGCGTGAACGGCGCCACGGCGCATCCGCCGACTTGTAGACGATATGGCGCAGGTCGTTGAGGCGGCCGGGCGTCGGCGGTTTGCCGCTCGCCAGCCACTTTTCGCGCGCCTGCCCGCCCTTCCAGGCCTTGGTGGTAAAGCCGAGGATCTCGACCTTGACGCCGCAGCGCTCCAGCGTGCGGGCCAGGATATCGGCGCAGGTGGCAGCGACCGTGATCGGCCGGCCGCGCATCGAGCCGGAATTGTCGATGACCAAGGTCACGACCGTATCGCGGAACTGCGTGTCGCGCTCCTTCTTGAAGGAGAGTGGCTGCATGGGGTCGATGATCAGGCGCACCAGACGGGCCGGATCGAGATACCCCTCTTCCAGATCGAAGTCCCAGGAGCGGTTCTGCTGCGCCATCAGGCGGCGCTGCAGGCGGTTGGCAAGCCGGCCGACGGCACCCTGGAGATGGGCAAGCTGCTTGTCGAGGAAGGCCCGCAGCCGGTCGAGCTCCGCTTCGTCGCAAAGCTCCTCGGCCGTGATTTCCTCGTCGAATTCCTGGGTGAAGATCTTGTAGTCGACCTTCTCGTTGAAATCGTCGAACGGACTGTTGGGCCGCCGGGTCTCGCCGGGCGTCTCGGAATGTTCGTCGCTATCGTCCGACATGTCGTCGTCGGACATTTCCGCGCCGTCCATCTCGCCGTCGTCCATTTCCTCGTCGGAAGCGTCGCTCTGCTCGGCAGGTGCAGCGTCGGAGCCGGCCTCTTCCTCGACCTCGTCGTTCTCGGTCTCGTTGCTGCGCGGCTGGTCCTCCTGGTCCGGGTTCTCCATCTCCTCCGGATCGGTATCGTCGTCGGCAAACTCCTCCGCCATCTGCATGGAGGTCAGCATGTGCCGCACCAGCTTGGCGAACGCCTGCTGGTCCTCGATCACGTTGCGGAGGTTGTCGAGATCGCCAGCCGCCTTGTCCTCGATGAACGGACGCCAGAGATCGAGCACCTTGCCGGCGCTCGGCGGCGGCTTGATGCCGGTCAGCTTTTCGCGCACCAGCATGGCGACCGCCTCGCCGATCGGCGCGTCTTCCTGCCGTTCAACGCCAGAGAAATTCGCCTTCGAGTATTTTTCCGCATGCATTGAACTGAGGTTCGACGCCATGCCGGCCATCCGCAATGCGCCAATCGACTCGACGCGCGCCTGCTCGACGGCGTCGAAGACGACGCGTGCGTCGGCGCCCTGCGGCGACATGCTGGCATGCACGTTGGTATCGTGGCAGGCGATCCGAAGCGCCATGGAATCGCCGAGCCCGCGGGTCACCGCGAGCTCGTGTGCGGTCGGCCGCTTGGAGATTTCCGGCAGGCGGATGCGCTCGCCGGCAAGGCCCGGACGCTCGTTGGCGAACGTGACCTCGACTTCCGCGTCACCGGCGATGGAACGCACGCAGCCGGTAATTGCCCGCCGCAACGGTTCGGTATCGACCGGACCGCCGGATTTGGCTTTCGAATTGTCTCCGCGACCTGCCATGATCTCGTCTCCGCTTAGGCTCCGAGGACGATGTTGGCGGCACTTTCCTTCAGCTCGACGCCGAAGGCACGCTGGTACTGTTCGGCGACCAGCGTGCGTTCCAGTTCGTCGCACTTGTTGAGGAAGGTGATGCGGAAGGCGAATGCAATGTCACCGAAGATCTCGGCGTTTTCCGCCCAGGTAATGACGGTACGCGGGCTCATGACGGTCGAGAGATCGCCGTTGATGAAGGCCGAACGGGTAAGATCCGCGACGCGCACCATCTTCGACACCGTCTCGCGGCCCTCGGCCGTGCGACCGAAGGACTTGACCTTGGCGGCGACGATGTCGACTTCCTTCTGGTGCGGCAGATAGTTCAGCGTCGTCACGATCGACCAGCGGTCCATCTGTGCCTGGTTGATCTGCTGCGTGCCGTGATAAAGGCCGGTCGTATCGCCGAGGCCGACCGTGTTGGCGGTCGCGAAGATGCGGAATGCCGGGTGAGGACGGATGACACGGCTCTGGTCGAGCAGGGTCAGGCGGCCGGAGGATTCCAGAACGCGCTGGATGACGAACATGACGTCCGGGCGGCCGGCATCGTATTCGTCGAAGACGAGCGCGACATTATGCTGGTAGGCCCAGGGCAGGATGCCGTCCTTGAATTCGGTGACCTGCTTGCCATCCTTCAGGACGATCGCGTCCTTGCCGACGAGATCGATACGGCTGACATGGCTGTCGAGGTTGATACGCACGCACGGCCAGTTGAGGCGAGCTGCGACCTGCTCGATATGGGTGGACTTGCCGGTGCCGTGGAAGCCGGACACCATGACGCGTCGGTTATGTGCAAAGCCGGCGAGAATGGCGAGCGTCGTATCGCGGTCGAACAAGTAGTCCGGGTCGAGATCCGGTACGTAGGGGTCGCCGCTGCTATATGCCGGAACCCTGATATCGCTGTCGATGCCGAAGACTTCCCTGACCGAAACGGTGGTGTCGGGAAGGTTGGAAATATCTAGATCAATCTTACTCATCGTCTCTCCAAGGCGCGAGCCGCCGCCCGGCCGTCATCCTTACTGCCATAATTTTTACGGCTTAGCAGAAACCCGCCTGCTTCAACAACTGATATGCTTGAATGACGGCACGAAAACGTTCTTCCGAACCGCGGTCGCCGCCATTCGCATCCGGATGATGTTTCTTGACTAGTTCCTTGTAGCGGGTCTTGATCTCCGCAGCCGACGCATTGGCCGCCAACTCCATCGTATCGAAGGCTTTGGCTTCCAATGTCTTCAGCTTGCGCCCCTGCGTCTGGAAACGGGGGCCGGCCGCCCGCGCACTCGACACGAAGCCGAACGGATCCCTGAAGCGCTGCTGGGCGCCGGTGGCGCCGGCAGCCCCCGAACGCGCCGTCGAATGAAGCGGGGCATCCTTGGCGGCCTTGTTGACGCCGACAGTCCAGGTCGGGCGATGGCCGGTGATCGCCTCTTTCTGGTAACGGGCGATCTCGCTGTCCGAGAGGCCGGAGAAATAGTTATAGCCCTTGTTGTATTCCCTGACGTGTTCGAAACAGAACAGAAAGAACTGGCCTTCCGCGTTGCGGCCAACGGGTGCACGATGGACGCCGGGTTTGTCGCACCCGTCCCATTGGCAAGTGGGCGCTTCAGGCACAGCTTCCTGCTGCCTGTTCTTGCGCGTCCGGATGCGGTCGAAATATTTGGAATCTAGTTTCATAAGGCCCTCATTATGGGGCGACGAACAGGGCGCGGCAAGAATTGACAAAGTTCTTTCTTACTGGTTTGTGGGATGCCCCTTTTGCGTCGCAACGGAGACCGAAATGTCCGTCAAATCCCGGATCGAAATCACGCTCACCGACAATCTCGAACCGGAACGGCTGGTCGTCATCGATGAAAGCCATCAGCACGCCGGCCATCAGCCCGACATCACCGGAACCGGCGAGACCCATATGCGGGTCCGCATCGTTTCGAAAAAGTTCTCCGGAATGAGCCGGCTCGACCGGCATCGGACGGTGAATGCCCTGCTGAAGCCGGAACTCGACGCCGGGCTGCATGCGCTCGCGGTGGAGGCTGCGGCACCGGGCGAGCCGACACGCTGGTAGCTGGGCTTAGATAGGGATGGCGGGGTGAGAGGCCAAGGTAGGGGCATCGCTCATTGTGGGAAATCGCCTTGACCAGCCCGGCCGTTTTTCCAATAGCTGGGGGTGTAGCGGCCGTTTGGAGCCAATAGCGGTCACGGATCAGATAACCGCCCATAATGGAACGATATTCGATTGATGACTACTTCAGATTTTATCGCGCAATCGCGTTGCGATAAAGTACCGGCCCTGTTCATTGTTCCGCTCTTCAACAGCTACACTATCACCGGGTAAAAATTCCCATTCTTCAAAATCCGGTATAGTCTGTGGGGTAATTAAATAGCTGCCATCAGGATTTTTCGTTGCCTCTACGGGCCGCCACACCGGGACAGGTTCATCCGTTAGCTTAACGTGAATAACAAACAAGTCGCTTTTAGAATTTGAAGCCATCGCCGCCAACCTGAATTACGCCTTTAGTTGTATTGTCAATAATTACTGAGCGGCCCGTTTCGGGGTGCTCATAGCGGGTTGCTGCTCCACCCGTCTGATAATTAGTGGCTGGATGCTGCTTTCCGTTTTGTACAGCCTCATCAATTTGTTTATGCGTCCATCCTCGTTGCTCCATTTGCCTCTCAAGCTTTTCTTGATTTTTTATCGAATCGGCCTGCCATTTGTTAGAGCTTTCAGCCTTTGCCTCCTGTTTATCTTTATCTTTATCTTTGTCGTCATCGGGATCAGGCGTTCCGGTAACGGCTCCTTGAGTGTTTGCCTTGGCATCATCCCTCATTTCCCCGTTGCCCATCTCTGTAGGATAGGCAGCGATGGCGACAACACCGAGCACTGCACCTGTCGTCGCGATTCCCGCTCCTACCGCCGCAGTGGTTCCGCTGCTGAATCCTAATGATGAGAGGAAACCGCCTATCGCTGCTCCAACTGCATCAAAGAACCCTCCGGCCGCAGCAGCTCCCGCCGCGTGACCATTTGGGTCACTTTTGTTGATCGGGTCATTTTCCGAATAGGCGTATCGGTTTGTGCCTACACCCAGCATGGTCGGGTCCATGGGGTCAGGCGAGATAAATCGTGCATTCGCGGCTGATCCGAAAAACCCCAGTACGATGCTGCATGCGAGCAGCAGGCTCAAAAGTCTTTGGAGAATTACCTTCATGAAAAGCCCCACATCTAAAAACGCGCAGCGTTGCGCGGCTGATTCGTCCCCGGATATCAACCTCCGGTTTCGGTGATGTGCGGTCAATAGGGTCAGATTTGCGATCCACAGCGAGCTGGCGCTCTCAATATCTCGCAGATGCAAAACCGGGTGTATTTGATGTCCGCTTCGGGCCGAAAACCGCCAACTCAGCGCTAGACTGAAAGGCTGTCGCGAAACGGACGACTACTCCGCCGGCAGCGTCACATCTTCCGCAGGCCTGATCCTTAGCCGCGTAATCCGGTTCTTCTCCCGCTTCATCACCGTGAAACGCTTCCCATAGAACGTAAACGCCTGCCGTTCTTCCGGGATCAGCTTCGACTCGTGGATGACGAGGCCGGCGATCGTGGTTGCTTCCGCATCCGGCAGGCTCCAGTCGAGCGCCCGATTCAGGTCGCGGATCGGCACCGAACCGTCGACGACGATCGAACCGTCCGCTTCCTGGCGCACGCCCTGGATCTCGATATCGTGCTCGTCGGCAATGTCGCCGACGATCTCCTCAAGGATGTCTTCGAGCGTGACGATGCCCTGTACCTCGCCATATTCGTCGACGACGACCGCGAAATGCCCCTTGCGTCGCAGGAAGGCGCTGAGCTGGTCCTTGAGGCTGGTGCTGTCGGGCACGAACCATGGTTTTTGGGCGATCTTGACGATATCGAGGTTTTCCGGCTCGACATTCGGCTCGGCGAGCGCCCGCAGCAGATCCTTGGCGTGGACGACGCCGATGATGTTCTCGGTCGAATTGCGCCAGAGCGGCATGCGCGTATAGGGGCTTTCGAGGACGGTGCGCACCGCCACTTCCGGCGGGTCGTCGGCATTGACCGCCCGCATGACCGTGCGGTGCCGCATCACGTCGGAGACTTCGAGCTCCTCGAGTTCGAAGAGGCCGTTCAGGCGGTCGCGGTCCTGCTTTTCGAAATTTCCGTCGCGATGAACGATATCGAGAGCGGCGTGCAGATCGTCATGGCTGGAAAGCGCCAGGGTCTGTTCCGACAGGGAAACGCCGAGCGCGCGAAGAAACCCGCGGATCACCGCGTTGACAGCACGCGACTTGAGGCCCTGTTTGGACGTCATTTCGGCCGTTTTTCCTCCAGGAAACTCAAGACCTCGGACGACGGCACGTCGTTGGCGACGAAGGACTGGCCGATGCCATGGGTGAGGATGAAGGTGAGCTTGCCGCTCATCACCTTCTTGTCCTGCGCAATCGCATCGAGCAGCTTTTCGGTCGGCGGCAGTTTTCCGGGAATATCGCTCATCGATGTGGGCAGGCCGACGGCCTTGAGATGGGCCGTCACCCGTGCCGCGTCGTCCGGGCTTGCAAGGTTCAGGCGCGCCGAGAACTGATGTGCCAGCACCATGCCGATCGCCACGCCCTCACCGTGCACCAGACGGCTGCTGTCGTATTCCGTTGCAGCCTCCAGCGCGTGGCCGAACGTGTGGCCGAGATTGAGCAACGCCCGCCGGCCGGTCTCGCGCTCGTCCTCGACCACCACGTCGGATTTCGCCTGGCAGCTGATGGCAATCGCCTCGATCCGCTCCGGACCGCCGGCAAATACGGCTTTCCAGTTCTTTTCGAGCCACGCGAAGAAATCCGGCTGGTCGATCAGTCCGTATTTCGCTACTTCCGCATAACCGGCCCGGAATTCGCGATGGGAGAGCGAATCAAGCGCCGCGGTATCGGCGAGAACGAGGTCCGGCTGATGGAAGACGCCGAGCAGGTTCTTGCCGTGGCGGGTGTTGATACCGGTCTTGCCTCCGACCGACGAATCGACCTGCGCCAGAAGCGAGGTCGGGATCTGCACGAAGCGCACGCCGCGCCGCACGATGCCCGCTGCAAAACCGGCAAGATCGCCGATCACGCCGCCGCCGAGCGCTATCACCGCGTCGTTGCGTTCGATACGGGCCGACAGCACCATGTCGGTGACCGTTGCCAGATGTTCGAAACTCTTGGTCTTTTCGCCGGCCGGCAGCGTCAGGGACACGGCTTCGATCCCGTCCGTCTGCAGGCTGTCCATCAGCGCTTCGAGATAAAGCGGCGCGACGTGCTCGTCGGTGACGATGGCGGCCTTGCGGCCCTTCAGCCGCGCGGTGATCTCGCCGCCGGCACGCGTGATCAAGCCGGGGCCGATCAGGATGTCATAGGCCCGTTCGCCGAGCGGCACGTGCACCAAACGCTCGGCGTTACGGCCCTCGGATCGGGAAGACATGTTCATTGCAATTCACCTTCGCTGGGCAATTCATCTTCGCCGGACAGACTGGCCACCGCGGAGAGCACCTCGTTGACCACTACGTCCTTGCGGACATTTTCAGACCGCACCGTTACGTCGGCCTCGGCATAGATCGGATAACGCTGGATCATCAGATTTTCGAGCGTCTGCTTGGGGTTCTCGGTCTTCAGCAACGGCCGGTGGTCGCGTTTGTTCACCCGTTCCCACAAAACGTCGAGATCTGCCTTCAGCCAAATGGAAATGCCGCCGATCTTGATCTGGTGGCGGGTGTTCTCATTGATGAAGGCGCCGCCGCCGGTCGAAACCACGCGCGGGCCGCCCCTCAGCAGCCGCTCGATGACCCTGGTTTCCAATGCCCGGAACTCCGTTTCGCCGTAAGCCGCAAAAAGTTCGCTGATGGTCATGCGGGAAACCTTCTCGATCTCCGCATCCGTATCGATGAAGGGAATCGAAAGGCTCTGCGCCACCAGCCGGCCGATCGCCGATTTGCCCGCCCCCATCAGCCCGACGAAGATCAGGTTGCGCTTGCCGAGAACGGCGCGCGCCTTTTCGCTGAGGGCGGGTGCGGCGGAGGTTGCGGCTTCTGTCATCGTTAAGTCCGTTTCGAGAAAACGGTATCGACAAATGCATCGGCAGCGTCAAGCCGTCGCAACCCTCAAAGAATGCGGGGGATTGTTTGTTCTTGCCGATATGTAAACCTTTATCGATATATTGCGACGCAACCCCAGGAGTCGTGAATGCCCACCCTTTTCCGTTTCCTCTTCGTGCTGGCGGCGATCGCAGGCATCGTTTATGGAAGCATGGTGGCTCTCGTCATGCTGGTGGACCCGCACGAGCGCGATGTGACGGTGCGCATTCCTTCCGAGAGGTTGAACCCGGCAGCGCCGAAACAATAACGGCAGGGAACATGGCCGATCTTTCCCGAGCTCATATCGAAGCCTTTCTCGAAATGATGAGCGCCGAGCGGGGAGCCGCCGGCAACACGCTCACCTCTTACGAACGCGATCTCGAAGATCTGCAGTCCTTCCTCGTTGCCAGCAACACCTCGGCCCTGACGGCTGAAAGCGCCAGTCTCTCCGCCTATCTCGCCCATCTCGGCGCCCAGGGTTTTGCCGCTTCGTCCCAGGCAAGAAAACTGTCGGCGATGCGGCAGTTCTACAAATTCCTCTATGCCGAGGGCCTGCGCGGCGATGACCCGACCGCGATCCTGGACGCGCCGAAAAAAGGCCGTTCGCTGCCGAAGATCATGAGCGAGGACGAGGTGACGCGCCTGCTGGACCTCGCTGCCAAGGAGGCCGGCGAACCCGGGCCGGACCAGCTCGGGCGTCTCAGAATGCTGGCGCTGCTTGAACTGCTCTACGCGACCGGCATGCGCGTCAGCGAACTGGTATCGCTGCCGATCAAGGTTCTCGACCAGGAGGGCCGTTTCCTGATCATCCGCGGCAAGGGCAACAAGGAGCGCCTCGTGCCGCTTTCCCGTTCGGCGATCGCGGCCGTCGCATCCTATGGCGAGGTCCGGCGGCTGGCACTCGCAAAGACCGGCGACAGCCCGTGGCTGTTTCCTTCGGCCGGCAAAGGAGGCTATCTGCCGAGGCAGGTGTTTGCCCGCGACCTCAAGGGTCTGGCGGCGCGCGCCGGACTTAGAGCCGCCGCAATCTCTCCCCATGTGATGCGCCATGCCTTCGCAAGCCACCTCCTCCAGAACGGGGCAGACCTTCGCGTTGTGCAGGAACTGCTCGGCCATTCCGACATTTCCACCACTCAAATCTACACGCATGTACTGGAAGAAAGGCTGCGAGAGCTGGTTCAAACACACCACCCTCTTGCAAAACAGGCCAAAAACCGGGATTAGAGGCCCCAAACACAAAATGGGAACTCCGTGTTCCTGAGATAAAACAACCGGAAACCGGCTCTCATGCAGACTTATCTCGATTTCGAAAAGCCAATCTCGGATCTCGAAGGCAAGATTCACGAGCTCAAAAAGCTCGCCTCCGAGGACGAAAGCATCGATACGTCCGAGGAAATCGGCAGGTTGGAGACCCGAGTCAGGGAAGCCACAAGGGAAATCTATTCCAAGCTTGGCGCCTGGGAGAAAACGCAGGTCGCGCGCCATCCGCAGCGACCGCATTTCCTCGATTACTCCGCCCACTTGTTCACCGATTTCACGCCGCTCGCCGGCGACCGCAATTTCGGCGAGGACGCCGCCATCCAGGCCGGCCTCGCCCGCTTCAACGGCATGCCCGTCGCGGTCATCGGCCAGGAAAAGGGCCATGACACCAAGACGCGTCTCAAGCACAATTTCGGCAGCGCGCGTCCGGAAGGCTATCGCAAGGCAATCCGCGTCATGGAAATGGCTGATCGTTTCCACCTGCCGGTCATCACCCTCATCGACACTGCAGGCGCCTATCCCGGCGTCGGCGCCGAGGAACGCGGCCAGGCAGAGGCCATCGCGCGCTCGACTGAAATGTGCCTGGGCCTGAAGGTTCCGATGGTTTCGGTCGTGATCGGCGAAGGCGGTTCCGGCGGCGCGATTGCGATTGCCACCGGCAACCGCGTCTACATGCTCGAACATTCGATCTATTCGGTCATCTCGCCGGAAGGCGCGGCATCGATCCTCTGGCGCGATTCGACCCGCGCCCGCGAGGCTGCGACCAACATGAAGATCACCGCCGAAGACCTGAAGGGTCTCGGCATCATCGACGACATCATCCCGGAGCCAGTCGGCGGGGCGCATCGCGAGCCCGAGGCCGTCATCACCGCGACGGGCAAGGTCATCGCTTCGGCGCTGGAAGATCTCGGCAGGCTTTCGGGCGAGGAAGTCCGGGCTGCACGCCGGCAGAAATTCCTCGATATCGGCCGTAATCTGTGATCTCCGGCTGTCCGCCGCTCAAATAGCCAAATTTAGCCATATTGCTGATAACATTGGGGCCTGGGCGGTTTTGCTGGACAGGCCGGCGCAAGCGGTTAAGAATATGTAAAGATTACCGCTTTATTCCTAGAAGTCCTGTACCGAATTCGTTCGTCGTTCCAAGTCTATGTGGTCCGTCTCGATGCGCCTGAAACACATCGCTTTCGCCCTCCTCGTGGCAACAGCCCTGACGGGCTGCAACGATACGCTCGATTCCGCGAGCGTCGACCTGAAGAGCGTCAAGAACAAGGTCGAGCAGCCCCTACCTTCGAGCATTCTCGCCGAGATGCAGAAGAAGGACATGCCGCGCAATTCGCCGATCATGATCCGCATCCTCAAGGAAGAGGGCAAGCTGGAGGTCTGGAAGGCGAGAGCTGACAACCGCTTCGAAGTGATCAAGAGCTACGACATCTGCGCCTGGTCCGGGAAGCTCGGCCCCAAGGTCAAGGAAGGCGACCGGCAGGCTCCGGAAGGCTTCTATAACCTGACGCCGGCGCACCTGAACCCGAATTCCAAATATTACCTCGCCATCAACACCGGCTTCCCGAACCGCTACGATGCCGCCAACGGCCGCAGCGGATCGAACCTGATGATCCACGGCGCCTGTTCGTCCTCCGGCTGCTATTCGATGACCGACGAGCAGGTCCTGGAAATCTATGCCTTCGCCCGTGACGCCTTCAAGGGCGGCCAGACCTCGGTGCAGTTGCAGGCGCTTCCCTTCCGCATGACCGCCGAAAACATGGCGCGTCACCGCGACAGCCAGAATTTCGACTTCTGGAAGATGCTGAAGACCGGCTACGATCATTTCGAGGTCACCAAGCGTCCGCCGGAAGTCAACGTCTGCGAAAAGAAATATGTCTTCAACCAGCAGGCCGATAGCAACGGCACCTTCGCTCCCGCCTCAGCCTGCCCGCCCATGTCCACTCCGCCGGCCCTCTCGGCTGCGCTCACCTCCTACGAAAAGACCTATCAGGTGACTTACGCGAAGGCGCTGGAGAAGTTCGACGGTAAGGTCTGGTACGAGCCGACCGAAGCCGAGCGCAAGGCAGTCGTCGCCGACAAGCGCAAGGGCCGCGATATCGCCTATGCGCCGACCGGAACCTCGCTCGAAGCCGGCAAGCTGCTGAGCCAGTCGGAATTCCAGCAGATGATGGAAAAGCGGATGGCCTCCCAGAACAAGCCGGCTAATACCGTGCTTGCCTCCGCCTCGCCCGTCACCTTCCGTGCCGGTTCCGCCGCCGACCGCATGAAGCAGGACCGCCTGCCGGCAGCCGGCCCCAACGCGCAGAACAATGTCGCACAGAGCACCGGTACGGTCCCGACCGTCACGACGGCGCAGGGCACGACCGCCACGGTTCCGATCCCGGCTCAGAACCCACTTGCCTATGCAGCACCGCCGATCAGCGAAGAAAAGAAAAAGCCGTTCTGGAAGTTCTGGAGCCAGGAATGAGCTTTGAGACCGCAGGCCTCTACGATCTGAGAGGCCTGAAGTGTCCCCTGCCCGTCCTGAAGACGCGGCGCCGGCTGAAAGGCATGCCAAGCGGCACGGAGCTTGCGATCGAAACTACCGATCCCCTGGCCGGCATCGACATCCCCCATTTCTGCAATCAGGAAGGCCACGAACTGGTCCGCTCGGAAAAGACCGACACGGGACACCGGTTTCTGATCCGCAAAGGTTGAGCGGGCCTACATCCGAAGGCCGGGAACGGCAAGCGGATTGTCCTCCAGCGCCGCGCGGTCCGGCCGGTCGACGCGGGGCTGGCCGGTGAATGCGGCAAAAAGATCCGAGACGAAAGCTTCTTCCAACCCTTGAGTGATCAGCACCATGCGGGTGCGCCGGTCGGAGCCGTCAGGCCATTTCGGCAGGCGCTGCGGCGGATGGAAGACGCTCTGCACCCCATGCAGCACCAGCGGACGATCCGGATTATCCGACAGCGCCACAATCGCCTTCATCCGGAGCAGCTTTTCGCCATGGGCGGAGCGCAGCAGGTCGATGAACATCTCGATCGCCATCGGATCGATCGGCCTCTCGTGGATGATCGAGAAGGAGCGGATGTCGTCGCCATGGCGGTTCACGTCATGGTTATGGTGGTGATGGCCATGCCCGTGGTGCTCGTGGCCATGGTGATGATCATCGTGGTGGTCATGACCATGATCGTGATGATGATGCTCTTCGGCATCGCTCGCCATCTCGTCGTGCAGCCAGCGATCGACATCGGCGATCTTCGTCGCCGGGTCGTAGAGGCCGTTCACCAGAATGGCGGCCGTGCCGGCCTCCTCACTGTCTCCATCGACGACCAGCGCCCGCGGATTGAGCGCGGCGAGCCGGCTTTTCAGCGCCGCCAGCTGGGAAGCGTCCGCCATTGACTGTTTGGAGATGATCAGCCGGTCGGCCACCGCCACCTGCTTCACCGCCTCCTGATGACGGTCGAGCGTGGAGACGCCGTTCACCGCATCGACCACGGTGATGACGCCGTCGAGCTCGAAATTCTGGGCGATGACCGGGTTACCCATCACCGACTGCATGACCGGCGCCGGGTCCGCAAGGCCGGTCGTTTCGATGACGATGCGGCGGATCGGCCTCAGACGGCCGGTCTGGATGCCATCCATGATCGAAGCGAGCGAATCCACCAGTTCGCCGCGCACCGTGCAGCAGAGGCAGCCATTGGCAATCTCCAGCAGCGCATCGCCGGACGCTTCGACCAGGAAGTTGTCGATCCCGACCTCGCCGAACTCGTTGATGATCACAGCCGTATCACTGGTGCCCGGATCCTCCAGGATGCGGTTCAGCAGGGTCGATTTTCCTGCGCCGAGAAACCCGGTGAGGATGGAGACGGGAATCCGGTTGCGGGCAGAGGACATGATCTATTCTCGTTCAGAATGTCGGACGCGGCTGCGGGATCGGCACATTGAGGGCATTGGCGGCGACCGCTGCCTTCTTGGCGCCCTTCGGCGGCGGTGGCGGAGCCTCGCCGCCGGAAAGCAGGGCGAGCAGCGCATAGACGGGCGGCCGGACCATTTCATGGATATAGGGCGAATGCTGGATGGTGCGGCCCGCATCGTCACGCGTTTCGCTGCGCACTTTTGCGGCCTTCGGATTGCAGATCTCGGCGCTGACGTCGTTAACCTCAGCCGTATCGCCATAGGGCGCGAGCGCCGGCAGCGCCACGCCCCCGGCCGCCGTCGAGGTCAGTCCCTGCTGCAGCAGGTTGGCGGTGTCGTCGGCTCGGCCGGCGAGGCTGTCCGAACCCAGCACCACGGATATCACCGAGCGACCGTCCCGCGTGGCGGAGCCGATCTGGTTGAACCCGGAGGCACAGATGAAGCCGGTCTTCATGCCGTCGGCGCCGTCGAACCGGCCGATCAGCGTGTTGAAATTGGGATATTGCTTGGAGCCGGTATCGATGCCCTCAAGCGAAAAATAGCTCTGGTATTCCGGGAAATCCTGCTTGAGCCTCAGCGTCAGCAGCGCGAGATCCCGGGCGGTCGAGAACTGCCCCTTGCCCGGCAGGCCGTGCGGATTGATGTATTGGGTCGAACTCATGCCGAGCGCCTTGGCCTGGGCATTCATCATCGCCACGAACTGCTCCTGCGTGCCCCCGACGGCCTCGGCCACCGCAACCGCCATGTCGTTGGCCGATTTCACCAGCATCATCTTCAGCGCGTTGTCCATCGTCATCGTCGTGCCGGGTGTGAAATACATCTTGCTCGCCGGCTGGTCGGTCGCCCACTTGCTCATCACCACAGGCGTCTCGAGCGAGAGCTTGCCGCTCTTCAGGGCCTTGAAGGCAACGTAGGCGGTCATCAGCTTGGTCAGCGACGCCGGATACCATTTCAGGAAGGCGTCCTCATGGGCAATCACCTTGCCGGTCTTCGCATCGACAACGATCTTCGGATTGGCGGCAGCGCTGCCCGCGGATACGAAAAGCCCAATGGCCGTCACGGCAGAAATCAACCGGGTGGCAGACACGGATCGGAGGCTTGAAGTCGGCAAGGGTTTCCCTCGTTGTTACGGCTTTAACGAGTGCGGCGCATATGCGGCGTATGTGGCCAAGCAATGGCAAAGAAGATTGATTACGTCAATCATGACAGGCACACTCCGGCCGGGAGGACTTGTCATAACCGCGTGACCAGCCAGCAACAGGGAACATTATGCCGATTTTGAACCGAGCCGCCGAACTTCAGGGCGAAGTCAGCGAGTGGCGACGATATCTTCATGAAAATCCTGAGATTCTTTACGAGGTCGAGAACACCGCCTCCTTCGTGGAACAGAAGCTGAAGGAATTCGGCGTCGACGAAGTGGTGCCCGGCATCGGCCGCACCGGCGTCGTCGGCGTCATTCGCGGCAAGGGCCCGGGCGGCCGCACGATCGGCCTTCGCGCCGACATGGACGCGCTGCCGCTCACCGAAATCACCGGCAAACCCTGGGCGTCGAAGGTCCCCGGCAAGATGCACGCCTGCGGCCACGACGGCCACACGTCGATGCTCCTGGGTGCGGCGAAATACCTCGCGGAAACCCGCAATTTCAACGGCACCGTGGCACTGATCTTCCAGCCCGCCGAAGAGGGCGGCGCTGGCGCGCTGGCGATGGTCGACGACGGCATGATGGAGCGTTTCGGCATCGAGGAAGTCTACGGCATGCACAACATGCCCGGCATTCCGCTCGGCCAGTTCGCCATCCGCAAGGGCGGCATCATGGCGGCGCCCGACCGGTTCACCATCACCATCAAGGGCCGAGGCGGCCATGCCGCCCAGCCGCACAAGACCATCGACCCGATCTTCATCGGCTCGCAGCTGGTGGGCAGCCTGCAGGCGATCGCCGCCCGCAACGCAGACCCGGTCCATTCGGTCGTCATCTCGGTGACCCGCTTCGACGCCGGCACGGCCTATAACATCATTCCCGACCAGGCGACGCTCTGGGGCACGGTGAGGACCCTCAGCGAGGCGACCCGCGACCTTGCCGAGAACCGCATCCGCCAGATCGTCGAGGGCATCGTCAGCGCTCATGGCGCCACGTCCGAGATCGATTATTACCGCCAGTGCCCGGTCACCTTCAACCATGACCTCGAAACCGATCACGCGATCGGCGTCGCGAGGGAAGTGGTCGGCGCTTCGAACGTCGACACCAATGTCGAGCCGACCATGGCCGGCGAAGACTTCGCCTTCATGCTGAAACGCCGCCCCGGCGCCTTCATCTTCATCGGCAACGGCGATACGGCAGCGCTCCACAATCCGCATTACGATTTCGACGACGAGGCGATTTCCTACGGCATTTCCTACTGGGTTCGGCTCGCCGAACAGCGGTTGACGGAATGAGGGCGAGGAAAAGGCTTGGCTAAACGCCTCGCCTTTTGTATGGAATTCCTCACGTGGTCCCATAGCTCAGCAGGATAGAGCGCAGGATTCCTAATCCTGAGGCCGATGGTTCGAATCCATCTGGGATCACCACCCTCGTTCATCGCGCAATTGTCGAGGTCTGGTCCGTCCGTTTCGGCCGCCTTACCGTGCGAACGACGCCGCGACGGGCAGCGCCGAGAAGTGCCGCGATCAGCCAGCCGCAGAAGAGCCCAGCCGCGGCCCAGGTGAGGCCTGCGAAATCCACCGGCACACCCGGCACGAAATCGCGCCAGGCATTCGCAAACGTCGTCGAATCAGGATTGCGCATCACCACGAACGGCTTGGTGAACGGCGGCGCCAGGGTCAGCTCTTTCTGTTGCTCGGCAAGCATCTCGTAACGCGAAAAAGTCCGCCGCATCGCTTCGCCCTGATTGCGCAGGAAGATCTGTGGTGAGGCGGAATAGATGTTGAGTGCCTCCTGGCGGTCGAGGCCGTTATGGTTGGCCTGCGCGTCGAATTCCGAGATCATGATCTTGAGCTCATCGAGCGCTCCGCCGATCCGCTGGCGGTATTGCTGCGCGAATTCCGGCGCCTGGGAAAAGAAGATCCCGCCAAGCAGTGCCATCGCCATCGTCAGCATTCTTCCGAACATGAGCATGGCAAAACCTCGATTGTTTTGCCGATCAACGATGCCGGGCCGTCAAAGGTTGCCTTATTTTACCCGCACATGCTCCATGCGGAAACCGAGGCCGATCAGCCGGCCGGCGAGATGGGCAAGCAGCGGAAAGCGGGCGATGCCCCGGATGAAGGCCGGCGGACCCTTGCGCTTCCGGTCGTCCGCCTGGTCGGTGCGACGGCTACTGCGCATCATCAGCTGCAGCTTCTGCGTTGCCCTGGTCGGAAAACTACGCCGCTTTTCGACGGCGGCGAGATCCGCGTCGACAAGGCGCTTCTCGCGCAGCGGTGCGGCCAGGATATTGGCCGCCGCTACCGCATCCTGGATCGCCAGATTGACGCCGACGCCGCCGATCGGCGACATCGCATGCGCCGCGTCGCCGATGCAGATCAACCCCGTCCGCCACCACTGCTTCAGCCGGTCGATCCGCACCGTCAGCAGGCTCGTATCCTCGAAACTGCGGACCTCCTGCATTCGCTCGGCCGGCAGCGGCGAGACGTCGATCACCATCTGCCGAAAAGCCTCGATGCCCTTCTCGCGGATGTCGGCGAACGTGGTGCCGCGGATGACATAACCGCATTGCCAATAGTCGCCGCGGTCGATCAGCACGAAACCCTGGCGCGGTCCGGCATGGCCCATCACCTCGTTCGGATCGCCCAGTTGTTTCGACAGCTTCATCCAGACGACTTCGCTCGGCATGCCGAAACTCTCGACATCGAGCCCGGCCCTTTCCCGCACAACCGAATTGCGGCCATCGGCACCGACGACGAGCGCCGAACGTATAGTGAGCTCTCCTTTGGGTGTCTCCAGGATGAGGCCCGAGATTGCGCCCTGCTCCTCCAGCACGTCCACCACCTTCGCCTGCATGATCAGCCGGAAATTCGGAAAGCCCTGCGCCTTTCCAGCAAGAAAGCTCAAAAAGTCCCATTGCGGCATGAAGGCAATGAAGCGGTTCTTGACCGGCAGCCGCGAAAAATCCGCGATGGTGATCGTCTTCCCACCCATCTCGGCCGAAAGCTTCGGTGCCCGCGTGTGCGGCAGCTTCAAAAATTCATCGACCAGGCCAAGTTCGTGCATCACTTCCAGCGTCGAGGGATGGATCGTGTCGCCGCGAAAATCGCGCAGGAAATCCGCGTGCTTTTCGACCACCGTTACATCAACGCCGGCCCGCGCCAGCAGGAGGCCGAGCATCAGCCCCGCCGGGCCGGCGCCGGCGATCACGCAAGTCGTCTGGATTTCACGGTGTTCGCTCATCGCCCCACTTCGCGCCAAGAGTACCCGTTGTGCAAGCTGCACTTGGTCGCAGCCGGGCCGAATTCAAGCCCGCTCTTGTGAGCCGTGGCTTTCGCTTGTAGACCAACGGCAGCTTTAGGAAATGGAAGACAGCATGGCCGAAACCGGCAAGCGCCGCATCAGCATCCTCGGTTCCACCGGCTCGATCGGCGTCAATACGTTGGATGTGGTGAACCAGCTCGGCGGCCGCGAGGCCTTCGAGGTCGTCGCCATCACCGGCAACAGCAATATCGCGCTTCTGGCAGACCAGGCGAAGGCATGCGGTGCAAAACTGGCCGTCACCGCCGATGACCGCCGGTATGCGACACTGAAAGACGCGCTTTCTGGCAGCGGCATCGAGGTCGCCGCCGGCCGCGAGGCGCTGATCGAGGCGGGCGCGCGCCCGTCAGACTGGGTGATGGCGG
>NZ_JALBGV010000037.1 GCF_023006505.1 Neorhizobium sp. SHOUNA12A
GCAACCGTGGCGGCGAAAAGGGCGCAGATGCCCAGACCGCGCAGGGCGGCAGCGACGACATGGCTGATGGCGACGAGGACGGCGACGAAGGCGAGGACGATGTTTCCGAAGCCGGCGAAGCATCCGACGCAACGGTAGCCGCCGATTCGGACTCGGAAGAAAATCGCCGAAAGCGCCGCCGCCGCGGCAAGCGCGGTGGTCGCCGCAATCGCAACGGCGAGGACGGACAGGAACTGAACGCTTCGGATGACGGCGAAGCGGTCGACGAAGATGCATCCAGCGAAGACGTCGAGGTAGTGCCGGCAGCAGCCGCAGCCGAGACAGCTGAAGAGATCGCCGTCGAGGCAGTCGCGGCACCCGCCGAGGCGGAAGCTGCACCTGTCGGCAAGGCAGAAGCCAAGCCCCGCCGTTCGCGTCGTGGCAAGGCAACGACCGTCGCCGATGCCCCGGCTGCCGAAGAGGTCCCTGTGGCTGCCGCAGCTCCGGCTCCGGTGGAAACCGTCGTCGAGCAGGTCGAAGCTGCACTCGGCGAAGAGCCGCGGGCTGCCGAAATTGCTCCGGCTGCCGAAGCTCCCATCGAAGAAGCGCCGGCGGCTGAGCAGGTCGATGCCGGCGACGCGAAACCGGCTCGTGCCAATCGCGCCTCGAACATCTCCTCCTCCGCTGAGGCGGTGGTGAAGAGCTCCGATCCAGCGGCAGCGCCCGAGACCGAAGCCGATCCGTCGAAGCCCAAGAAGGCCGGCTGGTGGCAGCGCCGCGGCTTCTTCTGAGCCTGACGAGAACAGATGAAACGGCCGCGCAAAACGCGGCCGTTTTTGTTTTTGCTCTGCCTTGAACCTCAGAAACCGGATCAACTGCCTGCCGAAACGATTCCGGAAAGGCAGCCAACGTGTTGGAATCCGACTCCATTTTGTCATCCCGCCAGGCGTCATACGCAGTTGTGAACCGGTGAAAACGGCCTGGACATGATTTTGAGGTTTTTTGGAAAGCCCGACTGGCTTACTTTGGGCACAAACGACAACAATGGTGCGCGGGATTCGTGTGCCCGATCCAAGAGGATATGGATGACTCGCCTGTTCAAGACGCCCGCTTTCAAGACATTGGCCGCCGGCTCGATGCTGGCCTTCGCATTTTCCGTGGCCGCCCCGGCTGTCGCCCTGGACGACCAGCAGAAGAAGGAGATGGGCGAGTTCATCCGCCAATATCTGATCGAGAACCCGGAAGTGCTGGTCGAGGTTCAAAACGCATTGGAAGCCAAGCAGCAGACCCAGCGCGTCGAACAATCGACCAAGGCGATCGCGGACAACAAGCAGGAGATTTTCTCCTCGCCGACCGACATCACGCTCGGCAATCCGAAGGGCGACGTGACCATCGTCGAGTTTTTCGATTACAATTGCGGCTACTGCAAGCGGGCGCTCTCCGACATGGACGACATCCTTTCCAAGGACAAGAACGTCCGTTTCATCCTGAAGGAATTCCCGATCCTCGGGCCGGACTCGCTTGCAGCCCATCGGGTGGCCAACGCCGTGCGTCTGCTGGCGCCTGAGAAATATGCAAAATTCCATCGCGAACTGCTTGGCGGCAAGCCGCACGCCTCGGAAGCGACGGCCATTGCGGTCGCGAGTGCGCTTGGCGTCAAGGAAGCGGCGATCCGCAAGTCCATGGCCGATGAGCCGAACGACGATCTGGTGCGCGACGCCTATCGGATCGCCAACGCGATCGGTATCACCGGCACGCCGACCTATGTGGTCGCCGACGAAGCCGTCTTCGGCGCCGTCGGCCTCGATACGATCGAGCAGAAGGTCGCCAATGTGCGCGCCTGCGGCAAGGCGACCTGCTGACAGGGCAGGTGCCAACCAATAGATGTTCCATCGCAGTGGACTCACGGGCTTTCGGCGCGGCGGGGGCTTTCCCTTGCCGCTTCGCCGGTCTATAGGTGGCCCCTGAATTTCTGCAGGGAACCAATAGATCAGTGATGAGCAAGACGGTCTTCGTCCTCAACGGCCCCAATCTTAATATGCTGGGCAAGCGCGAGCCGGGCATTTACGGCGCTGCCACGCTGAAGGATGTCGAGAACGACTGTATTGCAGCCGGCAAGGAACTTGGCTTCGACGTCGATTTCCGCCAAAGCAATCACGAGGGCGTGCTGATCGACTGGATGCACGAGGCCAACGAAAAGGCCGTCGGCGTCGCCATCAATGCGGGCGCCTATACCCATACCTCGATCGCATTGCACGACGCCATCAAGGCGATCTCCGTGCCGGTGATCGAACTCCATATCTCGAATGTCCACGCGCGGGAGGAATTCCGCCATCATTCGATGATCGCACCGGCGGTAAAGGGCGTGATCTGCGGTTTTGGCACCGCGAGCTACATTCTGGCGCTGCACGCCTTAAAATCCATTACCGCTTGACAAGATAAACAGAACAATAGGGTTTGCCATGTCTGACAAGAAGAACGGTATCGACAAGGGACTGATCCGCGACCTCGCGAACATCCTCAACGAGACCGACCTCACCGAGATCGAAGTCGAACAGGACGATCTGCGTATCCGCGTATCCCGCGCCGGCACGATGCAGTATGTCCAGGCCCCGATCGCAGCGCCTGGCTACGCCCCGGCTGCTGCAGCCGCTCCCGTTGCTGCAGCGCCCGCCGTGCAGGACAACAAGAACGCCGTGACCGCGCCGATGGTCGGCACCATCTACCTCTCCCCGGCCCCGGGTTCGCGCGCCTTCGTTGAAGTTGGCGCCACCGTCAAGGAAGGCCAGACGCTGCTGATCATCGAAGCCATGAAGACGATGAACCAGATCCCGGCGCCGCGCTCCGGCAAGGTCACGGAAATCCTGGTCAACGACGCTCAGCCCGTCGAGTATGGCCAGCCGCTCGTCGTCATCGAGTAGGCGCATCCATGATATCCAAGATCCTCATAGCCAACCGCGGTGAAATCGCGCTTCGCGTGCTTCGCGCCTGCAAGGAACTCGGCATCGCGACCGTCGCGGTCCATTCCACCGCCGACGCCGACGCCATGCATGTGCGGCTTGCCGACGAAAGTGTGTGCATCGGCCCGCCGCCGTCGCGCGACAGCTATCTGAACATTCACCAGATCGTCGCCGCCTGCGAAATCACCGGCGCCGACGCGGTGCATCCGGGCTACGGCTTCCTGTCGGAAAACGCCAAGTTCGCGGATATCCTCGACGCGCACGGCATCACCTTCATCGGCCCGACCGCCGACCATATCCGTATCATGGGCGACAAGATCACCGCCAAGCAGACCGCGCAGGAACTCGGCATCCCCGTCGTTCCCGGTTCCGACGGCGAAGTGAAGCCCGAGAATGCGATGGAAATCGCCCGCCAGATCGGCTTCCCTGTGCTGATCAAGGCAACCGCCGGCGGCGGCGGACGCGGCATGAAGGTCGCCAAGACAGAGGCCGATCTCGACGAGGCCGTGTCGACTGCCCGTTCCGAAGCGCTCGCCGCTTTCGGCAACGATGCCGTCTACATGGAAAAATATCTCGAGAAGCCGCGCCACATCGAAATCCAGGTTGTCGGTGACGGCGAAGGCAACGCCATCCATCTCGGTGAACGCGACTGCTCGCTGCAGCGCCGCCACCAGAAGGTCTGGGAAGAAGCTAATTCCCCTGCCCTCAACGTCGAGCAGCGCATGAAGATCGGCGAAGTCTGCGCCGACGCGATGCGCAAGCTGAAATACCGCGGCGCCGGCACGATCGAGTTCCTCTACGAAAATGGCGAGTTCTATTTCATCGAAATGAACACCCGTCTTCAGGTCGAGCATCCGGTCACCGAAGCGATCACCGGCATCGACCTCGTGCACGAACAGATCCGTGTCGCCTCTGGCGGCGGCCTGTCCGTCCGCCAGGAAGATATCGTATTCTTCGGCCATGCCATCGAATGCCGCATCAATGCCGAGGATCCGCGCACCTTCGTGCCGTCGCCCGGCACGATCACGCATTTCCATGCGCCCGGCGGGCTTGGCGTGCGTGTCGATTCCGGCGCCTATGCGGGCTACAAGATCCCGCCCTACTACGACAGCTTGATCGGCAAGCTGATCGTGCATGGACGCACCCGCGTCGAATGCATGATGCGTCTGCGCCGCGTGCTGGACGAATTCGTCGTGGACGGCATCAAGACGACGCTGCCGCTGTTTCAGGACCTCGTCGACAATCCGGATATCGCCAATGGCGATTATGACATTCACTGGCTGGAAAACTACCTCGCCGGCGACAAGACGCATTAGGGAGATCGATGGCAGGGCGGCGTGGCAGATATTACCCGGCGATAACCCCGGAAATCCTGCTGCGCGCCTATTCCATCGGCCTCTTTCCGATGGCCGAATCCGCCGACGACCCGGAAATCTTCTGGGTCGAACCGGAAATGCGCGGCATCCTGCCGCTCGACGGCTTCCACGTTTCGAAAAGCCTGGCCAAGGCGGCCCGCAAGACGCCGCTCGACATCCGCTTCGACACGGCATTCGAGCGGGTGATCGCCTTCTGCGCCGAGCCCGCCGGCGACCGGCCGAGTACCTGGATCAACTCCACCATCCGCAAGCTTTATATCGAACTGCACCGCATGGGCCACGCGCATAGCGTCGAGGCCTTCGAGGGCGATGAACTGGTCGGCGGCCTTTATGGCGTTTCGCTCGGCTCCGCCTTCTTCGGCGAGAGCATGTTTTCGAGGCGCACGAACGCCTCCAAGATCTGCCTCGTGCACCTTGTCGAGCGGCTCCGGCAAAACGGCTTCACCCTGCTCGACACGCAGTTCACCACCGAACATCTAAAGACGTTCGGCGCGATCGACATCCCCAAGGACGACTATCTCAAGCTCTTGAGAACTGCGGTCGATTCACCGCATCTGAAATTCTGACGGGGAATCAGTTGGTCGCCTTCGGCGGCGGCACGTCGGACTTCTGTTTGCAGCCGGTCAGCCAGACGTCGTAGATCGGATGCTCGACGGCGTTGAGGCCGGGGCTGTCGGCGAACATCCAGCCGGTGAAGATCCGGCGAATCTTGCGGTCAAGGGTGATCTCGTCGACTTCCACGAAACCATCGATTTTCTGGGCTTCCGTCTCGTCGCGAGAATAACAAACCTTTGGCGTCACCTGCAGCGCGCCGTATTGAACGGTCTCGTTGACATAGACGTCGAATGTAGTGATGCGGCCGGTGATCTTGTCGATGCCGGCAAAGACCGCGACCGGATTATTCAGCCGCGCTGCAGACACACCATCCGCCGCAAGCACGGATGCAAGCGCGATCAATGCGCCGACCATTGGCTTGCGTGGAAAAACCGTCATCAATCCCATTATGCTTCCCGTCCCGGCGATCCCGTCGGCGTCGAGACCTAGAGTGCGATTGTGGCCAAAACAGGTGTCAGTTGCCGGGCGTCCAGGCATCGTAATCGCCTGTGACGCAGGGGCGTTCGCCGGTGGCGGCAAGCGAGCCCTGCGGGTGATAGGCAAGCGGCGTGCCGGTGGCATTCAGCTTGTGCGCCTTTTCCCATTCCCGAGCCTTGTAATCTTCCTGCGACGGAGCAACGTCGGTGCGATAATGCATCCAGCCATGCCAGCCCGGCCCGATTGCGGAAGCTTCTGCGTAATTCTTATAGATCACCCAACGCTTCGGCTTGCCCCAGGAAGTCATCGGGCCTTCGTAATAGATGTTGCCGAGCTCGTCTTCGCCGACCTTCTTGCCGAAGCGCCAGGTGAAGAACCGGGTGCCCATGGTCTGTCCGTTCCACCAGGTGAAGATCTGCAGCAGGAGGTTTTTCATGGATGTTCCGTCGGCTTGGCAAACAGGATGACGATCAAAGTGGTTGATCCGCTTATGCCGCTTGACGACTTCGATGTCCAGTGATTCCAAATGTCGCGCACGGTCATTTGAGCTTCATCTTGAAGCCGAAATGGCTTCTGGCGAAGCCGAGCCGCTCATAGAAGCGATGCGCGTCGGTGCGGGCCATGTTGGAGGTGAGTGCGACCTGGCGGCAACCGCGGCGCCTGGCTTCCTCGATCGCATGATGGATCATCTGACCGCCGATGCCCTTGCCGCGCATGTCGCCGCGCGTCTGCACCGCCTCGATGATCATCGACAGCGATCCCCGACCCGTCAGCGTGCGATTGAAGAGGATCTGGAACGTGCCGACCACTTCGCCTTCCAGTTCGGCAACGAAAAGCTGTTCGTTCTGCGAGGCATCGATGACGTTGAAGGCGCGCAGGTAGTCGTCGAAGGCGGCCTCGTCCGTCGTGTCGCCATGGCCTCCGACGTCATCTGCGGCAAACAGGTCGATGAGCTCGGGAAGATCTGCTTGCCGCGCTCTGCGGATGACGATGTCGGCCATGCAAAAAGTCCTCCTCGGGTGGGTCAGCGCAACTCCAGCCGCTTCTCCATGATGATCGCCGGCAGGCCGGAATTGGGGGCACCCCACTCCTCCATCCTGTCGACCTCGGAAAACCCGAGCCTCTCGTAGAAGGACATCGCGCGCACGTTCGGCAGCGCCACCTCGACCCGCATGATCTCGGCATCCGGAAAACAGGTTTCGAGTTCGGCGAAGATGTCGCGGCCGATGCCCTCGTTCTGGCAGGACGGCTTGACGTAGAGCTGGTGCAGCATCGCCGTCTTCACCATTTTCGGATACATGGCGGCATAACCGATGCCGCCGATATCCTTGCCGTTGTCGGCGACCAGGAATTCGCCGCCGCGCTTCTGGATGCGCGCCTTGACGGCGCCTGGAGAATGCCAGCCGTCGACCATTCTCCTGACCTTGTCGGCCCCGTAGAACGGATCGTAGGTGTCGTGAAAAGTCGCCGCCAGCAGGGCGCGGATCTGCTCGACGTCAGCTTCACCGGCGGTGCGGACGAAGTAGACCATCGGGCCTACTCCTCTTCGATCCCGAGCTTCGCCTTGACCAGTGCCTGGACGGCCTGCGGATTGGCCTTGCCGCCGGTCGACTTCATCACCTGGCCGACGAACCAGCCGGCGAGCGTGGGTTTGGCCTTGACCTTGGCGACCTGGTCCGGATTGGCAGCGATGATCTCGTCGACGGCGGCCTCGATCGCGCCGGTATCGGTGACCTGCTTCATGCCGCGGCTCTCGACGAGTTCGGCGGGGTCACCGCCTTCGGTCCAGACGATTTCAAACAGGTCCTTGGCGATCTTGCCGGAGATCGTGCCATCGGCGATCAGATCGAGGATGCCCCCCAGTTGCGCGGGAACGACTGGCGTTTCCTCAATCGACTTGCCGGCCTTGTTGAGCGCGCCGAGCAGGTCGTTGATTACCCAGTTAGCAGCAAACTTCCCATCTCTTTCGACCGCTACCGGTGCTCTCTTCAACACCATTTGGCCGGGAAATACGTCTTTAACAGTTGGGTGGAGAACCCTCTCATAATAGTCTGCGATAGCCTTTTCGGACACCAGAACCGAGGCGTCGTAGATCGACAGGCCGAGCTCACGCACGAAACGGGCCTTCTTGTCGTCCGGCAGTTCCGGCAGGTGCCGTTCCAGTTCGGCAATGAAGGCATCGTCGAACTCGAGCGGCAGCAGGTCCGGGTCCGGGAAATAACGATAGTCGTGCGCGTCTTCCTTGGAGCGCATCGAGCGCGTCTCGCCCTTGTTCGGGTCGAAAAGGCGGGTCTCCTGGTCGATCGAGCCGCCGTCTTCGAGAATGCCGATCTGGCGGCGGGCTTCGTATTCGATCGCCTGGCCGATGAAGCGGATTGAGTTGACGTTCTTGATCTCGCAACGGGTGCCGAATTCACCGCCGGGCTTGCGCACCGAGACGTTGACGTCTGCGCGCATCGAGCCTTCGTCCATGTTGCCGTCGCAGGTGCCGAGGTAGCGCACGATCGAGCGAAGCTTGGTCATGTAGGCCTTCGCTTCGTCGGAAGAGCGCATATCGGGCTTGGAGACGATCTCCATCAGAGCCACGCCGGAGCGGTTCAGGTCCACATAGGACATGGTCGGATGCTGGTCGTGCATCGATTTGCCGGCGTCCTGTTCGAGATGCAGGCGCTCAATGCCGATCTCGATATCCTCGAACTGACCCTGGCGGTCCGGGCCGAGCGAGATGACGATCTTGCCTTCGCCGACGATCGGATCCTTGAACTGGGAAATCTGATAGCCCTGCGGCAGGTCCGGGTAGAAATAGTTCTTGCGGTCGAACAACGAACGCTTGTTGATCGCAGCCTTCAGGCCAAGCCCGGTGCGCACCGCCTGCTTGATGCATTCCTCGTTGATGACCGGCAGCATGCCGGGCATGGCCGCATCGACGAGCGAGACGTTGGAATTGGCCGGCTTGCCGAACTCGGTCGAGGCGCCGGAGAAAAGCTTCGAATTGGAAAGGACCTGAGCGTGCACCTCCATGCCGATGATGACTTCCCAATCGCCTGTGGCGCCGGGAATGAAGCGTTTCGGATCGGGCGTGCGGACGTCGACAAGGGTCATCTGATGCTCGTGAAATGGTCTCGATTGCGTTTTCTGGAGGTAGAGCAAATGGCGCGGACGTGCAAGCTTAACCGACGTTTTGAAGCTGGCGGCCCGATCTAGAAGCTCGGCCCGTAAGTATCCGGCGCCTCGAGGACGAGGCGCTTGGACAGGCCGACCGATTGCACGTCGCGATCGATCTTCGGGGAATAGCTGGTGGAGAGCCAGTTGATGGAATAACCCTGCTTTTCGAAAAAGCCGATCGCTTCGGTATTGCGGGCATGGGTCTCGACGCGGGCGACTTCAAAACCCTGGTGGACGATCTCGGCCTCGATCTCGACGAGCAGTGCGCGGCCGAGCCCCTGCCCCTTGAAGGACGGATCGATCCAGAAATCGGAGATCAGTTCATCGAGTTTTTCACGCGCCGCCCAGCCAGCGACATTGCCGCCCTGCTCGATGACGGTGATGGTCAGCCAGGAGGAGCGCGTGAAATTCTGGAAGGCGGTGCGGGCGCCGGAGCGCATGTCGGTCATCTCGCCGATCGACATCATGGCCTTTTCCCAGGAGCGGAAGCCGATTTCCGCCAGGATATCCACCTCGTCCTCACGCGCATTGCGAATATGGGCCATAACTTCCCCTGTTGCAGACTCAGTAGACCACTGAGTCTGCGCTTTGACCAGTGCAACATATAGGGCGTTTCCGTCAGGTGCTTGACGCCCGCGGAAAACCCGCCTAGTGCGGATTTCGTATCGATGGAGTTTTGATGTTCTCTTCCGTAGAGACCCGGTAAGGGGCCGGCCTCGCTCTTAAAGCCGCGCCGGCCCAGACAAAAACGAGAACCCCGACGTCACGCGACGCCGGCAACGTTTTTGTGCGCTCGTTCACGAGCGCTTCTCCGGACATCAAGACAATGGATATTTCCCGCGCCGAACAGCGCATCCTCCACCTGCTCGCCCAGGGCGGCAGGATCGAGATCACCCGCGACGACAACAGGAAGATCGAAAAGCTGCAACTTGTCACCCGCGAAGGCTGGGCCTTTTCAGGCCTCGACCTCGTCACGTTTCGAAAGCTCAAGCAGAAGAAGGCGATCAAATCGCAAGGCGGCAAGCCTTACCGCATCACCGAAAGGGGACTGGTGCTGGTGAGGGCCGAGCAGGATAATCGGTAATAAAAAACGAAGGCCGGTCTTCTCGATGGAGACCGGCTTTCCATCCAGCGCAAGCTCTATCCGCCCCAAGAAGACTGAACCCACCTCAGGCCTAAGCGGAAAGCTCGGCGCGCATCGCCGCCCATTCGTCGCCGACCGAGCCCGTGCGTCGCTTGCCGGCGCGGCGGTACCAGTAGTTGGCGTTCGAGTCGTCGCCTTCGATGTGGTGGCAGAGCGCGTGGCCCCAGTCGAACGGCTGTTCGCCCTCATGCGCCTGGCAGATTTCGTGCACCGCCTGCCAGTCCACACCCATGGTGAAACCATTGGCCGCGAGGCGATCAAAAGCCTCGATTAATCCTGCCAGATCTGTCTTAGCCATGAACCACCTCCCCGGCGCCCGCCCGATGATCGGCGGCCGTCATCTTTAGGATGATCAGTCCGCTTACCACCACTTCGTCGGCGTGAACCGGCCGGCGGCCTGTTCGATGACATGAGCGGTGCGGAACAGAGTTTCTTCCTCGAACGGCTTGCCGATCAGCTGCAGGCCGAGCGGCAGGCCCTTGGCGTCGAGGCCGGCGGGAACGGCGATGCCCGGCAGGCCGGCCATGTTGACCGTTACCGTAAAAATGTCGTTGAGGTACATCTTGACCGGATCGGACGCGAGGTCCTCGTCGGCGATGCCGAAGGCCGACGACGGGGTGGCGGGCGTCAGGATTGCATCCACGCCGGCGTCGAAGACGATCTCGAAGTCGCGCTTGATCAGCGTGCGGACTTTTTGCGCCTGCAGATAATAGGCGTCGTAATAACCGGCCGACAGAACGTAGGTGCCGATCATGATGCGGCGCTTGACCTCGGTGCCGAAGCCGGCGGCGCGGGTCTTTTCGTACATGTCGACGATGTCCTTGCCGTCGACGCGCAGGCCGTAACGAACGCCGTCGTAACGGGCGAGGTTCGACGAGGCTTCGGCAGGAGCGACGATGTAATAGGCCGGCAGCGCGTATTTGGTGTGCGGCAGGGTGATGTCGACGATCTCGGCACCGGCATCCTTCAGCCAGGCAATGCCTTGAGCCCAAAGTTTTTCGATCTCTTCCGGCATGCCTTCGACGCGGTATTCTTTCGGAATGCCGATCTTCATGCCCTTGAGCGACTGGCCGAGCGAGGCTTCGTAATCCGGAACCGGCAGGTCGACCGAGGTGGTGTCCTTGGCATCGACCGACGCCATCGACCGCAGCATGATCGCTGCGTCGCGCACGTCGCGGGCGATCGGGCCGGCCTGGTCGAGCGAGGATGCGAAGGCAACGGTGCCCCAGCGCGAGCAGCGTCCATAGGTCGGCTTGATGCCGACGGTGCCGGTGAAGGCGGCCGGCTGGCGGATCGAGCCGCCGGTATCGGTGGCGGTCGCACCTGCGCAGAGGAATGCGGACACCGCAGCGGCCGAGCCGCCGGAAGAGCCGCCCGGAACCAGCTGCTGGTTCGAGCCCTTCGCTTTCCACGGATTGACGACCGCACCGTAATGCGAGGTCTCGTTGGAGGAGCCCATCGCGAACTCGTCCATGTTGAGCTTGCCGAGCATGACCGCGCCGTCGTCCCAGAGGTTCTGGGTGACGGTCGATTCGTATTTCGGCAGGAAACCGTCGAGGATATGGCTGCAGGCCTGGGTGTGGACGTCGCGGGTGGCGAACAGGTCCTTGATGCCGAGCGGAATGCCTTCGAGCGCGCCGACCTGGCCCGCGGCGCGGCGGGCGTCGGAAGCCTTCGCCATGCCGAGCGCCTTTTCCGGCGTCACCGCCACATAGGCGTTGAACACCGAGTTGGCGGCGTCGATCGCGGAAAGATAGGCCTCGGTCAGCTCGACCGAGGTGAATTCCCTGGCTTTGAGCTTTTCGCGGGCTTCGGCAATGGTGAGGCTGGTGAGTTCGGTCATGGGCTCTTCAAACGGTTCGAATACGAGGAGGAGGTTCGGCGGAGCGCTATCCAGCGCTCACTCGACGACCTTCGGCACCAGGAAAAAATTGTGGTCGGTGGAAGGCGCATTGGCGACGATATCGTCGGCCTTGTCGCCATCGGTGACATTGTCGGGGCGCTTGCGCATGTTCATCGGGGTCACCGATGTCATCGGCTCGACACCCGTGACATCGACTTCGGAAAGCTGCTCGACGAAATTGATGATGCCGTTCAGCTCGCCGACCATGCGATTGGCATCTTCCTCGGTGACCGCAATGCGGGCAAGGCGCGCGACGCGCTTGACGGTGGCGAGATCGACGGACATGGCATAACTCCGATGGGAAATTTCCCCTTCGCTATAATGGCCATGTCTGCCCTTCGCAACAGGGAGCGCACCTCAATTTGCGAAGGGCGGGCAGCCTGAAAGGATGCTGTTCAGAAGGTCAGGCTGCCGCCCGGAGCCGGCGTCTCGACCCGGGTGCGCGAACCTTCCATGCCCTTGACGAACTTTTCCGGCGTCTGATCGACGCCCGGCAGGCCATAATGGCAGGGCAGCGCATGCTTGAAATCGAAGAAACGCTGGCAGGAGAGCGCCGCCACCGCGCCGCCCATGGTGAAGCGGTCGCCGATCGGCACGATGCCGATATCCGGCTGGTGCAGTTCATTGATCAGGGCCATGTCCGAGAAGATGTCGGTATCGCCCATGTGGAGGACGGAGGGCTCGTCGTCGAAATGTAGCATCAGGCCGTTTGCGTTGCCGAGGCAGTGCGAAACGCCGTCTTCGGTCAGCGAGGCAGACGAGTGCAGCGCATTGGTGAAGGTGGCGGTGAACCCTTCGAAACCGACCGTGCCGCCGGTATTGCCCATTTCGAGCTTCTCGACGCCCTTCTTGGCCAGCCAGACGCCGAGGTCATAGTTGGCGAGAACGACGGCACCGGTTTCCTTGGCGATCTGAACCGTATCGCCGACATGGTCGCCATGGCCGTGGGTCAGCAGGATATGGGTCAGCCCTTCGGCGGCAGCCTTGATGTCCTGGCCGGCAAAGGCGGGGTTATAGGTCAGGAACGGGTCGACCAGGATCTTGGCCTTGGCGGTCTCGATGCGGAAGGCGGCATGGCCGAGCCAGGTGATCTTCATGGAAAACTCTCCTTCAATATAGTGTGGATAATAACGACACATAGCCGATATGAGGCTAAAGGGAAGTGGGACAGAGGGTGGGACAAAACCCGCTTTTGAGACCCTGTTTGGATCCCGAGGATGAAGAACGCATGACAGTGATGACGATCGAGGAACTGGCCGAAGCCCTGCAGCCCGCACAGGCGATCGCCGGGCTCGACCTCGGCACCAAGACGATCGGGCTCGCCATGTCGGATCTTGGCCGGCGCTTTGCCACCCCGCGGCCGGTCATCAAACGGGTGAAGTTCACCAAGGATGCGGAAGTTCTGCTCGCTTTTGCCGAGAAGGAGAAAGTGGCGGGCTTCGTCATCGGCTTGCCGACCAACATGGACGGCTCGGCCGGTCCGAGGGTGCAGGCGACCCGCGCCTTCGTGCGCTCGATGGCGGAAAAGACCGCCCTGCCCTTCGTCTTCTGGGACGAGCGTCTCTCAACGGTCGCCGCCGAACGGGCGCTTCTGGAAATGGACGTGTCGCGGGCCAAACGTGCCGAGCGGATCGATTCCGCCGCGGCGAGCTTCATTCTTCAGGGAGCGCTCGACAGGCTCTCTTCGCTTGGCAGGGAGACCGATTTCGCAAGCTGACGCTTCTGCCACCAGGCGGCGATCTCGCGGCGCTTGCGGAAGGTGACGATGGCGAACACGACTAGGCTGTCGAAAACCATGGCACGCGCCACCAAAGGCGGAATGGTTTCCGGCGGAATGCCGAGGATATTGCCGTAGATCTGGAAGACCAGGTCATGGGTCTGGCGGGTTAGCATGAAGAAGCCAAAGCTCATGTCGTAGTAGGAAAGCCCGTACCAGCTGGACAGCAGCAGGACCGGGCCGGCCCACAAAATCAGGAACCACTTCATGCGGTTCTCCCCCTTAGCTCGACGGGATAAACATCCAGAGACACGAGCCATCTCGATAGAGCCATAAGGCTCAGGACCAGTGCGGGAACGGCAATATCAAGTGCCAGCGCCGCGAAGATCGTCGTCATGACAAGCAGCAATACCTTGTCCCTGATTGTGGTTCCCATACGCGGATACTCGGCAAACGTTGTAGTTAACAGTGCGTTAACGTGGAACTTAAGCCCGCAGGGATTTGCCGCAACGGAAACCGGGGGAAATGGTTAATTTCGCAAGCGTGCCTGTGGATAGAGCAGGTCAGGCTGCCGGCGATTTCGGCTTCTTCGGGATATACGGACCACCGGTTTCGCCCCACCCCCATTCGGGCATCGGCGCATGCTCGTAAACCTTGGCTCCAGGCTGCGAATTGGCAACGGCAAGCCGCGTTCCCCATTCGAGATAGCCGACCAGAGCGGACGTGAACTCCGGATCTGCCGGAAGCCCGAGATCCGTATAGGTGTCGAGCAGAATATTGATCCATCGCCGGCGCATCGGCTCGGTCAGATGTCTTTCAAGATGATGGCGTACCATCGCCGGATGACCGCCGCGTTGTTCCGAATAGAGTTTCGGTCCGCCGATGACCTCGGCAATGAACATTGCAACATGCTCGGGATGGTTCTTGTCCATGCCGGCAAAGACCGGCCCGAGCAGGTCATCCGCCGGGACGCGACGATAGAACTCCGTCGTTAGCCGCAGCAGCGCATCGAAGCCGCCGATCCATTCATATAGCGTCGGTACGGTCATGGTCGTTCCCTCGTCTTCCGAAGAGATATGAGGCGGACGTCATGGCTTCAAGACTTGGCCGCCGATCAGCCATAGATCGCGCGAACCAGGCGGCGGAGCGCGTTGCCGACCTTGTCCCAGTCCTTCTCGGTCTTCAGCGCCAGACCGGCGAACTGGCCGCTGACTGCAGCCGATATCACCAGGTGCTGGATCGCCGCAAACAGCAGCGCATTGGTGGTCGCGGCATCGACGCCCTTCGGCGGCGTCAGCGAGCCGCGCATCTTCTCAAGCCATTTGCCGAGCGCCTTGGTTCGAGCCTCCGACAGCCGGCGGACCTGCGGCGTGTCCTGCGAGACCTCCCAGGCGACGATCTTGCAGACCAGCGGATCGTCGCGCAGCGCCTCCATGAAATAGATGGAGAGCTTCTCCATCAGGTCGCCATAGGTCAGCAGGAACATGCCGCCGGTATCTTCCGGGATGCGATCCTTGACCCAGGTGCCGAGATCGGCGCCGATCGCCTCGATCAGCCCGTCGAGACCGCCATAATATCGATAGATGAGTTGTTTGTCGCAGCCGGCGCGGCGCGCCACGGCGTTGATGCCGAAACCCTGGAACCCCTGTTCGGCGAGCAGCGCGCGGGCGGCCAGGAAGATCGCCCGCTCGGTGCCGGCGCGGCTGCGCACTTTCGCGACCGAACCTTCTTGCGCTGTGACTTCAGGGATCTGGAGCATTTTCCGCCTGTTTCGGTTTCGTCTTGACCCACCGCGATAGTCCCGGCGATCAACCGCCGCAAGCGGTCTTGGTGGCCATGCACAGGATTGCGCGCGCCGGACTTGAATTCGCGCGCCCTTGCATTGCACTATCGGCATGCGAGGACTAACGAGATCGTAGTCTCCCACCGACGTGCCCTCCTCCATGCTCATCGTCTTCCAAAGCGTTCTGCCGATTTTCCTGCTGGTTCTCCTCGGCATGGGATTAAAACGCGCGCCGATCATCAATCCCGACTTTTGGGACGGGCTCGAACAGTGCAGTTACTGGGTGCTTTTTCCGGCCCTGTTGTTCTCGACCATGGCCAAGGCGGATTTTTCGAATACCGAAAACCTGACGGTCAGTTTCGCGGCGATCGTTTCTGTTCTGGTGATGTCGGGCGGCTTGCTGCTGGCATGGCCGCTACTGCGGAACCTGCGCGTCGGCGGACCGGCCTATACGTCGCTCTTCCAGACCGCGACGCGCTGGAATGCGTTCATGGCGCTGGCGATCGCCGCAAAGACCTACGGCCAGCAGGGCCTGACCATGGTTGGCCTGGTGATGGCGGCGATCATCATCCCGCTCAATTTCATCAACGTGACGGTGCTGCTGTGGTTCTCCGGCCACGACCGGAACTACAGGGCAATTCTCTACAGGATCTGTACCAATCCGCTGATCCTCTCGACGGCGTTCGGCATCATCGTCAATCTCATCGGTATCCCGATCTATGAGCCGGTGATGGTGACGGTCGATCTCCTGTCGCAGGCGTCGCTGAGCCTCGGCCTGATCACGGTCGGCGCCGGTCTCAGGATCATGGACGCGCTGAGACCGCGGCCAATCACCCTCCTCGCCGTCGTTCTGAAGCTGATCGCGTTCCCGATCGTTGCCGTCGGTGTCGGCGCATTGTGTGGAGTCCAGGGCAACGGGCTCGTCCTCCTGGCACTGAGTGCCGCGGTGCCGACCGCAATGAACGGTTATCTGCTTGCAAAGCAGCTGAATGGCGATGCGGACATGTATGCTGCGGCGGCAACCCTGCAGGTCGTCGCCTCGTTCCTCACCATTCCGGTTGTGATGACGGTCGTCGCCTACGTCGCGGCTGGATAAAGCAGGTCGACGATATAGCGGGCGTCGAACCGGGCATCGAGCATGCCGTAAGTCGAGCGCCAGCCGCCGGCGAGCCGCGTTTCCAGGAAAGCATCGGCGATTTTGCCGGCGCCGAGCCGCACCAGTTCGGCTGCCGCAGCCGCAAGTGCCAGCTGTTCTACCAGAAGCCGGGCAGCGCCCTCGTCGGTTTCGCAGAGCGCCATGGCGGCGCGCAGCACTTCGACCGTCTTTTTGCCCGCAGGACCAAGATCCCGTTCGAAACCGGCAAGCACCGTGTTGAACAGGTCCCGCCCCCGCGACAGGACCCGGAGCACGTCGAGCGCCATCACGTTGCCGGAACCTTCCCAGATCGCGTTGACCGGAGCCTCGCGATAGTGCCGGGCGATCGGCCGTTCCTCGATATAGCCGTTGCCGCCGATGCATTCCATCGCTTCGTAGATCAGCGACGGCGCAATCTTGCAGTTCCAGTATTTGATGACCGGCGTCATGACCCGGGCAAAAGCCGCGTCGGCCGGATTGCTGGCGGCGCGATCGAAGGAATCGGCGAGCCTGAAAGCGAGCGCTGTCGCGGCAGCCACATCAAGCGCCATGTCGGCGAGCACCCGCGTCATCAGCGGCTGGTCTACCAGCTTCTTGCCGAACACACTGCGGCCACGGGTGTGGTGGACCGCTTCGGCGAGCGAGGCGCGCATGATACCGGCAGATGCCAGCGCGCAGTCAAGCCGCGTCAGGGTCACCATGTCGAGAATGGTGCGGATGCCGCCGCCCGGCTCGCCCAGCAGATAACCGAAGGCATCGGTGAACTCGACTTCGGAAGAGGCGTTAGAGCGGTTGCCGACCTTGTCCTTCAGGCGCTGGAACTGCAGGCCGTTCGCCGACCCATCCTCCAGCAGCCGCGGCACGAGGAAGCAGCCGATCCCGTCGCCGGTCTTTGCCAGCATGACGAAACCGTCGCTCATCGGCGCCGACATGAACCACTTGTGACCGGAGAGCCGGTAGATGCCCTCGCCGACGCGTTCGGCGGTCGAGCGGTTGGCGCGCACGTCCGTGCCGCCCTGCTTCTCGGTCATGCCCATGCCAAGGGTGACCGCGCTCTTCTGCAAGGCAGGGCGATTCGTCGAATCGTATTTGCGCGACAGGATTTTTGGCGCCCATTCCTTCTGGACGCGAGGCGAGGCCATCAGCGCGGCGATCGAGGCGCTGGTCATGGTCAGCGGGCACAAATGGCCGCATTCGAGCTGCGCCGACAGATAGAAACGCGTCGCCCGCGCCTTATGCTCGTGGCCCTTGGCTTCCGGAATGTTTTCCCAGACGGAGGAATGCAGGCCGGTCTGCATCGAACGGCGCATCAGCGCGTGCCACGCCGGGTGGAACTCGACGACGTCGAGCCGCTCGCCGCGCGGACCGTGGGTCTTCAGCTTCGGAGGGTTCTCGTTCGCCATGCGCGCCAGTTCCTGCGCCTCCGGCGAGGTGACGTAACGGCCGAGCTGGTCGTATTCCTCGCGGATGGTGCGGTTCAGCGTGCTCGTCAGGTCGACGACCAGCGGATCGGATCGGTAGGCATTGATGCCGGACCAGGGTTTTGGCTGGTTCAGTTCGGCAAATTTTTCTTCGGCGCGCGACATCTGGTTCATGAAACGGGTTCTAGCGGAAGTTACCGGGCCTGGGAACGGCGCCCGTTCAGGATTTCTGGCGTTCTCAACAAAAGGCCGCACCCGCGTCGAGAAACCGCTGCGAGCGACAATGGACAAACAAGCAGTGAGATAAGTCCCTCGCCCGCTTGCAGCGCTTGTCGGCAGTCATTATAGACCGCCGAACGCAAGCGGAGACGTGTCCATGGTCTTCTTCCCTCATCGCCATCTGATTGGCATCAAGGGCCTTACCGAACAAGACATCACCTTTCTTCTCGACAAGGCCGACGAGGCCGTGAAGATTTCCAGGCAGCGGGAGAAAAAGACCTCCACGCTGCGCGGACTCACCCAGATCAATCTGTTCTTCGAAGCTTCCACCCGTACACAATCGTCCTTCGAGCTCGCCGGCAAACGTCTCGGCGCCGATGTGATGAACATGTCGGTCGGCAATTCCTCGGTGAAAAAGGGCGAGACGCTGATCGATACGGCGATGACGCTCAACGCCATGCGCCCGGACGTGCTGGTGCTGCGTCATTCTTCGGCCGGTGCCGCCGCACTTCTGGCGCAAAAGGTCGCCTGCTCTGTCATCAATGCCGGCGACGGCCAGCACGAGCATCCGACCCAGGCGCTGCTCGACGCGCTGACCATCCGCCGCGCCAAGGGCAAGCTGTCGCGCATCATCGTCGCCATCTGCGGCGATGTTCTGCATTCGCGGGTCGCTCGCTCCAATATCCTCCTGCTCAACGCCATGGGCGCGCGGGTTCGCGTGGTGGCGCCTTCGACGCTGCTGCCCTCCGGCATCAGGGACATGGGCGTCGAGGTCTTCCACTCCATGGAAGAGGGTCTCAAGGATGCCGACGTGGTGATGATGCTGCGCCTGCAGCGCGAGCGCATGGCCGGCGCCTTCGTGCCGTCGGTGCGCGAATATTTCCGCTTCTACGGGCTCGACGCCGAAAAGCTGAAGGCCGCCAGGCCAGATGCGCTCGTCATGCATCCCGGCCCGATGAACCGCGGCGTCGAGATCGCCTCCGAGGTGGCCGATGGTCCGCAAAGCGTCATCGAGCAACAGGTGGAAATGGGGGTCGCGGTGCGCATGGCCGTGATGGAGGCCCTGCTCATCTCCCAGAACCAGGGAGAACGCGCATGACCCCGACCGTCCTCAAGAACCTCCGCATCATCGACCCGTCGCGCAATCTCGACGAGACCGGCACGATCATCATCGGCGCTGACGGCCGCATCCTTGCATCGGGCAAGGATGCCCAGAACCAGGGCGCACCAGAAGGTGCGACGATCCGGGACTGCCAGGGCCTCGTCGCGACACCTGGCCTGGTCGATGCCCGCGTCTATGTCGGCGAACCGGGCGCCGAGCATACCGAAACGATCGAATCGGCAAGCCGGGCTGCGGCAGCCGGCGGCATCACCTCCTTCATCATGATGCCTGACACCGACCCTGTGATCGACGATATCGCGCTCGTCGAATTCGTGCAGAAGACGGCCCGCGACAAGGCGGTCGTCAACGTCCATCCCGCCGCCGCCCTCACCAAGGGGCTTGCCGGCAAGGAGATGACCGAGATCGGCCTGCTGCAGCAGTCGGGCGCCGTCGCCTTCACCAACGGCCGGCATGGGCTTTCCGATACGCTGCTCCTGCGCCGCATAATGACCTATGCGCGCGAATTTGATGCGGTCGTCTCGCTGGAACTGCGCGAAAAATACCTCGGCAACGGTGTGATGAACGAAGGTCTGTTCGCCAGCTGGCTCGGCCTGTCCGGCGTGCCGAAGGAAGCGGAGATCATCCCGCTCGAACGGGACTTGAGGATCGCCGGCCTGACGCGGGCGAAATATCATGCGGCGAAGATTTCCGTGGCGGAATCGGCCGAAGCGATGCGCGTCGCCCGCACCCGCGGCGCCAACGCCACCTGCGGCGTCTCGATCAACCATCTGGCGCTTAACGAGAACGACATCGGCGAGTACCGCACCTTCTTCAAGCTGTCGCCGCCGCTGCGCTCCGAGGACGATCGCGTCGCGATGGCCGACGCTCTTGCCGACGGCACGATCGATATCATCGTCTCTTCGCATGATCCGCAGGACGTCGATACCAAGCGCCTGCCGTTTGCCGATGCCGAGGACGGCGCGATCGGGCTGGAGACGCTGCTCGCCGCAGCGCTGCGCCTGCACCATGACGGTCGCGTGCCGCTGATGCGTCTGATCGATGCGATGTCGACCCGGCCGGCGCAGATCTTTGGGCTCGATGCCGGCACGCTGAAGCCCGGCGCCAAGGCCGATATCACGCTGATCGACCTCGACGAGCCTTGGATCGTTTCAAAGGATATGATCTTGTCGCGGTCGAAGAATACGCCGTTCGAGGACGCGCGTTTCTCGGGCCGCGCCGTCGCCACCTATGTGGCCGGCAAGTGCGTCTATACGCTTTAAGGGGAGCACGGGCGTGAGTGAACTCTTCAACTGGCAGATCACCCTGCCGATCGCGCTGGCCGCACTGGTGTTCGGCTATCTGCTCGGTTCCATTCCCTTCGGCCTGATCCTCACCCGTGCGGCGGGCCTCGGCGATATCCGCTCGATCGGATCGGGCAATATCGGCGCCACCAACGTGCTGCGCACCGGCAACAAGAAGCTCGCGGCCGCCACCCTGCTGCTCGACGCACTGAAGGCGACCGTCGCCGCGCTGGTCGCCTGGTATCTGTTCGGGAAAGAAGCCGGGCTGCTTGCCGGTTTTGCAGCCTTTATGGGCCATCTCTTCCCGGTCTGGCTCGGCTTCAAGGGCGGCAAGGGCGTCGCCACCTATATCGGCACGCTGCTTGGCGTCGCGCCGTGGATGGTGCTGGTGTTTGCGGCGATCTGGCTCGGCGTCGCCAGGATCAGCAAATATTCGTCGCTCGCCGCTCTGGTTGCAACCCTTGTCATTCCGGTTGTGCTGTGGTTCTTAAACGAGCCGAAGATCGCGCTGGTCATGGCCGTCATGACGGTGATTTCCTGGTGGAAGCATGAAGCCAACATCAAGCGGTTGATCGCCGGCACAGAAAGCAGGATCGGCCAAAAGGGATAGACCGGGGGAAACAATGCCGGACGGCAGCGCGAAACGAACAGGAATTGCGCTGACGGAGAGGCAGAGGATCGCCTGGCTGAGGCTGATCCGCTCCGACAATGTCGGCCCCGCCACATTCAGAGACCTCATCAATCATTGCGGCTCGGCGGAAAACGCGCTTGCCATGCTGCCGGAACTTTCCGCCCGCGGCGGAGCGACCAGGGCGATTCGGATTGCCGGCGTGCAGGAGGCCGAACGCGAGCTTGAGGCGGCGCATCGCTTTGGCGCTCGCTTCGTCGGCATCGGCGAACCCGACTATCCGCCGGCGCTTCGTCAGATCGAAGGCGCCCCACCGCTTCTGGCCATGAAGGGCGACCTTTCAGCCGCAACGCGCCCGTCCGTCGGCGTCGTCGGATCGCGCAATGCCTCTATATCGGGCGCCAAGTTCGCGGCGATGATCGCAAGGGATTGCGGCCGCGCCGGTTATACGGTGACGTCAGGCCTTGCCCGCGGCATCGATACCGCCGCCCATCGCGCCAGCCTGGAAACCGGAACAATCGCAGTGCTCGCCGGCGGGCTCGACCAGCCCTATCCGCCGGAAAACATCCCTTTGCTCGAGGAAATCACCGAGGGCGCCGGCCTTGCGGTCAGCGAAATGCCATTCGGCTGGGAACCCCGTGCGCGGGATTTCCCTCGCCGAAACCGGCTGATATCCGGCATTTCGCTGGGGGTGGTGGTGATCGAGGCGGCGGAGCGCTCGGGCTCGCTGATCACCGCAAGAATTGCGACTGATTTCGGACGTCTGGTCTTTGCCGTGCCCGGTTCGCCGCTCGATCCGCGCTGCCACGGCACCAACGGGCTCCTGAAACAGGGCGCGATCGTCACCACAGGATCGGCCGATGTGATCGAGGCGCTTGCGCCGCTGTCACAACTCGATCTCTTCAACCAGCCGATGGTCGAAGAACCGAAGGAGGGCGGCGAGATGCTGCCGCCCAATGACGACGACCGGGCGGTCATCGTCTCGGCGCTCGGGCCGACACCAGTCGATGTCGACGATATCATCCGCCACACCGGCCTGCCCGCCTCGTCCGTCTATCTCGTGCTGCTGGAACTCGATCTCGCCGCCCGGCTGCATCGCCACGCCGGCGGAATGGTCTCACTCGCGATGGAAGACTGAACGGGGGCGCCTGCCCGCCTGGACGTCTCCCGCCTCCACATAGGCCATTTCGATGAGGTAGCAGAGCATGTCCGCGCCCTCTCCCAAGGCGACCTGCCGGAGTTCCCCCAGCATCTGCCTTATATAGGCGATATTTTCCCTGGTATCGTCGTCACGCCGGCCATTCGCCTCACCCCGAGAAACCATATTCTGTCCTCTCAAAAAAAGCCGACCGTCAGTCCAAATAAATTCACCTTGAGGTATGCTGCGGACCATATCGCATTTATTTAAGATTGCAACCAATTGTATATCTTCCCCAGGTTGCATCTCGTTGTACCCTATAATTTGGCACACGCCCCTTGACCGCGAGGCAAACGCCCTCCATGTCGGGAGGTCAGATTTCCGCCTGGACCGTAACGGTGCCGGGGCAAGCCTCTATTGCAGAGAAGCAAAATGAATGTTGTCGTCGTAGAATCTCCTGCCAAAGCCAAGACAATCAACAAGTATCTCGGCTCCGGCTACAAGGTTCTCGCCTCTTTCGGCCACGTGCGCGATCTTCCGGCCAAGGACGGTTCCGTGCTCCCCGATCAGGACTTCGAAATGCTGTGGGAGGTCGATCCCGCGTCCCAGAAGCGGATGAAGGACATTTCCGACGCCGTAAAAGGCTCGGACGCCTTGTTCCTCGCAACCGACCCGGATCGCGAGGGTGAAGCCATTTCCTGGCACGTGCTCGATCTTCTCAGGAAGAAGAAGGTGATCGGCGACAAGCCGGTCAAGCGCGTCGTCTTCAACGCCATCACCAAGAAGGCCGTGCTCGATGCGATGGCCAATCCGCGCGATATCGACGTGCCGCTGGTCGACGCCTATCTCGCTCGCCGCGCGCTCGACTATCTGGTCGGCTTCAACCTTTCGCCGGTCCTGTGGCGCAAACTGCCGGGCGCCCGTTCGGCCGGCCGCGTGCAGTCGGTTGCGCTGCGGCTCGTCTGCGACCGCGAATCGGAGATCGAGCGTTTCATCTCTGAAGAATACTGGAACCTGTCGGCTCTGCTGCGCACGCCGCGCGGCGACGAGTTCGAGGCGCGCCTCGTGTCTGCCGACGGCAAGCGGCTGCAGGGCCGCTCGATCAAGAACGGCGAGGACGCCAACCGCCTGAAGGCGCTGCTCGATGGCGCCGCCTATGTGGTCGATACGGTCGAAGCCAAGCCCGTCAAGCGCAATCCCGGCCCGCCCTTCACCACCTCGACGCTGCAGCAGGCCGCCTCCTCCAATATCGGCTTCAACGCCTCGCGCACCATGCAGGTGGCACAGAAGCTCTATGAAGGCGTCGATATCGGCGGCGAGACGGTCGGTCTCATTACCTATATGCGTACCGACGGCGTGCAGATGGCGCCGGAAGCGATCGATGCGGCCCGCAGCGCCATCGTCGACCAGTTCGGACAGCGTTACCTGCCGGAAAAGCCGCGCTTCTATTCCACCAAGGCGAAAAACGCCCAGGAAGCCCACGAAGCGATCCGCCCGACCGATTTCAACCGCACGCCGGACCAGGTGCGCCGCTACCTCGATGCCGATCAGGCCCGTCTTTATGAGCTGGTCTGGAAGCGCGGCATCGCCAGCCAGATGGCATCCGCCGAAATCGAGCGCACCACGGTCGAGATCCTCGCCGACAACAAGGGCGAGAAGGCGGGCCTGCGCGCCGTCGGCTCGGTCATCCGGTTCGACGGCTTCCTCGGCGCCTATGTGGACAGCCGCGAGGACGCCGAAAAGGGCGAGGACGACGATGAAGATGGCCGCCTGCCCGAGATCAATGCGCGCGAAAAGCTCGACAAGAACAAGGTTAACGCCAGCCAGCACTTCACCGAGCCGCCGCCGCGTTATTCGGAAGCCTCGCTGATCAAGAAGATGGAAGAGCTCGGCATCGGCCGCCCCTCCACCTATGCCGCGACGCTGAAGACGCTGAGTGACCGCGAATATGTGACCATGGACAAGCGCAAGCTGATCCCGCATTCGAAGGGCCGGCTGGTGACGGCCTTCCTCGAAAGCTTCTTCACGAAATACGTGGAATACGACTTCACCGCCGATCTTGAGGAAAAGCTCGACAAGATCTCTGCCGGCGAACTGGACTGGAAGCAGGTTCTCCGCGAATTCTGGCAGGATTTCTTCGCCCAGATCGAAGACACCAAGGAATTGCGCGTCACCAACGTGCTCGATGCGCTGAACGAGACGCTGGCGCCGCTGGTCTTCCCGAAGCGGGAGGACGGCAGCGATCCGCGCATCTGCCAGGTCTGCGGCACCGGCAACCTGTCGCTGAAGCTCGGCAAATACGGCGCCTTCGTTGGCTGCTCGAACTATCCGGACTGTAACTACACCCGCCAGCTTTCCTCGGAAGGCGGCGCGGATGCGGAAGCGAATGCCCTCAGCGAACCGAAGGCGCTCGGCGCCGATCCGCATACGGGCGAGGAATTGACGCTGCGCTCGGGCCGGTTCGGACCCTATATCCAGCGCGGCGAAGGCAAGGAAGCCAAGCGTTCGTCGCTGCCCAAGGGCTGGAAGCCCGAGGACATCGACCACGAAAAGGCGCTCGCCCTGATCAACCTGCCGCGCGACGTCGGCAAACATCCGGAATCAGCCAAGATGATTTCGGCAGGGCTTGGCCGCTACGGACCGTTCCTGCTGCATGACGGCAGCTATGCCAACCTGGAGAGCATCGAGGACGTGTTCTCGATCGGCCTCAACCGCGCCGTGACCGTGCTTGCCGAAAAGCAGAGCAAGGTGGCGGCTGGCGGTGGCCGCGGCCGTGGCACGCCTGCGGCACTGAAGGAACTCGGCGACCATCCGGACGGCGGCACGATCACCGTGCGTGACGGCAAATACGGCCCCTACGTCAATTGGGGCAAGGTCAACGCGACGTTGCCGAAAGGGCTGGACCCGCAATCGGTAACGATGGAGCAGGCCATGGCCTTCATCATCGAAAAGGGCGGCAAGGCACCGTCGGCCAAAGCAAAGCCGAAGAAGGCCGCCGCCAAGGCAACCACCGCGACCAAGAAGGCGGCGCCGAAAGCCAAGACGGCCGCAAAGGCTAAAGCTCCGGCGAAAAAGACTGCAGCTGCACCGAAGGCGAAGAAGACGGGCACGTGAGAGAACCGCGCGACAGATCGAAACACCAGGGAAAACGCCCCGACAAAGCCATCCGCGGCCACACCGCTTCCACAACGGAAAAGCCGGTGATCATCCACGGTGCGGTGCCGCCGCGCGATGTCCTGCTCGAGTTCATCGCCGAAAACCCGGACAAGGGGTCGAAGCGGGAAATCGCCAAGGCCTTCGGGCTGAAGGGCGACACCCGCGTCGAGCTGAAGGACCTGCTTCGGACGCTGGAGGAAGAAGGCCTTCTCAAGAAGAGCCGCAAGTCGCTCACCCGTCCCGACGCGCTGCCGCCGGTCACCGTTCTCGACATCACCACCCGCGACAAGGACGGCGAGCTGATCGGCCGCCCGGCCGAATGGCCGGAGGACCTGGGTGCGGCGCCTGCAGTGCTCATCCGTCAATCGTCCGACAGCCGCGGCAAGGGCAGAGTGGCGGCTGCCGGGCTCAACGACCGGGTGCTCGCAAAAATCTTCCCGAACAAGGACCGGACCGGGCCCGCCTATACCGCCCGCGTTATCAAGATCATCGACAAGCGCCGCGGGGCCTCGCTCGGCATCGTCCACAAGCTTGCCGATGGAGAATTGCGCCTGCTGCCGATCGACCGGCGCGGCGAGGAAATGGTGATCGAGCCCGCCGATATCGGCGAGGCCAAGGACGGCGACCTGGTCGAGAGCGAGGTCGTCCGTTCCGGCCGCTTCGGTCTTCCCCGCGCCCGGGTTCTGTCGATCGTCGGTACGATCGGTTCGGAAAAGGCGATCTCGATGATCGCCGTCTATTCGCACGGCATCCCGCATATCTTCCCGAAACAGGTGATGGACGAGGCAGAAGCGGCCAAGCCCGCCACCATGGCCCAGCGCGAGGACTGGCGTTCGCTGCCACTGATCACCATCGACCCGGCCGACGCGAAGGACCATGACGACGCGGTCTATGCCGAGCTGGACCCCTCGCCCGACAATCCGGACGGCGTCATCGTCACCGTCGCGATCGCCGACGTCTCCTGGTATATCCGCACCGGCTCTCCGCTCGACCGCGAGGCTTTGAAGCGCGGCAATTCGGTCTATTTCCCGGACCGCGTCGTACCGATGCTGCCGGAGCGCATCTCGAACGATCTCTGCTCGCTGCGTGAAGGCGAAGACCGGCCCGCACTTGCCGTGCGCATGGTGTTTTCGAAAGAAGGCCGCAAGGCCGGCCACACGTTCCACCGGATCATGATGAAGAGCGCCGCCAAGCTTTCCTATCAACAGGCCCAGGCGGCGATCGACGGAAAGCCGGACGACAAGAGCGGACCGCTGCTCGAACCGATCCTGAAGCCGCTGTGGCATGCCTATGGGGTGATGAAGCGCGGCCGCGACCGCCGCCAGCCGCTTGAACTCGACATGCCGGAGCGCAAGATCCTGCTGAAGCCCGACGGCACGGTCGACCGGGTCTTCGTGCCGGACCGGCTCGACGCGCACAAGCTCATCGAAGAGATGATGATCCAGGCGAATGTCGCCGCCGCCGAGACGCTGGAGAAGAAGCGGCAGGCGCTGATCTACCGCATCCACGACACGCCCTCGCTTGCCAAGCAGGAGACGCTGCGCGAGTTTCTCGCGACATTGGGCATTCCGATGGCCAAGGGCGGCCAGATGCGGGCCAACTCGTTCAACGGCATTCTCGCCAAGGCCGAGGGCACCGCGCACCAGGTGATGGTCAACGAGATGGTGCTGCGCTCCCAGAGCCAGGCGATCTACAGTCCCGATAATATCGGCCATTTCGGCCTCAACCTGATGAAATACGCGCATTTCACCTCGCCGATCCGCCGTTATGCCGACCTCATCGTGCATCGCGCGCTGGTCGGGTCGCTGGGGCTCGGCGAAGGCGGCATCAAGCCGGAGGAAGAGGCACAGCTCGACGATATCGCCGCCGAGATCTCCACCTTCGAGCGCCGCGCCATGGCCGCTGAGCGCGACACGATCAACCGCCTGATCGCCCACCATCTGAGCGAACGCATTGGCGAGGAATTCGTCGGCCGCGTCTCCGGCGTCACCAAGGCGGGACTATTTGTCTCGCTTCCGACCTATGGCGCGGACGGATTCATACCTATATCCACGCTCGGCAACGACTACTTCATCTACGACGAGGCGCATCAGGCGCTGTCCGGAGAGAAGACCGGTCTCGGCTACCAGATCGGCGATACGGTTGACGTGCGGCTGAAGCAGGCGATCCCGCTTGCCGGCGCGCTGCAGTTCGAGATGCTGAGCGAGGGCAAGAAATTGCCGACCGCGACCCGCTCCTTCCATAAATCGGGGCGGCGCGGCCGGACCCAACCCGGCACGCGGCCTCCGCGGAGCGGCCGAAGGAGATAGGAATGCAGGAACAGGGCGAACAGACGGTCCGATATGGTGGAGCTCAGGAGGTCGAAAGGCCGCTCGGCCGCTCCATCAAGCGGGGCTTGCTCTCAACCTGTCCTGCCTGCGGCACCGGTCGCCTGTTCCGGGCGTTCCTGAAACCGGTCGATACCTGCGCCGTCTGCGGCGAGGAAATCCATCATCACCGCGCCGACGACCTGCCGGCCTATCTCGTCATTGTCGTCGTCGGTCACGTGCTGATGACCGGGTACCTGCTGACCGACATGACTTTCAGGGCTTCCCCCTGGGTCCAGCTCGCCATCTGGGTGCCGCTGGCGATCCTCACGGCACTTGTGACCATCCAGCCGATCAAGGGTGGTGTCATCGGTTTCCAATGGTCGCTGAAGATGCACGGCTTCGGGGGAACGGACGACGAGGCGGTCGATCCCGGCCGGGGCGGACCGATTGCATGATATCGTCTACCGAGGAACAGGCTCCGTTCGCAATGGACGCGCCGAAGCAAGCACGCGTGGCCGGCGTGACACCCAAGGACGCCGCGTCGCTGATCCTGATCGATCGTTCCGCCGGCACCCTGCGGGTTCTCATGGGCCGGCGCGGCAGCGGCCATGTGTTCATGCCTGACGTCTACGTGTTTCCCGGCGGCAGGCGCGATGCCCGCGACCATGCCCTTCCCTTCAGCGCCGATCTCGATCCGCTGGTTGTCGAAAAGCTGGTTGCCGGCACCACCGCCCGCATGACCTCGGCCCGCGCCCGGGCCCTGGCGCTCGCGGCCCTCAGAGAACTTCAGGAGGAGACCGGGCTTGCGGGCGACAGCGCTGCCGACCTCTCCCGCCTGCGTTATGTCGCCCGCGCCATCACGCCGCCCGGCAATGTCCGGCGCTACGATACGCGCTTCTTTCTCGCCTTTACCGACGAAACCCGCTTCGACATGGCGCTTCTTGGCGACTCAAACGAACTTCAGGACGTGCGCTGGCTTGACATTGCCGAGCTTTCGGGTCTGAAACTCCCGCGCATCACGCAGGCGGTTCTGGAGGACGTGAAAAACCTGATGGCATTCGATCCGTCTTTACCGTTTGGAGGCCCGGTGTCCTTCTACTTCATGCGTCATGGACGATTCGTCCGCAGCCGACTGTAAGGAACATTGAATGGCTCAGCCGACGACAGACGCCAACGGCCATGTCGAGAAGATTCACTGGCCGTCGCTGATCGCCGCCATATCCGCCATCAGTGCCGTGGGCATTGCCATCGGCCTCGGCCTGCCGCTCCTCAGCATCATTCTTGAAAAGCGCGGAATCTCCTCCACCCTGATCGGCCTCAACGCCGCCATGGCCGGCGTCGCCTCGATGGTCGCCGCGCCGATCACCACCAAAATCGCCCATGACTGCGGCGTGGCGCGCACCATGATGTTCGCGGTGCTCATTGCTGCCATCAGCGCCATCGGCTTCTATTACGCGGATGCCTTCTGGATGTGGTTCCCGCTGCGCTTCACCTTCCACGGCGCAACGACGACGCTTTTCATCCTGTCGGAATTCTGGATCAACGAGGCGGCCCCGCCAAGGCGCCGTGGGCTCGTTCTCGGCATTTACGCCACCGTGCTCGCCATCGGCTTCGCGATCGGTCCCCTGCTCTTCTCCGCGCTCGGCAGCGACGGCGTCCTGCCTTTCCTGGTCGGTGCGGCGATCATCATGCTGGCGATCATCCCGATCTTCATCGCCCGCCATGAAAGTCCCGTGCTGGATACCAAGCCGGACCGACACTTCTTCCACTACATCTTCCTCGTTCCGACAGCGACGGCGGCGGTATTCGCCTTCGGTGCGGTGTCGGCGGGCGGGCTGTCGCTGTTCCCGATCTATGCGATCCGTTCGGCGCTGACCGAAGCGCAGGCCGCGCTGCTGCTGACGGTGATGGGCATCGGCAACATGGCCTTCCAGATCCCGCTCGGCCTCTATTCCGACAAGCTGAGGGACCGCCGGCCACTCCTCACCGCCATGGCGGTGCTCGGCGTCGCGGGATCGCTTGCCCTGCCCTTCCTGATCCAGAACTGGATCATGATGGCCGTGGTCCTGTTCTTCTGGGGCGGTTGCGTCTCCGGCCTCTATACGGTGGGCCTAGCGCATCTCGGGTCGCGGCTCAGCGGTGCCGACCTTGCTGCCGCAAACGCGGCCTTCATCTTCTGTTATGCGGTCGGTACGGTTGCCGGTCCGCAGGGTATCGGCGCTGCCATCGATATCGCTGGCAATGACGGTTTTGCCTGGGCCTTGGCGGGATTCTTCGGCTTCTATGTGCTGGTTTCCATCTGCCGAATGCTTTTCCGGTCAAAACGGAGTTGACTTTTCGAGCGCGATTTGTAATTTCGCGCCAGATTTCGCCGTGGACCCAACCCGCGTCCGCGGCTTCATTTTTTCTTAGAGGCAGAACACCATGGCGAAAGCTACGACCATCAAGATCAAGCTGCTGTCGACGGCTGACACCGGTTTCTTCTACGTCACCACGAAGAACAGCCGCACGATGACCGACAAGATGACCAAGACCAAGTATGATCCGGTCGCCAAGAAGCACGTCGAGTTCAAGGAAACCAAGATCAAGTAAACCTTGATCCGAGGGTTCTCGAAGGGCGCCAGCCGAGAGGCTTGGCGCCTTTTCTTTTGGGCATCACTCTAGCGCCGTCCGTTCATTCGGCCCCACCAAGGCGCTCCAGATCCTTAAATTGCCGCATCATGCTCTCCGACAATCGGCACCGGTTTTCGGGCCGATGCGGGAGCGGTATGATCCAGAGCGGGACAGGCTGCGTAGAAATGGAAAAGCGCCGCTCCAGAGGCTGGAAGCGGCGCTTTCAAATGGGGGTCGACCAGCCTGCAATCACGGCACGAGGAACCGCTTTGGTATGCCTGCCGGTCGACCGACCCCACGACCCAGGAGATGCGGCGGACCTGAGCATCATGGGGTATCGGCGTCCCTTTCGGGAACGTTATCTTCGTTAAGCGTCAAAATTGCGCAAAACCAAAAGAAAATCAACAGATTCTTAATCTGATACCGGTTCTGCCACTGTTGTTGGTTAAAATTCGCGTCCGCTATTCATATTTTGCCTGTTTTTCTTGTAAAAAATTAAAGATCATCCCCGAGGCTTTATATGCTTAAGGCAATCAAACTCTTGGAACCTTGACCTGAATTCAAGAACATCCTTGAGGAACACTGGTTATCTCCTCAGCCATGCAATTTCGGAGAAGCCAATTCGCACAGCTATTCTCGATTGGCGGGCCTGGAGCGCCCCATGGATACATTCGGAATTTCTTGAATGCACTGCAGCAGCAGAATTAACCGATCACTGTTCATGAAATTGGTCCATCAATTCGTACCTGTAAAAAATCAGGTTCTCGCTTGAAATAACTGGGGACACCTTCGGCTTTTCCACAGCACGCCCGCCTTGTAGGCGGCCAACATGCAATTTAGGGTTTTCTGATTCTCTAAGCGGCAGCGGCAACCACGCGATTGCGCCCGCCATTCTTCGCTTCGTAGAGCGCGCGGTCGGCCTGTTTCATGAGCTGCTCCGGTGTCTCGGCCCCATGCGCATTGCATGCAATCCCGAGCGATGCCGTGATGTTGAGCATGATGCCTGCCGTCTTCAAATGAAACGGCTGACTTTCGATGATGCTGCGAAGCCGTTCGGCAATCACTGCGGCCGACATCGAATCGGTATCGGGCATGACAACCACGAATTCCTCGCCGCCGTAACGGCAGGCAAGATCGGCTCCCCTTACCGTCGAGCGGACGCGGGCCGCGAATTCCTTCAGCACCTCGTCGCCCGCATCGTGGCCGTAGGCGTCGTTGACCGACTTGAAGCGATCGATATCGGTGATGCAGACGGACAGCGGCCGTGAGCGCGCGGCAGCGCGATTGAACAGTACCTTGAGGTGATTATCGAGATAACGCCGGTTGTTGAGCCCGGTCAGGCCGTCGGTGACGGCAAGCTCGATGGTCTGGCGCATACTCATGCGCAGGCGGTCGTTGTAGCGCTTGCGCTTGATCTGGGTGAGCACGCGGGCCATGAGCTCATTCGGGTCGATCGGCCGAACGATATAGTCGTTGACGCCGAGGTCGAGCGCCCGGACGATCAGGTCGTCAGCACCCATTTCTGTCACCAGGAGCAGCGGCAGGAACCGGGTGCGCTCCAGCGAGCGAAGCTGCGAGCATAGTCTCAGCGGATCGTATTCGTCGAAATTGGCGTTGACGATCACCAGATCGACCGGGTTCTCCGCCGCTTCGAAAAGGGCAGCCTGCGGATCGGACATGGCAATGACGCCGGCGACCGGCTTCAGCGCCTTGATGATGCGCTCCTGCGAGCTTGCGCGGCCATCGACGAGAAGGACCTGGGCCATCTCGTCGCGACCGTCAGCGCCCTTCAGCATGTCTTCCAGCCCGATATTGCTGGCGGTGTCGGCGCGGATGCGCAGCTCGTCGCTGAGCGTCTTCAACCGCACCAGGCTCTTTACCCGTGAAATGAGCTGCAGGTCGTTGACCGGTTTGGTCAGGAAATCGTCGGCACCGGCTTTGAGGCCACGCACGCGGTCGGACGGTTGGTCAAGCGCCGTGACCATGACGACGGGAATATGGGCGGTGCGCGGATTGGCCTTCAGCCGTTCGCAGACCTCGAAACCGTCGATACCAGGCATCATGATGTCGAGCAGGATCAGGTCCACATGGGTGCTGTCGCAGATCGCCAGCGCCTTGTAACCGTCGTCGGCGGTCAGGACATCGAAATATTCGGCCAGAAGCCTGGCTTCGAGCAGCTTCACATTCGCCGGAATATCGTCGACTACAAGTATCCGCGCCGTCATGAGGTCCGTCCCGTTTTCATGCGTCGCCGAGATATGTCTTTATTGTCTCGATAAATTTCGGCACTGAAATGGGTTTCGAGACATAGGCCTCGCATCCACCCTGGCGAATGCGCTCCTCATCGCCCTTCATCGCAAAGGCGGTCACCGCGATCACCGGAATGACATGCAGCTCGTCGTCTTCCTTCAGCCATTTGGTGACTTCGAGGCCAGAAACCTCGGGCAGCTGGATGTCCATCAAAATCAGGTCTGGGCGATATTTTCGTGCCAGATCAAGCGCTTCCATACCGTTGCGGGTCTGGATGGTATCGTATCCCGATGCTTCGATCAGGTCGCGGAAGAGCTTCATGTTCAGCTCGTTGTCCTCGACGATCATGACCCGTTTGGGCATAGCGATCCGTTCCTTAAATCCCGGCTTGCATGAGTGCCTTCAGTATATAAGCTCCCGGAACGGCCGATTCCACAGAGCGCCTATCAGGCACGGTAAAGCCATATAGTTGAAAAAGAGGTAACTCGGCAGACAATGCGGCGCGACCCCGGTAATACTCGAAACAGCAGACCCCAGGCGGAAGAGACCGCGGCCGCCATTCTCGGATGGCTCGCCAACGAGCCCGATATGCTCGGCCGTTTCCTCGCCCTTTCCGGCGTCCAGCCCAATCAGCTGCGAAATGCGGTGAACGATCCGGGCTTTCTCGCCGGCATGATCGATTTCCTGATGGGGCATGAGCCGACTCTGCTGGCCTTCTGCGAGGCGACGGATACGAAGCCTGAAACCGTGGCGGCCGCCTCGCACCACTATTCCGGACCCGGGCTCGATTCCGGCGACTATTGAGATGAGCGAGATCCTCGACCTTTCCCATGTGCGCCTCGGCGACCGGCCGCTCGTCGTCTGCGACATCGACGACGTGGTGCTGCACTTCGTGGCTCCCTTCCAGGACTTTCTGCGCGGCGAAGGCCATGAACTGCTGCCGCGCTCGTTCCGGCTCACCGGCAATATCGTTTCCATAGAGACGCAGCTCGCGCTCGAACATCCGGACGTGCGTCGGTTGATCGAGGCCTTTTTCGAAGCCCAGGAAAACTGGCAGATCCCCTTCGACTTCGTCGTCCAGACGCTCGACGCGCTGTCGAAGGATGCCGACGTCGTGTTCCTCACCGCGATGCCGCCGCGCTACCAGGAGCACCGCCGCCGGCTTCTCGACCGGATCGGCCTCACCTTCCCGCTGATCGCCAGCGAGGAACCCAAGGGACCGATCATGCAGCGTCTGCACGACGGACGCCCCCTGCCCTGCGTCTTCATCGATGACATGGCGCATAACCTGCACTCGGTGCGGGATCACGTCGCAGAATGCTTCGTCCTCCATATGATGCCCGACTCTCCGCTCCACCTTCTGGCGCCGAAGCCGGACGACGGCATCATCCGGGCGACGGACTGGGGTCATGCTGCCGAACTGATCTATACCCATATCCAGTCCAAAGCCGCCTGACATCTAAAGTTCCAGCCGCATCAGCGGTCGTCCGTCCTTGCGGCGCTCCACCACTTCGAAGCCGGCGGCGTCGAAGATCGCCGTCGAGCCTATGCACAGCGTCACCGATTTCGACTGCTTCACATGATCGATCGGACAGGCCTCGACAAACCGCGCTCCCATATGCCGTGCATAGTCGACGGCGCCAGACAGCAGGCGGTGGCTCAGTCCTTTGCCCCTGAGCTTCGGCGTCAGGAAAAAACAGCTGACCGCCCAGACGGAGGGATCGGTTGCATCCGCCTCCTCCAGCGGGCGCGAAACGGTGCGCGGCGAATTGAACTGCGGCACATCATGGCGCGGTCCGACCTGCACCCAGGCCACCGGTTCACCCTCCGCGTAAGCCAGAATGCCGGGCGGCGGACCAGCATTTATACGGTCGTGGATATGATCCTTCCGCTCCTGCGGCTGCATCTTGGTGCGCACCGCATGCGGCAGGCGCAGAGCGACGCACCAACAGTGGTAGAAGGCACCCTGCGGGCCGAAGAGCATTTCGAAATCCCCCCAGCGCTCTGCCGTCACGGGCTCGAAACGAAGATCGATATCCACGCCAAACCTCTATGCTCTCCCTTGTGACTCACGAGCTTAGGCCTTAACGTCGCGGTGTTCAACCTTTGTTCTCTGCCATGACGCCTACGCCTGACAAGACACCCGGCTTCTGTCGCGACTGCCTTGCGGAGCAGAAGGCGGAGGTGCGCCGTTGCCGCGCCTGCGGCAGCCCGCGTCTCGTCTATCACAACGAACTCTACGCATTGACGCTGGCGCATATCGATTGCGATGCCTTCTATGCGACGATCGAAAAGCGCGACAACCCGGAACTCGCCGACAAGCCGGTGATCATCGGCGGCGGCAAACGCGGCGTCGTCTCGACGGCCTGCTATATCGCCCGCATCAACGGCGTGCGCTCGGCGATGCCGATGTTCAAGGCGCTGGAACTCTGCCCGGACGCCGTCGTGATCCCGCCCAATATGGAAAAATATGTCACCATCGGCCGGCAGGTGCGCGCGATGATGCACGATCTGACGCCGCTGGTTCAGCCGCTGTCGATCGACGAGGCCTTTCTCGAACTCGCCGGCACCGAACGGCTGCATCACGCCCCGCCGGCCCGCATCCTTGCGAAATTCGCCAAGCGGGTGCAGGACGAGATCGGCATCAGCATTTCGGTCGGCCTCTCCTACTGCAAATTCCTCGCAAAGGTCGCCTCGGATCTTCAGAAGCCGCGCGGCTTTTCGGTGATCGGCCGGCAAGAGGCGCTGGAATTCCTGGCGGCCCGCCCCGTCACCACCATCTGGGGCGTCGGCAAGGCTTTCAACGCGACACTGGAGGCAGACGGGATCCGCACCATCGGCCAACTCCAGACCATGCAGGAAGCCGACCTGATGCGCCGCTACGGCACGATGGGCCAACGGCTCTATCGCCTCTCGCGCGGCATCGACGACCGCGAGGTGCATGTCAACGACGCGGCAAAGAGCGTTTCGGCCGAGACCACTTTTTTTGACGACATCGCGGGTTATGACGACCTCGTGCCGATCCTGCGCCGGCTTTCCGAAAAGGTTTCGATGCGGCTGAAGAAACACGGCATTGCCGGGCAGACCGTCGTCCTCAAGATGAAGACCGCCGATTTCAAGAGCCGCACCCGCAACAAGCGGCTTGAGGACCCGACCCAGCTCGCCGACCGTATTTTCAGGACCGGCCTGTCGCTGATGGAAAAGGAGACCGACGGCACCAAATTCCGCCTGCTCGGCATCGGCGTCACCGATCTCGGCAACCCGACGCTTGCCGATCCCCCCGACCTCGTCGACCGCCAGGCCGGCCGCCGCGCGGCTGCGGAAGCGGCGATGGACAAGCTGCGCGACAAGTTCGGCAAGGCCGCGGTCGAGACCGGATATACTTTCGGAAGCCGCCGCCGGGATCAATGAAATGTGATCCGTTATTAACCATAACGTTAAAACTACTCGCGGCGCGGATAACCTTCCTTAAACCTCATGCGCTAATGTGCCGGTCTTGTATTGCGTATGGGGTCGGTCATGTTGCGTCGCCTGGTGTTCGGGTTAGGTCTTTTGTCTGCGACCATGCTGTCGCATGCAGCTTTTGCGGAAGGTGCCCGCACGCTGCAGATCATCGTTTCCAAGGACAAGCAGTCGCTGGTCGTCTATGACGGCGAAACGGTGGTCGCCACCTCGAAAGTGTCGACCGGCAAGGAAGGCCATTCGACGCCGAGCGGCATCTTTTCGATCCTCGAAAAGCAGAAATATCACGAATCCAATCTCTATTCGAATGCGCCCATGCCGTGGATGCAGCGCCTGACCTGGTCGGGCGTCGCGCTTCACGAATCAAACAGCGTCCCGAACTATCCCGCCTCGCATGGTTGCGTGCGCATGCCGGGCGCCTTCGCCAGATCGCTCTACCAGATCACCGAGCGCGGTGCGCATGTGATCATCACCGACGCGCCGGTGGTGCCGCAGCTGATCGAGAACGCCAACCTGTTCCTGCCGCGCAAGCCGCTGCCGACCGGGCCGCTGCTTTCCGACGTCGAGCTCAGGACCTCGTCGATCGGCAGCAGCGCCAAGCCTGTCGAAGTGGCGATGAACGTCGCTCCGAACAATCCCTCGATCATCCACCCGACCACCGGCGCGTCGCCGCAGGCGACCAAACCGGCCACGGCCGCAACGGAGGAGGTCGCACCGCTTCGCATCCTGATCACCCGCCGCGGCGACCGCGAGACGCTGATGGATGCCCAGATCCTGCTGCAACAGCTCGGTTTCGACACCGGTGGCGGCGACGGCTCCGCCGGTCCGATGACCCGCAGCGCGATTGCCGGCTTCAAGCGCTGGAAGAACCTGTCGCCCAAGGGCGCGCTGGTGACGCCGGAATTCCTGGCCTCGCTCTATGAGACCGCCGGCAAGCCGCGGCCGCCGATGGGTCAGATCATGGTGCGCCGGAATTTCCAGCCCGTGTTCGAGGCTCCGGTCGGCATCAAGGATCCCGAAATCGCGCTCGGCACACACTTCTTCAGCGTCGACAAGGTCGAACGCAAGGAAGAGACGGCTGAATGGCACAGCATCACCGTGCCGAATGGCCTCAGCGCCGCGGTGAAGCAGCGGCTCGGGATCACTGTGGCCGACAACCCTTACGCGCCCGGTGCTGCCGCACAGGCCCTCAGCCGCATCGAAATCCCGGCCGACATTCGCGACCGGATCGAAACGCTGATCAGCGACGGTTCGTCCCTGACGATCAACGACCAGGGCATCGGCCCGGACACCGGCGACGGCACCGATTTCATCACCATCACCCAGCCGGCGCAGCGGGTCGCCGAAGCGCAGATGCAGTCGTCGATCACCAGACCGCAGCCGGTCAGTCAGCGGCGGACGGACGCCAAGCCCCGCGCCTACGGCCTCTATTAAAGTCTCCTAGACCAGCTCGACATCGAGAACGCCCGGCGCCGTCCTCAGCGCCGCGGCGATTTCCGGCGAGATGCGGTATTTTTCCGTCAGCTCCACCTCGATTTCCCGCTTGCCGTCATCCTTGATGATGACGAAGGACACCAGCCCGTCGCCCCGGGCATTGAGGTGCCGGGCAACCGCGCGCATCGGGCCTGAGTCGCGGACGAAGACGCGCAGCGCCTTCTGCATCTGCACCGACTTTTCCTCGAGCGACTGCGCCGTCTGGATGCGCAGGCCGATGCCTTCCGGCCGCTCTTCCGCCTGCACGGTGATGACCAGCGACTTGCCGGGTTCGAGCAGGTCTCGATATTGCGCCAGCCCCTCCGAGAACAGCACCGCCTCGAACTGGCCGGTCGCGTCCGAGAAGGTGACGATGCCCATCTTGTTGCCGGTACGGGTCTTGCGCTCCTGCTTGCTGGTCACCGTTCCGGCAAGCCGGCCGGCGGTGGCGCCCTGTTTCACGGCGGCGGAAAAGTCCGCGAAATTCTGGACGCGCATCTTGGCGAGCACGTTGGCATAGGCATCGAGCGGATGGGCCGAGAGATAGAAGCCGAGCACCTGATATTCGCGCATCAGCTTTTCGGACGGCATCCACGGCGTGAACGCCGGGAAAATCAGCGTTTCCGGCCCGGAGGCGGAGGACGAGCCGAACATGTCGTGCTGGCCGCTCACCTTCTCCCCTTGCGCGCGCTGGGCATAACCGATGATGCGGTCGAGGCCGCCGCTCAACTCGGCTCGATCGCGGCCGAAACAATCGAAGGCACCCGCCGAGATCAGGCTTTCCATGACGCGGCGGTTGACCTGTTTCGGGTCGATCCGCAGGCAGAAGTCCTCGATGCTGGCAAACGGCACATCGCCGCGCACTTCGGTGATGTGGTCGACCGCCGACTCGCCGACGCCCTTGATGGCGGCCAGCGCGTAATAGATCCTGTTGTCGCCGGTCTCGAAATGCCGGAACGAGGTCTGCACCGACGGCGGAATGACTGAGATGCCGAGGCGGCCGGCATCCTGCCGGAAATCATTCAGTTTCTCGCTGTTCGACATGTCGTAGGTCATCGAGGCGGCGAGGAACTCCACCGGATAATGCGCCTTCATGAAGGCCGTCTGGTAGGAGACGATGGCGTAGGCCGCGGCGTGTGACTTGTTGAAGCCGTAGTTGGCGAATTTTGCCAGCAGTTCGAAGATGTTGTTGGCCTGCGGCTTGGAGACGCCGTTCTTGATGGCGCCATCAACAAAGCGTTCGCTCTGCTGGTCCATCTCCGCCTTGATCTTCTTGCCCATGGCGCGGCGCAGCAGGTCGGCCTCGCCGAGCGAATAGCCCGACAGCACCTGGGCGATCTGCATCACCTGTTCCTGATAGACGATAACCCCTTGCGTCTCCTTCAGCAGATGGTCGATCGTCGGGTGGATCGACTCGATCTCCTCCTCGCCGTGCTTGCGGGCATTATAGGTCGGAATGTTCTCCATCGGGCCCGGACGATAAAGCGCCACGAGCGCGATAATGTCCTCGATACAGTCCGGCCGCATGCCGATCAGCGCCTTGCGCATGCCCGCACTTTCCACCTGGAACACGCCGACCGTCTCGCCGCGCGAGAGCATCTCGTAGGTCTTGGCGTCGTCGAGCGGGATCTTGGCGAGATCGACCTCAATGCCGCGCTTGCGGCAGAAATCGACCGCGGTCTTCAGGACCGTCAGCGTCTTCAGGCCGAGGAAGTCGAACTTCACCAGACCCGCCTGCTCCACCCATTTCATGTTGAACTGGGTGACCGGCATGTCCGAGCGCGGGTCCCGATACATCGGCACTAGTTTCGACAGCGGACGGTCGCCGATGACGATCCCGGCGGCGTGGGTCGAGGCGTGGCGGTAGAGGCCTTCGATTTTCTGGGCGATATCGAGGAGACGCGCGACGACCGGTTCCTTGTCGGCCTCCTCCTGGAATTTCGGATCCTCCTCGATCGCCTTCGACAGCGGGGTCGGGTTGGCCGGGTTGTTTGGCACCAGCTTGCAGATCTTGTCGACCTGGCCATAGGGCATTTCGAGCACACGGCCCACGTCGCGCAACGCGGCGCGCGCCTGCAGCGAACCGAAGGTGATGATCTGCGCCACCTGCTCGCGACCGTATTTCTGCTGCACGTAGCGGATCACCTCTTCGCGGCGATCCTGGCAGAAGTCGATGTCGAAGTCCGGCATCGAGACGCGGTCGGGATTGAGGAAGCGCTCGAACAGCAGCGAGAAGCGCAGCGGATCGACGTCGGTAATGGTGAGCGCATAGGCGACCAGCGAGCCCGCACCCGAACCACGGCCCGGGCCGACCGGGATGCCCTGCTGCTTCGCCCATTTGATGAAGTCGGCAACGATCAGGAAGTAGCCCGGAAACTTCATCTTCTCGATGACGCTAAGCTCGAAATCCAGCCGCTCCCGATAATCCTGTTCGGTATAACCGCGCGTCATGCCGAGCGTTGCGATGCGCTCTTCGAGGCCTTCGACGGACTGGCGGCGCAGCTCCTCCGCCTCGGCGCGCTCGGCTTCCGCCGGATCGTCGGTGGCGCCGGTGAAGCGCGGCAGGATCGGATTGCGGGTCTTCAGCACGAAGGAGCAGCGCTGCGCGATCTCGACGGTGTTTTCGAGCGCCTCCGGCAGGTCGGCAAACAGCTTTGCCATCTCCGCACGGCTCTTCAGATAATGGTCCGGCGTCAGGCGGAATCGCGTATCGTCCGAGACGATCGCGTTGTGGGCGACCGCCATCAGCGCGTCATGGGCATCGTAATCGGCCTTGGTAGGAAAGAAGGCCTCGTTGGTCGCAACCAACGGCAGGTCGTGGTCGTAGGCGAGCGTGACGATCTTGTGCTCGTGGCGCCGATCGTAAGCGCCGTGGCGCTGCAGTTCGACATAGAGCCGATCGCCGAAGATCTCCTTGAGCTTCAGCAACCTCGCTTCGGCAAGCGTAGCATTGCCTTCCTTCAGAGCCACGTCGACCGGACCGCTTCCTGCCCCGGTCAGCGCGATCAGGCCTTCGGTGCTGCCGTCCTCCAGCCAGGAGCGGCTGATATGGATGGACTGATGCCCCTCGTCACCGAGATAGGCGCGGCTGATCAGGTCCACAAGCCGTTCGTAACCGACGGCATTGGCCGCCAGCACGACGATCGCCGGCAGCTTGGCGAGCTGCTGGTGGCTGTTGCGACGCTCGTCGGACTGGTCTTCCATATCGATCGACAGCTGGCAGCCGATGATCGGCTGCAGGCCGTCGCCGATCGCCTTCTGGGCGAATTCCAGCGCGACGAACAGATTGTTGGTGTCGGTGATCGCGATCGCAGGCTGATTGTCCGCGATCGCCTTCGAGAGGATCTTCTTGAGCGGCAAGGCGCCTTCGAGAAGCGAATAGGCGGAATGGACGCGCAGGTGAACGAATTGAGGGCTGGTTCCCAGCTCTACCGATCCCGATTTTACGTCCGTTGTGTCTGCCATGCCTGCGCCTTACCCGTTTGATGAAGCGGGAACAATCTCATGAATCAGGCTATTGTCTGGCGCAGGGCTTTGAGAGTCTAGTTCGGATTTCCCTCCTCAACGCCTTTCGGCCGAGGGACCGGCTGGATCTCCGATCACATGGCCATCATGATCATGGAAAGGCTGGCCACGAAGGTGGCGATGGAAGCGAATGCGGCAATGTCACGAAGCAGGTCAGTCATCGTCGTCTCCCGTGTTCTCTTATGTTTTTATTTTGTTCTCATTTTGTTTGAGAGTCAATAAAAGAACAGACCGGAAACAAACATATCGCGATATCCTCCCTCACCTGGTAAACGAGAGATTAACGGCGGGATTTTCGTTTGGCTTTCAGGCATGCGCATACATCGGGACTGGATGGCCATCCGGGCATGAACAATTTCGGACGGGGCGCTGAAAGCTGCCTCGAGGGAGTGTCAGGCATGCCCGGATAGACTGGCGCCTGGAGGGTGTATCCTGGGGTCATCCTCGGGTTTAACCCGAGGACGAGGATGACGGAGGAATGGGCGGAGCACACCACCCAGCGGCGTCATCCTCGGGCCCGACCCGAGGATCCAGACGCACGCATGTCCGCCTCTTCACATCTCGACGACTTTGCCGCCCTCGATCGTCACGCGACGGTCCATGCGGCTGGCGAGGTCGTGGTTGTGGGTGGCGATCAGGGCCGCGAGGCCCGACTGGCGCACCAGCGCCTCCAGCGCGTCGAAGACATAGGATGCGGTCTTCGGGTCGAGATTGCCGGTCGGTTCGTCGGCGAGAAGCACGCGCGGGGCGTTGGCGACGGCACGGGCGATCGCCACGCGCTGCTGTTCGCCGCCGGACAGTTCGGAGGGGCGATGCTCGGCGCGGTGGCCGATGCGCATGTAGTCCAGAAGCTGAGCCGCCCGCTCCTTTGCCTCGGCCTTGGAGAGGCCGGCGATCAGCTGCGGCATCATGATGTTCTCAACCGCGGAAAATTCCGGCAGGAGATGGTGGAACTGATAGACGAAACCGATCTGGTTGCGGCGCATCGCGGTCCGCTCCGCATCGGGAAGTCCGTTGCAGGCATGCCCGGCGAGAAAGACTTCGCCGGCGTCGGGATGTTCGAGCAGGCCGGCGAGATGCAGAAGCGTCGACTTGCCCGTGCCGGACGGGGCGACCAGCGCGACGATCTCGCCGGTCTTCAGGTCGAAATCAGCCCCCTTCAGGATCGAAAGCGTGGTCTCGCCCTGGCCATAGTGACGTTCGACGCCCGAGAGCTGCAAGACGGTTTTGGGTGCCATGAAGGATGTGGGTCCTATTCGTATCGGAGGGCCTGGACAGGATCGAGCCGGGAGGCTCGCCAGGCCGGAAGGATGGTCGCGATGAAGGAGAGGACGAGCGCCATCATGACCACCGAGAAGGTCTCGCCAAAGCTCATCTCCGCCGGCAGCTGGCTGAGGAAATAAAGTTGCGGGTCAAAGAGAATAGTGCCCGAGACCCAGGAGAAGAACTGGCGGATGGATTCGACGTTGAGACAGACGAGCACGCCGAGCAGGACGCCGGCAAACGTTCCGACGATGCCGATCGCCGCCCCGGTCATGAAGAAGATGCGCATGATCGCCCCCGCACCCGCGCCCATGGTGCGCAGGATGGCGATATCGCTGCCCTTGTCCTTCACCAGCATGATCAGGCCGGAGATGATGTTGAGCGCCGCCACCAGCACGATCAGGGTCAGGATCATGAACATGACGTTGCGCTCCACCTGAAGCGCGGAGAAGAAGGTCTGGTTGCGCTGGCGCCAGTCGGTGATGAAGATCTGGCGGCCCGCCGCCGCCTCGATCTTCGGGCGCAGGTCGTCGATATTATCCGGATTGTCGACGAACAGCTCGATCGACTGGACGAGGCCTTCGGCATTGAAATAGAGCTGCGATTCCTCGAGCGGCATATAGATGATCGTCGCGTCGTATTCCGACATGCCGATCTCGAAAATGCCGGAGACCGGATAGGATTTGACGCGCGGATTGACGCCCATCGGCGTCACGTCGCCTTCCGGCGAGATCAGCGTGATCTGGTCACCGGCGGAGAGGCCGAGCTGGGCGGCGAGCCTGGAGCCGACCAGTACGCCCTGCCCCGAAGCAAAGCCGACCATGTTGCCCGATTTGACGTTGCCGGCGACTTCGGACAGTTTTTCGAGATCTTCCGGGCGAACGCCGCGCACCAGCGCCCCGGAACCCGCACCACCGCGGCCCGATGCCAGCGTCTGGCCCTCGACCAGGGGCAGCGCCATGCGGACGCCCGGCACGGCCGCGAATTTCTGGGTGAGCTCGGCGTAGTCGGTGAGCGGTCCGTCGATCGGCTGGACGATCATGTGGCCGTTGATACCGAGGATGCGCGAGATGAGCTCGGTGCGGAACCCGTTCATGACAGCCATGACGATGATCAGCGTCGCGACGCCGAGCATGATGCCGATGAAGGAGAAGCCGGCGATCACCGAGATGAAGGCCTCGCGGCGGCGCGAGCGCAGGTAACGCCAGGCGACCATCCGCTCGAAGGCCGAGAAAGGACCGGCCGCGGGCGAACCACCCGCCTTTACCGCTTCACCATTCGCCGCGACACTCGCCATGCCATTTCCTCAATCTGGTGGTCGCAATTCCGGACGGAAAACCGCTTCACACTTTTCCTGGAATTGCTCCGGCCGCCTGCCGGCTTATCGGCCGGCGAGCCTGTTCATGGCCGCTTCGACGGTCAGCGTTTCGCGCTCACCGGTCTTGCGGTCCTTGACCTCCACTTCGCCTGACGCGGCGGAGCGGGGTCCGACAATCACCTGGACCGGCACGCCGATCAGGTCGGCGGTCGCGAACTTGGTGCCGGCGCGCTCGTCCGTATCGTCGTAGAGCACGTCCTTGCCGACCGTTGCGAGACCGCCATAGAGCGTTTCGCAGATTCGGTCGCAGGCCTCGTCGCCGGGCTTCATGTTGATGACCACGACGTCGAACGGCGCGACCGATGCCGGCCAAATGATTCCGTTGTCGTCATGCGATGCTTCGATGATGGCGGGAACAAGGCGTGTCGGGCCGATGCCGTAGGAACCCATGTGGACAGGGTGTTCCTTGCCGTCCGGCCCCTGCACCTTGGCGCCCATCGGCTCGGAATATTTGGTGCCGAAATAGAAGATATGGCCGACCTCGATGCCGCGGGCGGAAAGACGATCGGTCTCGGGGATGGCATTGAACGCCTCCTCGTCGTGCATTTCCGAGGTCGCGGCGTAAACCGACGTCCACTTGTCGAAGACCGCCTGCATGGCCTCGACATTGTCGAAATTGGTGTCCGTGCCGGGGATGTCGAAATTGACGAAATCCTTGTGCGAAAACACTTCCGACTCGCCGGTATCGGCAAGGATGATGAATTCGTGGGACAGGTTGCCGCCAATCGGGCCAGTATCGGCGCGCATCGGAATGGCACGCAGGCCCAGTCTCGAGAAGGTGCGCAGATAGGCGGTGAACATCTTGCGATAGGAATGCTCGGCGTCTTCCTTGGTCAGATCGAAGGAATAGGCGTCCTTCATCAGGAATTCGCGCGAGCGCATGGTGCCGAAGCGCGGACGGATCTCGTCACGGAACTTCAGCTGGATGTGATAAAGGTTGAGCGGCAGGTTCTTGTAGGATTTGACGTAGGACCGGAAGATATCCGTGATCATTTCCTCGTTGGTGGGGCCGTAGAGCATCGGCCGCTCCTGGCGGTCCTTGATGCGCAGCATTTCCTTGCCATAGGCGTCGTAGCGGCCGCTTTCCTGCCAGAGTTCGGCGGATTGCAGCGTCGGCATCAGCACCTCGATGGCGCCGGCGCGATTCTGCTCCTCGCGGATGATGGCATTGACCTTGTCGAGCACGCGCTTGCCGAGCGGCAGCCAGGAATAGATGCCCTGGCTCTGCTGGCGGATCATGCCGGCACGCAGCATCAGCCGGTGGGACGCGATTTCCGCTTCCTTGGGGTTTTCCTTCAGGATGGGCATAAAATAGCGGGACAGGCGCATCGCGATTTCCGAGGTTGCCGGCCTATCCTCATCACGCGAGGAATCGGCCGTTTTCTTCAACAATATTGGGAGGGTACATAGCCGTTCCGAGGCTCCAAGGGAACCCGCCCCAGCATGAATCGCACGTTGTTCACGAATCTGCGCCGACACTTCCAGACCCGGCAAAAGCGGAAATTTCGTGGCAAGCGCGCGACATTTTTGTCAACTAAAAAATTTTATCGAAGTGTAGCAAAAATACAAAAAAGCGGATGACAAAGCACATCCTTTGAGCTAGGTTCAGCTCACAAAAGAGGCAAGGAGTTCAAATTCTTGTCATTTCGCGGTCAAGTCTTGGGAGGATCAGATCTTAGGCGCGCTTGTCGCAGCCCCGGTAACGGTTAAGGATCACGCGAAACTTGAAAACAAGGCTTAACCGCCTTGTTTTTTTTTGCTTTCTCGTCACCCGGAACGAATAAAGCGCGAATGCCTTCGTCGCCGCTTCCTATGCCTGCAAATCATGACAGGGAAATGACGGGCTCCCGACGACCCGCCTTATTCTGCCGCCTACTCGTCCACCTATTCGAAGGTCGGGACGATCACCGGAATGTCGCCGATGCCGACGCCGAAATAGGCGGATGCGACGTAGTAGCCCACATAGAGCAGTGTCGAGATCACCGTCGTCAGCAGCACGACGCGGCCGCCGCGAAACCGGGCGGGAGCGCTTTCCACAGTCCCTATGGTCACCTCACCGTCTTCCTGCTGGGTGCGATAACCAAGCGGAAGGACGATGAAGAGCACGGTCCACCAGATGATGAAATAGATGGCCGCGACCGTCAAAAGAGGCATGATTTCGACTCGATTCCGGTTCGAAGAATTGGCGCCCTTATAGGCTGAAAGGCGGGCAAGCTCAAACCGAGAGACCCCGGCGTGATGTCACAGCTGTGGGAATCATACCTGTTCGAGCTCGATCAAGGTGCCGTTGAAGTCCTTCGGATGCAGGAAAAGCACAGGTTTTCCATGGGCTCCGGTCTTCGGATTGCCGTCTCCGAGCACCCGCGCGCCGGCCGCCTTCAACGTGTCACGCGCAGCGACGATATCGTCCACCTCGTAGCAGATATGGTGCATGCCGCCGGAGGGATTTTTCTCCAGGAAAGCCGCAATCGGCGACTCGGGGCCGAGCGGTTCGAGCAGTTCCACCTTGGTGTTGGGGAGCTCGACGAAGACCACGGTGACGCCATGCTCCGGCAAGGCCTGGGCCTGCGAGACGCGGGCGCCGAGCGTATCGCGATACATCGTGGTCGCGATGCCAAGATCCGGCACGGCAATGGCGATGTGATTGACGCGTCCGAGCATGTCTTGTCCTCCCGAGTGTGGGCTGCAGCAAAGGGAAAAGGCTGCCGACCCCGGCAATACCCCCCTCTGCCCTGCCGGGCATCTCCCCCTCAAGGGGGAAGATCGACCCGCGGCCCTGTCGCTATTCCAAAGTCGCCGCGACCTCTCCGTCCCCTCAAAGACGCGTAACGAACACCGTCACGATCGGTTTCTTGCCCCAGGCCTCGTTGGCGGTGGAGCGGACGGCGCGGCGGATCGCCTCGCGGACCATGTCGAGATCCTTGCGGCGCGCGCGCGGGATGCTTTCGACGGCGCCGAGCACGGCGTCATAAAGCGTATCCTCCATGTCCTCGCCCTCGTCGTCGAATTCCGGCAGACCGAAGGCGATGAGATCGGGATCGGTTACGAAGTCATAACGGGTGTCGAGCAGGACGTTGACGGAGACATGGCCGACGAAAGAGAGCTTTCGGCGGTCGCCGATGCCCATTTCCTCGAAATCGCCGATCAGCTTGCCGTCCTTGAAGATGCGGCCATGCGGTGCATCGCCGATGACCTCGGCCGGGCCGGGCGCAAGGCGCAGGATATTGCCGTTGCGGACCCGCGGAATGGTCTTGATGCCGGCGGATGCGCCGAGCTCGGCCTGGGCCGTCAGATGCGCGGCCTCGCCGTGGACGGGCACGAGGATCTGCGGGCGTGTCCATTGGTACATCTGCACCAGTTCGCTGCGGCGTGGGTGGCCGGAGACGTGGACGAGCGCGTCGCTGTCGGTGACGATCTTGATACCTTGCTCGATCAAGCCGTTCTTGATTTCGATGATCGCCTTTTCGTTGCCGGGAATGGTGCGCGAGGAAAAGACCACCGTATCGCCTGACGTCAGCGCCACATGGCGCATCTCGTCGCGGGCGATCTTGGCAAGGGCCGCGCGCGGTTCGCCCTGGCTGCCGGTCAGGATCACCACGATCTTGTCACGCGGGATATAACCGTATTCGTCCTCGGCGATGAAGGGCTTCAGGCCTTCCATGATGCCGATATCGCGGGCGACGCCGACGACGCGTTTCAGCGAGGAGCCGAGCAAAAGGACTTCGCGGCCGGCTGCGTCTGCGGCCTGGGCGATCGAGCGGATGCGGCCGACATTCGACGAGAAGGTGGTGATCGCTACCCTGCCCTCGGCCGCCTCGATGATCTGGCGCAGGCCTTCGGAGACCTCCTCCTCGGAAGGCGAAACGCCTTCGCGCATGGAGTTGGTGCTGTCGCACATCAGCGCCAGCACGCCTTCGTCGCCGATCTTACGGAAGCGCGCCTCGTCGGTGAACGGTCCGAGCGACGGTGCATGGTCGATCTTCCAGTCGCCGGTATGGACGACATTGCCGAGCGGCGTGCGGATGACCAGCGACATCGGCTCGGGGATCGAATGGTTGACGCCGACCGCCTCGATCTCGAACGGACCGATATTGATACGGTCGCCGGCCTTGAAGATCGTCACCGGGATTTCGGCGCGCGAACCTTCGTAGTTGCGTTTCGCCTCCAGCATGCCGGCGGTAAACGGCGAGGCATAGACGGGCACATTGAGGCCCGGCCACAGATCGTTCATGGCGCCGTAGTGATCCTCATGCGCATGAGTGATGATCATCGCCTTGAGATGGCTGCGCTGGCTGGCGAGGAAACGGATATCCGGCAGCACGAGATCAACGCCCGGCAGATCCGGTCCCGGAAATGTCACGCCGCAATCGACCATGATCCACTGGCGCTTCTCCGGCGTTCCATAGCCGTAGAGGGCGAGGTTCATGCCGATCTCGCCGACGCCGCCAAGCGGCAGAAACACCAGTTCTTCTTGGTTTGCCATTTTCTTTGTCTATTCCATTCCTTGAAAAAATACATCACCAGCGGCGATCGACGTCAGCGCGCCCAATCCGGTATCGAGCAGCAAAAAACCTTTGTCATCGATACCTGCGAATGTGCCAACAAGCGAGCGATCCGGCAGGTTCACGGTGATTTTTTCGCCGATGCCGCAGGCGACCTCGCGCCAGCGCCGGCTGATTTCGGGCGTGCCCCGGCCCTCATCCCAAACACCCAGAACCTGCGCCATCTCCCTGAAGAGATGGGCGAAAAGCTCTTCAGGCGAAATGTTGGCGCCGTGATCGGCAAGCCGTGTCACCGCGTAGGCCGCACTGTCGGGCATATGGCGGATGTTGATGCCGATGCCGATGACGAGCGCGCGGCGGCCATCCGGCAACCCCTCGCCTTCCAGCAGAATACCACAGGTCTTCTTGCGGCCGATCAGGATATCGTTCGGCCATTTGACGTCGAGTGGCTCGCCGCCCGGCGGCAGAACCGACCTGACCGCGGCATGGACCGCGACGGCGACCGCGAGCGGCAAAGAGCCCACGCTCTCCGGCGGCGCAGGATCGATCAGCAGCAGCGAGGCATAGAGATTGCCGGGTTCCGATGTCCAGGCCCGACCACGGCGGCCACGGCCGGCGAGCTGGCGCGTAGCGGTCAGCCACAACAAACCGGAATCGCCCGCGCGAGCGCGGGCGAGACATTCGCTATTGGTGGATCCGACTTCGTCGAGCGCCTCGTGGCGGAACGCATCGAGCGAGAAACGGTCCCTTGCTCCCGGCATTCTCAGAAGAAGGACTTCGCGGCGGCACTTGCCGCCGTGCCGATCGGTCCGCCGATCAGCACATAGGCCGTGACGAAGAGACCGGAAAGGCCGAAGACCAGGCGCAGTTCGCCGGAGATGCGGGCAAACTCGCCCTTGGCTTCATCGAACCACATCAGCTTGACGATGCGCAGGTAATAATAGGCGCCGACGACCGAGGAGAGCACGCCGATGACCGCCAGCGCATAAAGCTTGGCTTCGATCGCCGCGACGAACACGAAATACTTGGCGAAGAAGCCTGCGAGCGGCGGAATGCCGGCCATCGAGAACATCAGCGCGGTCAGCACCACCGCCATGAACGGCTTGGTGGACGACAGGCCGGCGAGATCGTCGACATTCTCGACATTGCCGCCTTCCTTGCGGCGCATCGCCATAATGCAGGCGAAGGTGCCCAAGGTCATGACCATGTAGATGGTCATGTAAAGGACGACGCCCGAGACACCCGTCTCGGAGCCGGCGGCAAGGCCGACAAGCGCGTAGCCCATGTGGCCGATCGAGGAATAGGCCATCAGTCGCTTGATGTTGCGCTGGCCGATCGCCGCGAACGAGCCGAGCAGCATCGAAGCGATCGATACGAAAACGATGATCTGGCGCCAGTCGGCGATGATCGGCAGGAAGGCATCCGAAGCGATGCGGACGAGGATCGCCATGGCGGCGACCTTCGGACCAGCGGCGAAGAAGGCAGTGACCGGGGTCGGTGCGCCTTCATAGACATCCGGCGTCCACATGTGGAACGGCACGGCGGAAATCTTGAAGCAGGCGCCGGCGAGCACGAAGACCATGCCGAAGATCAAGCCCAGGCCGCGGGTCTCGGCGGAGAGAACCTTGGCGATGCCTTCGAAGCCGGTATTGCCGGTGAAACCGTAGACCAGCGACATGCCGTAAAGCATCATGCCGGAGGAGAGCGCACCGAGGACGAAATATTTCAGGCCGGCTTCGGTCGAGCGCAGGCTGTCCCGGTTGAAGGCGGCGATGACGTAGAGCGCCAGCGACATCAGTTCGAGGGCGAGATAGAAGGCGATCAGGTCGTTCGCCGAGATCAGCAGCAGCATACCGAGCGTCGACAGAACCAGAAGCACCGGGAACTCGAAGCGGTTGAGCTGATCCGACTTCGCATGGCCGACGGACATGACCATGGCGGTGATCGAGCCGATGAGCGCCAAGACCTTCATGAAGCGGCCGAAGGCATCCAGCTTGAAGGCGCCGCCGTAGGCAACGCCCTCGCCGGGCATGAAGATCAGCCACAGGCCGGCAACCGCCAGCAGCGCCACCGCCAGCCCCGTCACCGTCGGCGCGGACTTGTCGCCGGAGAAGACGCCGATCATCAGAAGAGCGAGCGCGCCCACGGCCAGGATGATCTCCGGCATCGAGAGCTGCAGGCTTAGGGAGAGAATTTCAGCGGTCATGTCCAGTCTTGTCCCGTCTCAGTGCACGTTGAGTGCAAGATCTTTCGCCGCTGCCAGGGCTGCGGAATAATTGTTCACCAGCATGTCCACCGATGCTGCCGTCGCATCGAAGATCGGCGCCGGATAGAAGCCGTAGAAGATGGTGACGGCGATCAGCGGATAGAGGATCAGCTTCTCGCGGCCGGAAAGGTCGAGCAATGCCTTGAGGCTTTCCTTCTCGAGTGCCCCGAAGATGACCCGGCGATAGAGCCAGAGCGCATAGGAGGCCGAGAGAATGACGCCGGTCGCCGCGAACAGCGCCACCCAGGTGTTGACCCGGAAGACACCGATGATCGTCAGGAATTCGCCGATGAAGCCGGACGTGCCCGGCAGGCCGACGTTTGCCATCGTGAAGATCATGAAGGCGACGGCATATTTCGGCATGTTGTTGACGAGGCCGCCATAAGCGGAGATCTCGCGGGTGTGGAGCCGGTCATAGACAACGCCGACGCAGAGGAAGAGCGCGCCCGAGACGACGCCGTGCGACAGCATCTGGAAGAGCGCGCCTTGCACGCCCTGAACGTTCGCCGCAAAGATACCCATGGTCACGTAGCCCATGTGGGCGACCGAGGAATAGGCGATCAGCTTCTTGATGTCGTCCTGCATCATCGCCACCAGCGAGGTGTAGATGATGGCGATCACCGACAGCGAGAAGACCAGCGGCGCGAAATGTTCCGACGCGATCGGCAACATGGCGAGCGAAAAACGGATCATCCCGTAACCGCCGAGCTTCAGCATGACGCCGGCAAGGATCACCGAGCCCGCGGTCGGCGCCTGGACGTGCGCATCCGGAAGCCAGGTATGCACCGGCCACATCGGCATCTTGACCGAGAAGGCCGCAAAACAGGCAAGCCAGAGCCAGGTCTGCATGCCGGCCGGGAAACCGTATTTCAAGAGTTCGGTAATGTCGGTGGTGCCGGCCTGCCAGTACATCGCCATGATGGCGAGCATCATCAGGACAGAGCCGAGCAGCGTATAGAGAAAGAACTTGTAGGACGCGTAGACGCGGTCCTTGCCGCCCCAGACGCCGATGATGACGAACATCGGAATGAGGGTCGCTTCGAAGAAGACGTAGAAGAGCACGACGTCGAGCGAAACGAAGACGCCGGTCATGACCACTTCCAGAAGCAGGAAGGCGATCATGTATTCCTTGAGGCGCTTTTCGATCGTATTCCAGCTTGCGAGCACGCAGAACGGCATCAGGAAGGTCGTCAGGATGACGAACAGCATGGAGATGCCGTCGACGCCGAGATGATAGGAGATGCCGGTGCCGAGCCAGTTGTGCTTCTCGACCATCTGAAAGCCGGAATTCGAATTGTCGAAACCGATCCAGACGAACAGCGAGACGATGAAGGTGAAGACCGTCGTGAACAGCGAGACGTTGAGGATATTACGGCGCCCAAAGGGGCCGTCTTCCCGTGTCAGAAGCAGCAACAGTACGCCGACCAGCGGCAGGAAGGTGACCGTCGAGAGAATTGGCCAGTCGGTCATTAGATCGAGCTCCCGAGCATCATCCAGGTGACGAGGGCGGCGATGCCGATCAGCATCGCGAACGCATAGTGATAAAGGTAACCGGACTGCAGCTTGACCACCCGGTTGGTGACGTCGACCACGCGGGCGGCAACGCCGTTCGGGCCGTAGGTATCGATGACGCCGATGTCACCCTTCTTCCACAGGAACCGGCCGAGCGCCTTGGCGGAACGGACGAAGAGGAAGTCGTAGAGTTCGTCGAAATACCACTTGTTGAGCAGGAACTCGTAGAGGACCTTCTGCGAAGCGGCGAGACGACGGGGGGTCGACGGCGACTTGATGTAGAAATACCAGGCGGTGACGAAGCCGACCGCCATGGCGATGAACGGGCTCCAGGCGACCAGGACCGGCACGTGATGGAACTCTTCGAGGATCTTGTTTTCCGGAAGCGTGAACAGCGCGCCCTTCCAGAATTCCAGATATTCGTGGCCGAAGAAATAACCTTCGAACAGCACGCCGGCGACAACCGCACCAGCAGCAAGGATATAGAGCGGCGCCAGCATGACCATCGGCGATTCATGCACATGATGCATGACGTCGGCCGACGCGCGCGGCTTGCCGAAGAAGGTCATGAACGCGAGGCGCCAGGAATAGAAGCTGGTGAACAGCGCGGCGATGACCAGAAGCGTGAAGGCGAAGCCCGCCACCGGCGAATGCGACGAATAGGCGCTTTCGATGATCACGTCCTTGGAGAAGAAGCCGGCGAAACCGAGCATCGTTCCGGGGATACCGACGCCGGTCAGCGCCAACGTGCCGATCGTCATCATCCAGAAGGTGACCGGAATGTGCTTACGAAGGCCGCCCATGTAGCGCATGTCCTGTTCGCCATCGACGGCATGAATGACCGAGCCGGCACCAAGGAACAGCAGCGCCTTGAAGAAGGCATGCGTGAACAGGTGGAAGATCGCCGCGCCATAAGCGCCGAGGCCGAGCGCCACGAACATGTAGCCGAGCTGCGAGCAGGTCGAATAGGCGATGACGCGCTTGATGTCGTTCTGGACGAGGCCGACGGTCGCCGCGAAGAAAGCGGTGATCGCGCCGATGACGGTGACGACCAGCAGAGCATTGGGTGACAATTCGAAGATCGGCGACATGCGGGCGACGAGGAAGACGCCGGCAGTGACCATGGTCGCAGCATGGATGAGCGCCGAGACCGGGGTCGGGCCTTCCATGGCGTCCGGCAGCCAAGTGTGCAGCAGGAACTGCGCCGACTTGCCCATCGCGCCCATGAACAGCAGCAGGCAGACGATGGTGATCGCACCGCTCTTGGTCACCTCCATGCCGAAGATGTTGGCGATGACCTGAGACGCCTCCGGAGCGCCTGCGGCCGGCAGATAGGTGGCAGCAGCCGCAAAGATCGTCTCGAAGCTGATCGAGCCGAACAACACGAAGACACCGGCAATGCCGAGCACGAAACCGAAGTCGCCGACGCGGTTGACGATGAAGGCCTTCATGGCGGCGGCGGATGCCGACGGCTTCTTGAACCAGAAGCCGATGAGCAGGTAGGACGCCAGACCGACACCTTCCCAGCCGAAGAACATCTGGGCGAGGTTGTCGGCCGTAACCAGCATCAGCATCGCGAAGGTGAACAGCGACAGATAGGCGAAGAAGCGCGGGCGATGCGGATCGTGGTGCATGTAGCCGATCGAATAGACATGCACGAGCGTCGAGACGGTGTTGACGACGACGAACATCACCGCCGTCAGCGTATCCACGCGGAAGGCCCATTCGACGTCGATGCCGCCGGACTGGATCCAGCGCATCACCGGAACCTTGATCACTTCGCCTGCTTCGCCATGGGCGAGCGCGACGTTGAAGAAGACGATCCAGGAGAGCACGCCAGCTATGATCATCAGGCCGCTGGTGACGTATTCGGACGCCTTTGCACCGATCGAACGGCCGAACAGGCCGGCGATCAGGAAGCCGATCAGGGGAAGAAAGACGATTGCCTTGTAGATCATGACCCGATCAGCCCTTCATCATATTGACGTCTTCGACGGCGATCGAACCGCGATTGCGGTAGAAGACGACGAGAATTGCAAGACCGATGGCCGCTTCGGCGGCCGCCACGGTCAGAATGAACAATGCGAAGACCTGGCCGACGATGTCGTTCAGGAAGGAGGAGAAGGCCACCATGTTCAGGTTGACCGAGAGCAGGATGAGCTCCACCGACATCAGGATGATGATGACGTTCTTGCGGTTCAGGAAGATGCCGAAGACGCCGAGCGTGAAGAGGATGGCGCTGACCGTGAGGTAATGGGAAAGTCCGATTTCCATTTTTCTTGTTCCTTGTTCCCGCCTCAGACGCCCTGGCCCGGCTTGACCTTGACCACTTCGACAGCGGTCGCGGGCGTGCGGGCCACCTGCTGTGATATGTCCTGACGCTTGATGTTGGTGCGGTGTCGCAGGGTCAGCACGATCGCGCCGATCATCGCCACCAGAAGCACCAGGCCGGCGATCTGGAAGAAGTAGACGTAATTCGTATAGAGCACGTCGCCGAGCGCCGCCGTGTTGGTGCGGGTCGCCGGGTTCGGGATCGGCATGGTGATCGATTTCGCCGCTTCCGGGGTGAGCACGCTGCCACCGACAACGACCACCAGTTCCGCAGCCACGATAAGGCCGATCAATATGCCGATCGGCGCATATTGCAGCACGCCGGAGCGCAGTTCCGCAAAGTCGATGTCGAGCATCATGACGACGAAGAGGAAGAGAACCGCGACCGCGCCGATATAGACGACCAGCAGGATCATCGCCAGGAATTCGGCGCCCGTCAGCAGGAAGAGACCGGCGGCGTTGAAGAAGACCAGGATGAGGAACAGCACCGAGTGCACCGGGTTCTTGGCCGAAATGACCATGAACGCCGACGCCACCGCGATGAACGCGAAGAGATAGAAGAAGATTGCCTGCAGACCCATCGTGGTGCCTTTTCGTCCCTCACCGGGATCGGGACGAATGCCCCTACCCGTCGAAACCCGGCCTTGTGATATGCGCCGGGTATTTCATCCAGATGTCACCGGCACCGCCCGCTGATTGGGGGCGCCGGACAAATCACCCCGCCTTAGCGGTAGGGCGCATCGATTGCCATGTTGCGAGCGATTTCGCGCTCCCAGCGATCGCCGTTTTCCAGGAGACGCGCCTTGTCGAAATAGAGTTCTTCGCGCGTCTCGGTCGAGAATTCGAAGTTCGGACCCTCGACGATCGCATCAACCGGGCAGGCCTCCTGGCAGAAACCGCAATAGATGCACTTCACCATGTCGATATCGTAACGCACCGTGCGGCGGGTGCCGTCGTTGCGGCGCGGGCCGGCCTCGATGGTGATCGCCTGGGCAGGACAGATCGCCTCGCAGAGCTTGCAGGCGATGCAGCGTTCCTCGCCGTTCGGATAACGGCGCAGCGCATGCTCGCCGCGGAAACGCGGGGAGACCGGGCCCTTTTCGAACGGATAGTTGATCGTCGCCTTCTGCTTGAAGAAGTAGCGCATCGACAGGAAGAACGCCCCGACGAACTCCTTCAGGAACAGCGAATTCACGGCCTGGCCGAGACTTGCCATCTTTATTCTCCAATGATGCTAAAAGCTTGGACGGACATGTTCACGGTCATGATCATGCCCATCCCGTCAGCTTCAGCACGAATGCGGTAATGACGACCATGGCGAGCGATAGCGGCAGGAAGATCTTCCAGCCGAGGCGCATGAGCTGGTCGTAGCGGTAACGCGGTACGAAGGCCTTCACCATGGCGAACATGAAGAAGACGAGCATCGACTTCAGCATGAACCAGACGATGCCCGGCACCCAGTTGAGGATCCAGATGTCGACCGGCGGCAGCCAGCCCCCGAGGAACAGGATGGTCGTCAGCGCGCACATCAGGCAGACCGCTGCGTATTCGCCGAGCATGAACATCATGTATGGCGAGGAGCCGTACTCGACCATGAAGCCGGCGACCAGCTCCGATTCCGCTTCGGGAAGATCGAAGGGCGGGCGGTTCGTTTCGGCGAGCGCCGAGATGAAGAACACCACGAACATCGGGAACAGCGCCAGCCAGTGCCAATCCAGGAAGGAGGCAGGCAGGCCCATCCTCGTGCCGAGGCCGTCATGCTGGGCATTGACGATATCGGTGAGGTTCAGCGAGCCGACGCAGAGCAGAACGGTGACGATGACGAAGCCGATCGAGACTTCGTAGGAGACCATCTGCGCCGCCGAGCGGAGCGCGCCGAGGAACGGATATTTCGAGTTCGAAGCCCAGCCACCCATGATGATGCCGTAGACTTCGAGCGAGGAGATCGCAAAGATATAGAGGATGCCGACATTGATGTTGGCAATCACCCATCCGTCCGCGAGCGGCACCACCGCCCAGGTCGACAGGGCCAGAAGCACGGCGACCAGCGGTGCGAGCAGGAAGACGGCCTTGTTGGCGCCAGCCGGAATGACCGGCTCCTTGAAGACGAACTTCAAAAGGTCGGCGAAGGACTGGAACAGGCCGAAGGGGCCGACGACGTTCGGGCCGCGGCGCAGCTGGACGGCCGCCCAGATCTTGCGGTCGGCAAGCAGAACATAGGCGATGAAGACGAGCAGGCAGACCAGCAGCAGCAGCGACTGCGCGACCATGACGATGCCCGGCCAGACGTAGATGGAAAAGAACGAGTCCATGTTCAAAATTACTCCGCCGCAGCCTGGAAATTGTTGCGGGCCAATGCCGAGCATTCAGCCATGACGGCCGAAGCGCGAGCGATCGGGTTCGTCAAATAGAAGTCTTTGATCGGCGACGCAAACCCGGACTTGGTCATACCACCGGCTTTTTGGCCAAGTGCGGCAATTTCGTTCACCGAGCCCGCTGCAATCTCGTCGACGGCGGCGAAATGCGGGTAGTCGGCATAGAGTTTTGCCCGTAGGGCGCTCAGCGAATCGAAAGGCAGCTTGTTTCCGAGCACGTCGGAGAGCGCGCGAATGATCGCCCAGTCTTCGCGAGCCTCGCCGGGCGCGAAGCCGGCGCGGTTGCCCATCTGGACGCGGCCTTCGGTATTGACCCAGGTGCCGGACTTTTCCGTATAGGCCGCCCCCGGCAGGATGACGTCGGCATTGTGCGCGCCGGCATCGCCGTGGCTGCCGATATAGACGGTGAACTTGGCGCCCTTCTTCGAGAAGTCGAGTTCGTCGGCACCGAGCAGGAAGAGAACGTCCATGCCGGTCAGCTGGGCGCTGGCATTGGCGCCGCTCGCACCCGGGACGAAGCCGAGGTCGAGGCCGCCGACGCGGGCAGCGGCGGTGTGAAGCACGGAAAAGCCGTTCAACTCGTACGTCAGCGCGCACACAGAGCAGGCAATCAGGTCGGACGCGTCCAGCATCGACGCGCCATCAGGAAGTGAGAGAGACCCCAGCCCTAATATTATAATAGTAT
>NZ_JALBGV010000038.1 GCF_023006505.1 Neorhizobium sp. SHOUNA12A
GCCACCGACGGCAGCGCCAACCGGACCACCGACGATTGCACCGGTAACCGCACCGCCCACGGCGCCGTTGACCGTGCTCTGCTGGGCCATTGCGCCGGTCGCGAGGAGGCCGATCGCGGCGGAGAGAATGATGAGCTTTTTCATGGTCACTTCCTTATCGGTTGAAGTGGCCGGAGAACGTGGCGGCATCATCTTTCGTTCCGCCTTGATCGGCGCGTAGGACTTCAGTCCTAATAGGACAGCTTGGGATACCAGTGCGGCGCGCGGCCTTCCGGGGTAGAGTCGAGGATCGTCCAGATAGGCATCAGATCGGGTGCGCCGCGCGGGTCCTGGCCGGGGTCGGCAGTGGCACCGCCCATCTCGCCGCTCCAGAAATGCCGCATGGTTCCATCCCGGCGGGTGAACACGTTGAAGGCCGCGTCGTCGCTGCCGTCCTTGCCGATCGCGTGGTAATCCCGGCTGAACTCGCCGCTCGTATCCGAATAGAGCGGCAGATGGTGCCAGCCGCGCTCCCGTTTGAAATCGGTGAGCCGCTGCAGCGGCGAACGTGCGACGACGGCGAACGCGACGCGCTGCCGGATGTCGGGAACCTCGCCGTCCCAGGAGGAAAGCAGCGACGTGCACATCGGGCAGGGCCGCTCGCGCTGCGGACCGAACATATAGCTGTAGATGACCAGCGTTTCCTTGTCGGCAAACAGCTCTTCGAACGAAATCCTGCCGTTCACGCCCTCGAACGTATAGTTCTTCGGCACATGTCCGCCCGGCGGCAGATGGCGTCTCTGCTCGGCAACGCGCTCGATATGGCGACGGAGCTCGATTTCCTCGGCGAGAAGCGCATCCCGCGCCTCCCTGTATGCGGCGCTTTCGTTGGGAAAGTGCACGCCATTCTTTCTTGCAAGTTCGATTGCTGGTGTGAGGCTCTGCATATCCATGACATTCCTCCGTCTGTAATGGTAGGGCAGGAGACTTGGCCTTGCCCCCGCTGATATAGTCGCCAAATTGCGGGCGGACACGGGCTCGCCCACATAAAGGACGTGCGCCGGCGGTCTATTCCGACAGGCGCGCGGGAAAAGTGAACCGGAATTGAGGGAGCAAGATGTCAGGGCGATTTCTGATCGAGGGACCGCAAGACGCGCGTCTCACGATCCTGCTTGCGCACGGCGCCGGCGCGCCGATGGATTCGGCATCGATGACGGCTGCGGCGAAAGCGCTGTCGGCCACGGGTTTTCGTGTCGCGCGTTTCGAATTCGGCTACATGGCGGCGCGCCGTACCTCCGGCGATCGCAAACCGCCGCCGCGGGCCGAGACGCTGAATCCCGAATACAAGGCGGCGATCGCCGAACTCGGTGCGAAGGGACCGCTGATCATCGGCGGCAAGTCGATGGGTGGACGGGTGGCGAGCATGATTGCCGACGAGCTTTACATGGAAGGCAGGGTCGGCGGCCTGCTGTGCCTCGGCTATCCGTTCCATCCTCCGGGCAAGCCGGGGCAGCTCCGCACCCAGCATCTCAAAAGTCTCAAGGCGCCGGCGCTGATCTGCCAGGGAACCCGCGATGAATTCGGCACCCGCGAAGAAGTATCCGGCTACGAACTCTCGAAGGCCATCGAGATCCTCTGGCTGGAGGACGGCGATCATGACCTGAAACCGCGCAAGACGATTTCCGGATTTTCCGCCACCGACCATATGGCAACGATGGCTGAAACCGTATCGGCCTGGGCCGCAAAATTGAAGCTCTGAACGCGGTCCCGTGGCCAGACTCTCGCTGCCTCGGCAGCGCCAATCCGATTCCCGATTTCGGGCTATCGGGACACCCCAAACTTCCCATTTGATGTTACGAACTATTTAGTACAAAATGGTCTCACCGATGCCGGCTCGAAGCGGGAGGTCGCTCGCCGGTGCATCTGAGGAGCCTCTTCGGTCACATTCCGAGGAAATGGGAGGGAGCGCATGAAAACGTCGATAGCCACGGTTTCGATCAGCGGAGAACTGCCCGAAAAGCTGGAAGCGATTGCCAGGGCCGGTTTCGATGGGGTGGAGATCTTCGAGAACGATTTCCTCGCCTTCGACGGCAGCCCCGCCGATGTCGGGAAAATGGTGCGCGATCACGGGCTGGAGATCACGCTGTTCCAGCCGTTCCGCGATTTCGAGGGCATGCCTGCCTCGCATCGGAGCCGCACCTTCGATCGTGCGGAGCGCAAGTTCGACGTGATGCAGGAACTCGGCACCGACCTCGTCCTCGTCTGCTCCAACGTCTCGCCGGTCTCGCTCGGCGGCATCGACCGGGCGGCGGCCGATTTCCACGAACTCGGTGAACGGGCCGCCAGGCGCGGGTTGAGGGTGGGCTATGAGGCGCTCGCCTGGGGTCGACATATCAACGACCACCGCGATGCCTGGGAGATCGTACGGCGTGCCGACCACCCGAATATCGGGCTGATCCTCGACAGCTTTCACACCCTGTCGCGGAAGATCGACATCAATTCGATCCGCTCCATCCCGAAGGACAAGATCTTCATCGTCCAGCTCGCCGATGCGCCGCTGATCGACATGGACCTGCTCTACTGGTCGCGGCATTTCCGCAACATGCCGGGCGAGGGCGATCTGCCGGTGACCGCCTTTACCACCGCGATCGCCGCGACCGGCTATGACGGTTATTTCTCCCTGGAGATTTTCAACGACCAGTTCCGCGGCGGATCCAGCCGGGCGATTGCCGATGACGGCTACCGTTCGCTGATCTATCTCGGCGACCAGGTGCGGCGCAGCCCCAACGCATCGGGCCTGACGGTTCGCGACATGCCCGACCGCGCTTCGGTCAAGGGCGTCGGTTTCGTAGAGTTTTCCTCCGACGAAAAGGATGCGGCCGATCTGGCCGCCATTCTCCGGACGCTCGGTTTCCGCAACACGGCGAAACACAAGTCGAAGAAGGTCAGCCTTTACAGCCAGGGAGATATCCGTCTCCTCGTCAACACCGACGAAAAGGGGTTTGCCAACGCCTCGTTTGCGGTCCACGGCACCTCGGCCTATGCGATGGCTCTCGTCGTCGAGGATGCCGGGCAGGCGTTCGAAAGGGCGGTGGCGCTGGGGGCTGAGCCGTTCCGGCAGCAGGTGGCAAAGGGCGAAGTGGAGATACCGGCGATCCGCGGCGTCGGCGGCGGGCTTGTCTACCTGATCGACGACAAGAGCAATCTCGGCCGCTTTTCCGAGATCGATTTCCAGGCCGTCAACGAAGAGGGCGAAGCCGAGGTGGCGCCGGCGCATCTCAGGCATGTGGATCATATCGCCCAGACGGTCGCCTACGAGGAAATGCTGACCTGGCTGCTCTTCTACACCTCTATCTTCGAGACGCAGAAGACGCCGATGGTCGACATCATCGATCCGGCCGGCGTGATACGCAGCCAGGTGGTCGAAAACGCCTCCGGCACGCTGCGGATCACCTTGAACGGCGCCGAGAACCGCCGCACGCTCGCGGGTCATTTCATCGCCGAAAAGTTCGGGTCCGGCGTCCAGCATCTCGCCTTCCAGACCGACGACATCTTTGCGACGGCCGCGGCGCTGCGCAGGAACGGTTTCAAGCCGCTTGCCATCTCGCCCAACTACTATGGTGACGTCGAAGCTCGCTTCGGCCTTGATGCGGAGCTTTCGGAGCGGCTGAAGGAAGAGAACATCCTCTACGACCGCGACGAGCACGGCGAATATTTCCAGCTTTACAGCATGACCTACGGCGAGGGTTTCTTCTTTGAGATCGTCGAACGGCGCGGTTATCGCGGTTACGGCGCCCCGAACGCCATCTTCCGGATCGCGGCGCTGAAGAGGGCGCTTCGGCCCGAAGGCATGCCGAGGGTTTAAACGGCCGGGGCGGTTCGGTCGTCAACTGGTGATGCCGGGAGGGCCGCGCTCCGCTCGACCTATGGCGGTATCTGGACGGCTCTCGGACAGACGCCGAAATGGCCGCCTTCCATGTGGACGAAGGCGACGCCACCTTGCTCGAAGGCGAGGCGCAGCTGCGCTTCCGTCGCGCGGTGGAGGTCGTGCCGGCTGCCTTCGTAATCGCGAATGGTGCTGCGCGACACGCCTGACCGCTCGGCGAGATCGGTCTGCGTCCAATCCAGAAACCCACGGGCGGCGCGACATAAGGCCGGCGTCAAAATTGCGTTCTTTGCGGCTTGACCCATCTCACCAAACTGCCCATATTGGTCAATATATATCATATATGGCAATTTGGATTCGATTGCTAGATGGAGCATTCGCAGGCATTTTCGCAGCAGGCGCTTGGCGGATGCGCAGCACATAGGAAGGCCGGAGCATTGGGATAACGTCAGGACCATATCTTCTTCTCGTCCTTCTGGTCCTGCCTTTCCTCGGAAGCCTGGTCTCCGTATTTCTGCTGCGAACGCGCTCGCGCGTGCTGCCGTCCTGGGTCGCCGGCGCCACTGCCCTCCTGTCCCTGCTGATCGTCGCGTCCTTCTATCCGAGCGTCACCAATGGCGGCGTACTTCGCTTCGAGGGTACTTGGCTGCCGCAGCTCGGCCTCGACTTCACTCTTCGGATGGATGGTTTCGCCTGGCTCTTCTCCATGCTGATAGCCGGCATCGGCTTTCTCGTGGTCGTCTACGCCCGCTATTACATGTCCGAAGACGATCCGGTTCCACGCTTCTTCTCCTTCCTGCTCGCCTTCATGGGCGCGATGCTCGGCATCGTCATCTCAGGCAATGTCATTCTGCTGTCGGTGTTCTGGGAGCTGACCAGCATCTTTTCCTTCCTGCTGATCAGTTACTGGCACAACAATGCCGCGGCCCGCGACGGCGCCCGCATGGCGTTGACGATCACCGGGATCGGCGGTTTCTGCCTGCTGATCGGCCTGCTGCTGCTCGGCAACATCGTCGGCAGCTACGACCTCGACAAAATCCTCGCCGCCGGTGATGTCATCCGCGGCCATTCCCTCTATGTGCCGGCCCTGGTCTTCATCCTGCTCGGCGCGTTGACCAAGAGCGCCCAGTTTCCGTTCCATTTCTGGCTGCCCAATGCCATGTCGGCGCCGACCCCGGTCTCGGCCTTCCTGCATTCGGCGACCATGGTGAAGGCCGGCGTCTTCCTGCTGGTGCGGTTCTGGCCGGCCCTGTCGGGAACCTACGAATGGTTCTACCTGGTCGGGCTGGCGGGCATCATCACGCTGGTGCTCGGCGCCTATTTCGCGATGTTTCAGCAGGACCTGAAGGGCTTGCTCGCCTATTCGACAATCAGCCATCTCGGCCTCATCACCACGCTCTTAAGCCTCGGCAGTCCGCTCGCGACCGTTGCGGCGATCTTCCACATGGTCAACCATGCAACTTTCAAGGCGTCGCTGTTCATGGCGGCCGGCATCATCGACCACGAGACCGGCACGCGCGACATGCGACGATTGAGCGGGCTTTTCCGGTATCTGCCGATCACAGGCACGCTGGCCATGGTGGCGAGTGCCGCCATGGCCGGCGTTCCTCTGCTGAACGGCTTCCTGTCGAAGGAAATGTTCTTCGCGGAAGCGGTCGAAACCCACGCGGATTCCATCCTCGACCGCATCCTCCCCTATGTGGCGACCCTCGCCAGCGCCTTCAGCGTCGCCTATTCGCTGCGCTTCATTCACACGGTGTTCTTTGGCTCGCCGCCGACGGACCTGCCGAAGCCGCAGCCGCATGAGCCGCCGCGCTGGATGCGCTCTCCGATCGAGCTTCTGGTTGTCGCCTGCCTGATCGTCGGCATCATTCCGGCGATTTCGATCGGGCCTTTCCTGCAAACCGCCGTCGTCAGCGTGCTGGGTGCGCAGACACCGGAATACAGCCTTTCCATCTGGCACGGCGTCAACCTGCCGCTGATCATGAGCGCCATCGCACTTGTCGGCGGCACGCTGCTCTATCTCTCGCTCCGGAAATATCTCGCGACCTGCGAAGACGGCCCGCCCATCCTGCGCAACCTGAAGGGCCAGCGCATCTTCGAGCGCATTCTCGTGGAGGTGTCCTGGCGCTGGGCCCGCACGCTCGAACGGCGCTTCGGCACCCGAAATCTGCAGCCTCAGCTCCGCTGGGTGGTGGCGACCGGTTTCCTCGCGGGGCTCCTGCCGCTCTATCTCTCCGGTTTCGAAACGCGCGAAATCGCCTTTTCCGGCATCGATCCCGCCTTCGCCGCGATCTGGCTGCTCGGCATCTGCCTTGCCTTCGGCACCGCCTATCTCGCCAAATACCATCGCCTTGCAGCCCTCGTCATGCTCGGCGGCATCGGGCTGATCGTCTGCATCACTTTCGTCTGGCTCTCGGCGCCGGATCTCGCCATCACCCAACTCCTCGTCGAAATCGTCACCACCGTCCTCATCCTTCTCGGCCTGCGCTGGCTGCCGAAACGGACGCAGGGGATGGCCGAGTCGATCACGCTGCGGGCCCGCTTCCGCCGCTTCCGCGACCTGGCGCTCGCCGTCGTCTGCGGCATCGGCATGACCTTCATCGCCTATGCCGTCATGACCATGCCGGTGCCCGATGCGATCGCCAACTACTTCCTCGAAAACGCCTATTCGCAAGGCGGCGGTCGCAACGTCGTCAACGTCATCCTGGTGGATTTCCGCGGCTTCGACACGCTCGGCGAGATAGCAGTGCTCGGCGTCGTGGCACTGACGGTGTTCGCGCTGCTTCGCCGTTTCCGCCCGGCCGATGACAGCATGGACTTGCCGGAACAGCAGCGCATCCAGAACCGTTTCGACGAGGATCGTCCCGAGCGTTCGGCCGGCGATACGGTGCGTGACTACCTGCTCGTCCCCTCGGTCATCATGACCTGGCTGTTCCCGGTGATCATCACCTTCGCCGTCTATATCTTTATGCGCGGCCACGATATGCCGGGCGGCGGTTTTTCGGCCGGGCTGACGCTGTCGATCGCGTTCCTGCTGCAATATCTGGCCGGCGGCACGCGCTGGGCGGAAGATCGCCTGCGCATTCTGCCGCTGCGCTGGATGGGGGCGGGCCTACTGACCGCGGTTTCGACGGGCATCGGCGCCTGGTTCTTCGGTTACCCGTTCCTGACCTCGCATTTCCTGTATGTCGACCTGCCGCTGATCGGCAAGATGCCGGCCGCCACCGCGCTGCTCTTCGATCTCGGCGTATTCTCGCTGGTGGTCGGCTCCACGGTCCTCATTCTTGTGGCCCTGGCGCACCAGTCGATCCGCATCAACCGCCTGCGGGCGATCGATGCAGCGCGGGCGGAGGAGGGCTGATGGAACTTGTTCTTGCCACCGCGATCGGCGTGATGACGGGCTGCGGCGTTTGGCTGATCCTGCGCCCGCGCACCTATCAGGTCATCGTCGGCCTCTCGCTTCTTTCCTATGCCGTCAATCTCTTCATCTTCGGCGTCGGCGGCGTGAAGACCAATGTCCCGCCGATCCTCGTCGATGGCGTTCCCACTTCGACGCTCGCCGATCCGGTGCCGCAGGCGCTGGTGCTGACGGCCATCGTCATCGGGTTTGCGACGACGGCGCTGTTCCTCGTCGTGCTGCTGGCCTCCCGGGGCTTGACCGGTACCGACCATGTCGATGGGAGGAACGAGCCGAAATGAATGGCTGGATCCATCACCTCATCATCGCGCCGATCCTTGTGCCGCTGGTCGCCGCCGCACTCATGTTGTTCTTCGACGAGCGCCAGCGTGTCGTAAAGGCGATGATCAGCCTCGCATCGACCCTGATCCTGGTCGCCGTCTCGCTCACGCTTCTGCGGATCGAAAGCGGTCCAAGCGAATTCGACGGCGTTTATCTGCTCGGAAACTGGGCGGCGCCGTTTGGCATCGTGCTGGTTCTCGACGCGCTGTCGGCGCTGATGCTGCTGCTGACCGCGCTGCTCTCGGTCGCCGCGCTGGTCTTCTCGTTCGCCCGCTGGCATGCGGTTGGCGCGCATTTCCACACCATGTTCCAGCTGCTGCTGCTGGGTTTGAACGGCGCCTTCCTCACCGGCGACCTGTTCAATCTCTTCGTCTTCTTCGAGGTGATGCTGGCGGCATCTTATGGATTGCTGCTGCACGGCTCCGGCCCGCTGCGCGTCAAGGCGGGCATGCATTATATCGCCGTCAATCTTGCCGCCGCACTTCTGTTCCTGATCGGCGTCAGTCTGATCTACGGGACCGCCGGCACGCTCAACATGGCCGATCTTGCAGCCCGCATCCCCGATATCGAGCCGGACCGGCGGATACTGATGGAGGCCGGCGCCGGCGTGCTCGGCATCGCCTTCCTCATCAAGGCGGGCATGTGGCCGCTCTGCTTCTGGCTGCCGACCGCCTATAGCGCCGCCTCGGCCCCGGTCGCCGGCATATTCGCGATCATGAGCAAGCTCGGCATCTACATCATCCTGCGGCTGACCATGCTGCTCTTCGGCGAAGGACCATCCGCCGGTTTCGGCGCCGATGTGCTTCTCTACGGCGGCATCGCGACCCTGATCTTCGGCACGATCGGTGTGCTGGCGTCGCAGGCGCTAGGACGGCTTGCAGGTTTCTCGGTCCTGGTCTCTTCCGGCACGCTGCTGATGGTGCTCGGCATCAATGACGGGGCGATCTCGTCCGGCGCGCTGCTCTATCTCGTCAGCTCGACGCTGACGATCAGCGCCTTCTTCATGCTGATCGAACTGGTCGAGCGCGGCCAGGACGCCGGTGCGATTGTCCTTGCCGTAACCATGGAAGCCTATGGCGACGCGGACGAGGATGAGCCGGAGGAAGGTGACGGCGTCACCATGCCGGGTACCATGGCGATCCTCGGCATCTGCTTTGCGGCCTGCGGCATCCTGCTGTCCGGCCTGCCGCCGCTCTCCGGCTTCATCGCCAAGTTCGCGATGCTATCGGCGATGATGGGGACCGGGGCGATCGGCGTACCGCCGACGGCGGCCGTCTGGGTTCTGGTCTTTCTCGTCATCCTCTCCGGTATTGCAGCGCTGATTTCGATGACGCGCGCCGGCATCCGCACCTTCTGGAGTTCGCTCGAAGGTACCGTGCCGCGCGTCCTCGTCATCGAGATCGTGCCGGTGATGTTCCTGCTGTTCCTGACGCTTGCGCTCACCGTCCAGGCCGGACCGGCGATGCAGTATATGGATACGACGATCCGCAGCCTCAGCAATCCGCGGATCTATATCGATGCGGTGCGCAAAGCGGCGCCTATCCCTGACTACGACGGCGCTGCGTCGACCGAAGCAGGGGGCAAATGATGCTGCCCTATCCGCTGCTCACATTGTCGCTGGTCCTGATGTGGCTGCTGCTCAACGGCTTCACGCCCGGCCATCTGGTGCTCGGCATCCTGGTTGCCGTGTTCGCGTCGTGGGCGATGGCATCGCTGCGCCCGGACAAGCCGCGGCTCGGCAAATGGTACCTGCTGCCGAAACTGTTCAGGATCGTACTCTACGATATCGTCAAATCGAACATCGCGGTTGCGCTGATCATCCTCAAGGCCGGCCGCCGCAGCCACAATCCCGGTTTCCTGACCGTCGAGCTGGATATCGAGAACCATACCGCAATCGCGGTTCTGGCCGTCGTGCTGACCAGCACGCCGGGATCAGCCTGGCTGGAGTATGATTCAAACGACAAGACGGTGTTGCTGCATATCCTCGATCTGGGCAACGAGGCGGAATGGCATGACACGATCAAGAACAGATATGAGAAGCTGCTGATGGAGATATTCGCATGAGCGCCATCATTCTCTTCAGTGCGGTCTCGCTCGCCCAGCTGATGCTGGCGGCGGCGATGGCGATCGCCTCGGTGCGCATGTTCCGGGGCCCAAGGGCACAGGACCGGATCATCGGCCTCGATACGCTCTACATCAACGCCATGCTGCTGCTGGTGACCTTCGGCATCGGCACGGGCCGCGTGATCTATTTCGAGGCGGCGCTGGTCATGGGGATGCTGGGCTTCGTGGCGACCGTAGCGCTTGCGAAATTCCTGATGCGCGGGGAGGTGATCGAATGATGCAGGCTGCCGCCGACATGCCCGTATGGGCCGCCATCGCGGTCGCGTTTTTCCTGCTGGTCGGTTCCGGCCTTGCGCTGATCGGCGCGATCGGCTTCCTGCGCCTGCCGACCTTCTACGAGCGCATCCATGCGCCGACGCTCGGCACCAGCTGGGGGATCGGCGGTGTCATGCTGGCCTCGATGATCTTCTTCACGGTTTCGTCGGGGCGCCTCGTATTCCACGAGATCCTGATCGGCATCTTCGTGACCGTGACGACGCCGATCACCTTCATGCTTCTCGCCCGCGCAGCCCTTCACCGCGATCGGGCGGAGGGGAACGGCAATGTTCCCGACAAGCAGAACAAGAGCCAGATAGCCAAGGGTGTTTCGGACGAGAGCGAGTCCTGGAACTGATAGGTTCCGCCGAGCCTCCTGTCGGCAATCAAACCGCAGAACGCATCCGCACCATCACCACCCAAGTCCTTGCCGACGACGCAAGCAGATCACCACCCGCGCATCCGATATTTGAGGTGGTCCGGGAGCCATCAATTATGCGATCAATTGTGCAATGCAGCGTTCAGACCGAATTTCGAGCGGAAGGGCGCCGGCAAAGACAGTCGACAATGTGCGGTTCGGAAATTTCGCCTGAAAGCACGGGAAAATTGCAGCTAGGATAACTAACTACCGTAAATGGAATGCTACAGATATCTCCGGTCCTCAAGTTGCGGCGCAATATCCGTTTTTCCTGATGACAGACTCACTGAGCAACAATATACCGTCAATCCAGGACTAACTATCGGACGTCATGGATGAAGACCTGGAAGCCTGACCTGACCCGCAGCCGCTCCCCGCGATACATGGCGATCGCCGATGTCATCGAGATGGACCTGAGGAGCGGCAACCTCGTCGTCGGCGACCGTTTGCCGCCGCAACGCGAGTTGGCAAAGGTGCTCGACGTCGATTTCACCACCGTGGCGCGCGGCTATCTGGAAGCCCAGAAGCGGGGTCTGGTCAGTTCGCATGTGGGACGCGGCACATTCGTGACCGGCGGCGCTGATAAGGAACGCCGGGGTTTCGTTTCCGAGGCCGCGCCGGATCCGCGCCGGGCCTCGATCGTCGATTTTTCGATGAACATGCCGCCGGAGCCCGATGATCCGGAACTGATCGCGCGAATGCGGGAAGGGCTCACCGCAGTCGCAACCAATCTCCTGCCTTTGCTGCGGTATCAGGGTTTCGGCGGTGCCGGCATGGACAAGGAGGCCGCCGCGGTTTGGCTCAGCCGGCGCGGCCTGGTTCCCTCGCAGGAGCGCATTTTCATCACTCCCGGGGCGCATCCGGCGCTGTTGGCGATCTTCGGTGTCTTGGCAAAACCGGGCGAGACGGTGCTGTCGGAAAACATCACCTATCCGGGCATGCGGTCGATAGCCGCCCAGCTGCGATTGAACCTCGTCGGCCTGCCGATGGACGAAGACGGCATTCTGCCGGCAGCCTTTGCGGAAGCCTGCGAGATGAACAAGCCGAAGGCGCTTTATCTCAATCCGATCCTGCAAAACCCGATGACGCTGACCATTCCGGAGCGGCGTCGGGAGGAAATTTGCGCAGTGGCACGCAAATACGGTGTGCCGATCGTCGAGGATGATGCCTATGGCTTTGTCCCTCTCCACGCTCCGGCACCGCTCGCGGCGATGGCTCCGGACCTGACCTGGCATATTGGCGGGCTTTCGAAATGTATCGGCGCCGGCCTCAGGCTCGCTTATGTCGTCGCCCCGGATACCAAGGCGGCGTGGCCGTTCGTCAGTGCCATGCGCGCCAACAACGTCATGGCGTCGCCGTTGTCGGCAGCGCTCGCCACCCGCTGGATCGAGGACGGCACGGCCGACAGCATGCTGCAGTTTATCCGGGCGGAAGCGGCGGCCCGCCAGGCGCTGGTCGCAGGTATATTGCCAAGGGGCAGCTATCGCGGCGACCCGCTCGGCTTCAACATCTGGCTGCCGTTGACCGAGGGCTGGACCCGCTCGACGTTCGGCAGCCACATGCGCTCCGCCGGGATCGGTGTCGTGGCGAGCGATGCCTTCACCGTCGACGGGCCGGCTCCTGAAGCGGTGCGCGTGTGCCTCGGCGGTCCCATCCAGCGGCCGGCGCTCAAGGCCGCTCTGGAATTCATGGGGCACGCGCTGGAGACCTCACCCGAAATGGCCGGCTCCTTCTTCTGATCTCTCCTCTTCCCGCGATCCGTGACCGGAATGCCCTGCGGCATTCTGGCCAATCGACGTATTGAATGCATCAATCTATATAAATGACTGCACTCAATAGTCGATTTGATCGCTTTGTTTCCAAGGACGATGATCATGGATCACGAATGGCCTCCTCTCCCTCCCATGCAGACCGGCATCCGTGGGCGTTGCCCGCGCTGCGGTCAGGGGCATCTGTTCAACGGCTTCCTAACGCTTGGCCGGAAGTGCGAGGCCTGCGGATTGGACTATTCCTTCGCCGACCCCGCCGACGGCCCCGCCTTTTTCGTGATCTGCTTCGCCTGCGTGCCAAGCGTGCTTCTCGGCGTCTGGCTGGAAGTGCAGTTCCAGCCGGCCTGGTGGGTTCACCTGCTGGTGACATTGCCCTTCATGCTGCTGACCTGTATTCCGCCGCTACGGCCGCTCAAGGGTTGGCTGGTGGCGAGCCAGTATTTCTACAAGGCGGAAGAAGGAAAGCTGGTGAGGCGGGCCAGCTGAGTCCTGTCATTTCACGAATTGACTGGATCTCCGAGGAAGCTTGTCAGTTCCCGCGCGGCTGCGCCACCCGCGCGGTTCGCGCCGATCGTCGAAGCGGATGGGCCGTAACCGACGAGGTGAATTCGCGGGTCCTTGGCGACCTGCGTCGCCAGCCGGCCGGTCATGAAGATGCCGCCACCCGCCTCGCGCAGTTGTAGCGGGGCAAGATGATCGAGCGAACTGCGAAAGCCCGTGCACCAGAGGATTACATCAGCCCTTTGCTCGGAACCGTCCGGCCAGCGAATTGCATGTTCGGTGATCTCGGAAAACATCGGCAGCCTTTTCAGCGCGCCCCGTTCGCGCGCCGCCTCGATCGCCGGCGTGACGGGCAGGCCGGTCACCGAAACCACTGAACCCGGCGGAAGGCCCTGGCGGACACGATCTTCCACGAGCGCCACGGCGGCGCGTCCCGCCTCCGGCGTGAACGGCTCGTCGCGGAATTGCGGTTCCCGTCGCGTGACCCAGGTAGTCGAGGTGACGCGGGAGATCTCGTCGAGCAACTGGATCGCCGAAATCCCGCCTCCGACCACGACGACATGCTGGCCGGCAAATTCCTCGGCAGTGCGATAATCCCGCGTGTGGAGCTGCCGCCCATGGAAACGGTCAGCGCCGGGATAGTCGGGAATGTAGGGTGATTCCCATGTGCCGGTGGCATTGATCAATCCCCGTGCCGAAAAGGCGCCGCGGTCGGTTTCGACCCTAAACCGATCGCCCCTCGGGCAGACGACCGTTACCTTGACGGGACGATGAACGCGCAGATCGAAGGCGGCTTCGTAGGCCGCAAAATATTGCGGCACGGCAACCGACGCCTTAACCAGATTGGCTGACGTATCGACCACCTCGTCGAACCGCATTCCGGGGAGGTCATGGACGCGGTTGGCGGTGGCGAGCGTCAAAGAAGGCCAGCGAAACTGCCAGGCACCGCCCGGCTCCGGAGAGTGGTCGAAGACCACGAAGTCCCTGTCCGGCGCAAGGCCGAGCTTACGCAGGTGATAGGCCGAGGACAGGCCCGCCTGACCCGCTCCGATCACGACGATATCCACCTTGATCGCCACGCGGGCATGATCGGGTTTGTCGTCGGCGGGTTGATCCAGTTCGGAGTCTGCGGCCATGCGGAATATCGATGCCAGTGACGGGTCAGGGAGCGGGTAGACGAGGCTTATACGTCCGCGAAAGACGCTTCAAGCAAAACGGGCTGCCGGTGCGTCGGGAATTGCCACGCCCAATTCATGTGGGGACGCCCACGGCCGAGCGCCGCCGGTGCTCGCTCTGGTCGCCGGACCTGTGCCATAGTGCGGTCCTTCCGACGAAAGCGATTCCATGCCACCGACCCCAGACCGCATCGATCCCCTGTTTGACAGACAAGGCACGAGAAACCCGCTCGACGTGCTGAAGCGCGTTTACGGCTATTCGTCATTCCGGGGCAAACAGGCTGCGGTCGTCGAACAGGTCGTATCGGGCGGCGATGCCGTGGTGTTGTTTCCGACCGGCGCGGGCAAATCGCTCTGCTTCCAGATCCCCGCCCTCTGCCGCGATGGCGTCGGCATCGTCGTTTCGCCGCTGATCGCGCTGATGCGCGACCAGGTGGAGGCGCTGAAGCAGCTCGGGGTGCGGGCCGCCGCCCTCAATTCCTCGCTGACGCGCGAAGAATTCGTCGATGTTCGCCGGGCGATCATCAATGGCGATCTTGATCTCCTCTATGTGACACCCGAGCGCATTGTCACGCCGGCCTTCAAGGATATGATCGGCAATGCGAGGATCGCATTGTTTGCGATCGACGAAGCGCACTGCGTCTCGCAATGGGGTCACGACTTCCGCCCGGAATATCGCGAGCTTGGCCATCTCGCGGAATATTATCCGGGCGTGCCGCGCATGGCGCTGACAGCGACCGCCGATCCGCATACCCGTGAAGATATCATCGACAAGCTCGCTCTGCGCTCGGCCGAGGTGTTCACGACCTCCTTCGACCGACCGAACATCGCCTATGAAATCGTCGAGCGAGACCAGCCGCGCCAGCAGCTCCTGCGTTTCCTGTCCCGCCACAAGGGGTCGAGCGGCATCGTCTATTGCCTGTCGCGCGCCAAGGTCGAGGATACGGCAGAGTGGCTGAACGGGCAGGGTATTCGGGCACTCGCCTATCATGCCGGCATGGACCGCAGCATGCGCGATGCTAACCAGGACGCTTTCCTCAAGGAAGAGGACCTTTGCCTGGTCGCGACCGTCGCCTTCGGCATGGGCATCGACAAACCGAACGTGCGTTATGTCGCCCATCTCGATCTGCCCGGTTCGGTCGAGGCCTATTATCAGGAAACCGGCCGCGCCGGCCGTGACGGCCTGCAGTCCGACGTCTGGATGGCCTACGGCATGGCCGATGTCATCCAGCGCGGCCGGATGATCGACGGCGGCACGTCGGGCGACGATATCAAGCGCGTCGAGCGCGCCAAGCTCAATGCGCTGCTCGGCATCTGCGAAACCCCCGGCTGCCGGAGACAGGCGATCCTGGCTCATTTCGGCGAGGCGCATGGCGGGCAATGTGGCAACTGCGACACCTGCCTCAAGCCGGTCGAAACCTGGGATGGGACGGAGGCCGCCATCAAGGCGCTGGCGGCAATCTACCGGACTGGCGAGCGTTTCGGCACCGGCCACCTGATCGACGTGCTGCTCGGAAACCGCAACGAGAAGACCACCCGCTTCGGCCATGCCGACATGCCTGTCTTCGGCGTCGGCAAGGATATTCCGTCGAAGACCTGGCAATCGGTCTATCGCCAGCTCCTCGCCGCCGGCTTCGTCAGTGTCGATCATGAGGCGTTCGGCGCGCTGAAACTGGAAGAGGGCGCGCGCGCCGTCTTCAAGCGCGAACGCGAGGTCCGTTTCCGCAAGGACCGCCCGACGACCGGCAAGGCATCGCGAAGCGCGTCGCCAAGTGCGGCAAACGCAAGATCCACGCTGGAAGGGGCCGAGGCAGAACTCTTCGAGGCACTGCGCGTCGCGCGCCTGGGGATCGCCAAGGAGCTTTCGGTGCCGCCCTATGTCGTCTTTCCGGACACGACACTGGTCGCCTTTGCGACCGCCCGCCCGACGAGCCGCGACGCGCTGCTCGGCATTTCCGGCGTCGGACAGTCGAAGCTCGAGCGGTACGGCGACGCCTTCCTGGCGGTGATCCGGGCGCACGACAGGTAAGCAGGCCGCCTGTGCGTCAGTAGAAAGTTGAGTGGAACGGTGTGATCGCAGCGCCCATCGCCGATGCGTCGCTGGCGATCTCCGAAATGATCAGTTTTGGACTGGGGCGCGGTACGCCATAACGAGGGCGTCCGAAAATCTCCGTCCGGTCGATCATCATCTGCGCCAGGTCCGGCGGTACCTGCCCGCCGAAGACGATCGCCTGCGGATCGAAGATCGCCGAGATGGCATTGACCAGGCGATTGTAGGCCGGCGTGATTTCGTTCACCCATTCGGCAACACCTGGCCATTGCGGGTCGAAATGCCGGCGCATGTAAGTGATGGAGGGCACATCGACGCCATTGCGAACAAGCCGCTCGATGAGCAGCTGTAGCGCTGGTCGCCGCTGGTTTTCCTCTTGGTTGTAGATGCCTGAAAACTCGCCGGCATTGCCATTGCCGCCCAGCAGCAATTCGCCGTCGCTGACCAGCCCGCCGCCGAAACCGTAGTTGAAGCTGAGATAAGCGAAATGCTTGACGTAGCGGCCGGCACCGAACATCGACTCGGCGATGGCACCGGTATTGGCGCCGTTGTGCACCCAAACCGGCTTGCCGAAAAACTCCGCCAGCAGCGGACCGAGTTCGATCAGCGACCATTCATGCAGCGGCAGGGGCGCGTTGTAGCGGGTTCCTCCGACATGATAGCCCGCTATTGCAAAGCCGATGCCGAAAAGAGCCTCCGGGGACAGGTCGTTGAGCTTCTGTGCCTCCACGAGCCGTGTCCTGACCAGATCGAGAGACTGCGCCATCGTGTGTTCGCGCAGCGTCACGCTGCTTTCGGAGAGGATATTGCCGGCAAGGTCCATCAGGCAGATGCCGATAACGTCGGTATTGACCGAGATGCCGCAGGAATAGGCGTAGCGGGCGTTGAGGCGGATCGTCGGGCTCGGCTGCCCGCGGCCGACGCCAGGTTTTGGAGAGCCGAGCAAGACGATGCCGCGTTCCGCCAGCTGGTCGATGATCCGATAGACCGATTGCTGGGTGAGGTCAGTATGATCGGTCACTTCGGAGCGGGAGAGACCGGGGTGACGCCAGATGAGTTTGAGCAAGCTGCGCTCGTTCGGCGAAACGACGCCACTTTCACCTGCGCGCAGGAATTGGGGCGGGATCAGAGCTTCGGGAAAATAGGCCACTGATCCACCTCCGTCGCCAACAATTACCATCGAGGTGTAATAATTGCGGTTGTATGTCGCCGTCTACCTCGCGTTTTCCTTTGCTTAGATGGAAATGCCCTGCGCGGCAAGGGTTTCAGCTCGTCATTTAATTGTTACACGTAAAGTGTAATAATGCCGCGTTCCGATGCCGATCCCACTCGGCCGATCATCCCAACAGGCGAGGGCAATGATGAAGATTTCCATTCTGGCGGCGGCTGTCGCCCTGATGGCGGGCGCGTGTTCCGCGCAGGCCGCCAATATCGAGTTCTGGTACGGCAATACCGGTCCTGTCGAAACCGCGATCAAGGCCCAGTGTGATGCTTTCAATGCCGCACAGACCCAGCACAAGGTCACCTGTGTCGGCCAGGGCAGCTACGAAGTGTCGATGCAGAAGGCGATTGCCGCTTATCGCGCCAAGAACCACCCGGTGCTGATCCAGTTCTTCGACGCCGGCACGCTCGACCTGATGCTGTCCAACGCCGTCGTGCCGGTCCAGGAAATCCTGCCCGACGTCAAATGGGACAATTACATCGCCGGCGCCCGCGCCTATTACGAAACGTCCGGCGGCAAGCTGTTCGCGCAGCCCTACAATGCCTCGACGCTGCTGTTCTACACGAACAAGACCGAACTCGAAAAAGCCGGCATCACCCAGACCCCGACCACCTGGGAAGAAGTGATCGATGCGGCCCGCAAGCTCAAGGCTGCCGGCCATGCATGCCCGTTCGTCACCGATGGCGATACCTGGCGCGTGCTGGAGCAGTTCTCGGCCCGCCACGGCCTGCCGATCGCTTCAAGGCACAACGGTTATGACGGCCTCGACGCCGAATACGTCTTCAACACCACCTTCGTCGCCAAGCATCTCCAGAACCTGGTGGATTGGCGCAAGGAAGGCCTCGTCAAGCTCAACGCCGATACCAAGGCCGGCAATTACACCGCCGCCTTCAACGCCGGCGAATGTGCGATGATGGAAGGCTCCTCGGGCTCCTACGCCGCCTCCACCAAGGCCTTCGACGGCAAGTACCAGCTCACCGTCAACATGGCACCGATGTACAAGGGTTACGAGCGCCACAACACGCTGGTCGGCGGCGCCTCGATCTACGTCATGAAGGGTCATGACCAGGCTGAAGTCGATGGCGCCAAGGCCTTCCTCGACTTCCTGCGCAAGCCGGAACAGCAGATGGCGTTTACCGCTGCGACCGGCTACGTCCCCGTCACCAACGACGTGCTCGACGCGATCAACAAGAGCGGCGACGCCAAGGCTGCGAAATACGCAACCGCTGCCATCGGCATCGAGTCGATGAACCAGCCGCCGACCGCCGACAGCCGCGGTATCCGCCTCGGCTTCTACGTGCAGTTCCGCGAAATCTTCATGGAAGAGACCCAGAAGGCATTTGGCGGGCAGCAGACCATGCAGGTCTCGCTCGACAACGCCAAGAAGCGTGGCGACGAATTGCTGCGCCGCTTCGAGCAGACCTACAAGGGCGTCAAGCTGCCTTGATCCAAGCTTGATCGGCGCGGGCGGGACACAAGTCCCGTCCGTGCCGGTCCCTCACTGCGGGCCTTTCCCATGACCTCCGAATCCACCCTCTTCAGCAACCGCTGGCTGCCGATCCTATTGGTCGCGCCGTTCATGCTGCTGATCGTCCTCTTCTTCTACGTGCCGATCTTCCAGGCCTTCTACTGGTCCTTCTTTCTCGAGCAGCCGTTCGGCGGTGGTTCGATATTCGTGGGCCTCGACAATTTTGCCCGCGTCCTCTCGGATCGGGAGTTCTGGCAGGCGGGCTGGCGCACCATCGTCTTCATGGTGACCGCATCCTCGCTCGCCGTGCTGATACCGCTGATCCTTGCGGTCGCCGCCGACCGGAAAATCCGCTTGTCGCTGCCGGCCCGCAACGTGCTGGTCTGGCCGAAGGGTGTGGCGGGCGCCTCAATCGGCGTCGTCTTCGCTTTTGTCTTCAATCCGTTCGTCGGCATCCTGGCGCCGCTCAACAAGGCCTTTCCGGGCATATGGGCACCGGGTATCGACGGCACGGATGCCTTCATCACCCTGATCGCCGCGCATGTCTGGGGCGGCATTCCGTTCAATTTCGTCATCCTTCTGGCCGGGCTGCAATCGATCCCCCGTACCATGCATCAGGCGGCGGCGATGGACGGGGCGGGGCCCTGGCGGCGGATCTTCGACGTGCAATTGCCGCTGATCATGCCGCAGCTCTTCCTGACGCTGGTGCTGGAATTCACCGAAAGCGTCACCTCGGCCTTCGCGCTGATCGACACCATCACCCATGGCGGTCCAGGCGGCGCGACCACGCTGCTCGTCTACAAGATCTACAAGGACGGCTTCAGCGGCTACGACCTGTCCGGCGCCTCTACCCAGACTGCGATCCTGATGGTCTTCGTCATCCTTCTCACCGCCGCCCAGTTCCTCTTTCTCGGCCGGCGCATCAACTACGAGCGCTGACAGATGATCGAGAACGCCCGCTCCCTCAACATCGTCGCGAGCCTCATCCTGCTCGTCGGCATGCTCTACATCCTCGGCCCGCTCTATCTGACGCTGACGACGGCATCGCAATCCTACGAATTCCTGCTGCGAAACGGGCTCGCCTGGTATCCCGGCGACCAGTTCCTGAACAATGTTGCGCGCATCTTCACTGAGACGCGCATCCCGATCCAGATGCTCAACAGCCTCGTGGTGGCGTTCAGCCTGGCGATCGCGACCTGCATCCTGTCCTTCCTCTCGGCCTATGCGATCGTCTATTTCCGCATCCGCTGGGCAGGTGTCGCGTTTGCCTTGATCCTCGCCACCATCATGCTGCCGGTCGATATCCGCGTCATCACCACCTATCAGGTGGCGTCGAACGTGTTTTCGCCGATCAATGCGCTGCTCGACGTCACCGGCCTCAACGGTCTGATTGCGCAGGTCTTCGGCGAACCGGTGCAGCTCGAACTGAGCGTTCTGAACACCCATTTCGGCCTGGTCGCGCCGCTTGTCGCGCATGGCACCGGCACGTTCCTGTTCCGCCAGTTCTTCCGCACCCTGCCGGGCGATCTGTTCAAGGCCGCCCGCATGGACGGGGCGGGGCCGGTCCGCTTCATGTTCGATATCCTGCTGCCGCTGTCGCGTACCAGTTTCGCGGCGCTGTTCGTGCTGACCTTCCTGAGCGGCTGGACGCAGTATCTCTGGCCGCTCGTCGCCTCCTCGACGCCCGACATGCAGACCGCCGTCGTCGGCCTGGCGCGCCTGCTGCCGGATTCGGACGGCGAAGTGCCCGACTTTCCGATGATTATGGCGGGCGCCGTGATCGTTTCCCTCGTGCCCCTCCTGATGATCGCGCTCTTACAGCGGTATCTGGTGCAGGGCCTCGTGCTTTCGGAGAAATAGCGATGAACGCCATCGATACAGCCATCCGCGCCGCCGCTGCGAGCATCACGGTAAAAGGCCTGACCAAGGCCTATGATCCCCAGACGGTGGTCATCCCGCCGATGGATGTCGAGCTGAAGGCCGGCGAATTCACCGTCGTGCTCGGTCCTTCCGGCTGCGGCAAATCAACCCTTCTGCAGATGATTGCCGGGCTCGAACGGGTGAGCGGCGGCAAGATACTCATCGGCGCCCGCGAGGTTCAGGACCTCGAACCGAAACATCGCGGCTGCGCCATGGTGTTCCAGAATTATGCGCTCTATCCGCATATGAGCGTGTTCGAGAACATGGCCTACAGCCTCAAGGTTGCCGGCATGGCGAAGGCGGAGCGCGCCGAGCGGGTCACGGCGGTCGCCAAGATGCTCGGCCTTGCCGACTATCTGCATCGCAAGCCGGGGCAGCTTTCCGGCGGCCAGCGTCAGCGTGTCGCGATCGGCCGCGCCATCGTGCGCGAGCCGGGCGTGCTGCTGTTCGACGAGCCGCTATCCAACCTCGATGCCCAGCTTCGTCACGACATGCGCGTCGAACTGGCCGACCTGCATCGCCGCATCGGCGCCACCACCGTCTTCGTCACTCACGATCAGGTGGAGGCGATGACGCTCGCCGATCGTATCCTTATTCTCAACAAGGGCCGGATCGAGCAGTTCGATACGCCGAAGGCGATCTACCACCATCCGGCCTCGGTGTTCGTCGCCAAGTTCATCGGTGCTCCGCCGATGAACATCCTCGCTGTGACCGGAGACGGGTCGACGCTCCGGCTCGCCGACGGGCAGGTGGTGGCGAACGCCCCGCTGACCGGCGCCTATCAGATCGGCATTCGGCCCGAGGATATCGTCGTCGACGGCAAGGCGGATGGCCACGCGGTCAAGGCGGCACTCCGGTTCCGCGAGGATCTCGGTTCCCATTCGGTGCTGGCCGCCGATCTTGGTGGCTCGATCGTCCGCATCGCGACGCCCTTCGGCATGGATATCGCCGACCGGCTCGAACTCGACCTGAATTTCCCGACCTCGCGACTGCATCTCTTCGATGCAGCGACGGGCCGGGCCATGCCCGGTGCCCTTGGCGCCCACTGAAAGCCCGGCGTTAAAGGCGCCCTATGAAAGAAACCCTCATGAACTACAAAGACTTCATCGCCGATCCGGCGCGTAGCTGCGCCGTCGTTGCCCATCGCGGCGCCTGGCACGGCGCCCCGGAAAACAGTCTTGCGGCGATCGAGAACGCCATCGCGCTCGGCTGCGACATCGTCGAACTCGATGTGCGCAAGAGCGCCGACGGCGAGCTTTTCCTGATGCATGACGATACGCTGGAACGTATGGCCGACATCGACCGCGATGCCGAGACTTTCACCATGGCCGAGCTGCAGGCGATCATGCTGCGCGAGGATGACGGCGGTGAGGGCCGTGCGGTGACCGATCAGTGCATCCCGACCCTCAGACAAGCGCTGGAAATCATCCGCGGCCGCATCTTTGCCGACCTCGATCTCAAGGATCGCGGGCTTTTCTCCGAGGTCGCCGCCTGCGCCCGCGAGATGGGTGCGGCCGCCGATGTCGACCTCAAGACGAAGGTTTACAGCCTGGCTGATGTGGAATGGGTGCGCGCCCAGAAGATTGACGGCGTGCCGTTCATGGGCATGGCGCGCTTCACCGCCGAAAACACCGGCGACGCGCTTGCGGTTCTTGCCGAACTCTCGCCCTTCATGTGCGAGATCCGCTTCGACAGTATCGAGACGATCGCATATCACCGCGAGGCTTTCGCCAAGGCGGGCATGGCGCTGTGGGTCAACACGCTCGACCAGCCGGGCAGCGGCGAATGGACGGACAGTGCGGCTCTTGCCAACCCCGATCTGATCTGGGGTCGGTTGATGGACGCGGGCATCAGCGTTATCCAGACGGACCAGCCCGCCGCCTTGAAATCCTACATAAAGGCCCGCCAAGCATGACGATCATTTCCGACACCGTGCTCCGGTCCCTGATGGAGGATATGCGCCAGGCGGGGGAGGTAGAGGTTCTGCCCCGTTTCCTCGGCGTGACGGCCGACGGCATCCGCGCCAAGACCGCTCCGGACGACATCGTCACCGATGCCGATCTGGGTGCGGAGCGCCGGCTTTCCGCAGCACTCTCTGCCCATTTTCCCGAAGCGCTGATCGTCGGCGAGGAAGCGGTCTCGGCCGATCCGGCGCTGCTCGACCGCCTGGTGGATGCCGAACTCGCGGCGATCATCGATCCCGTCGACGGCACCTGGAATTTCGCCCATGGCGTGCCGCTGTTCGGCATGATCGTGGCGATCGTTTCCGGCGGAAAAACCGTCGCTGGGCTGATCCACTATCCGCTGACTGGTGATTTTCTCGTGGCCCGGCCGGGCGACGGCGCCTGGCATATCGCCCGTGGCGGTGCACGCACCCGTCTCAGCGTTGCCGCCGCGGTTCCGGTCGGCGAAATGAGCGGCTTCGTGCCGCTGCATATGTTCTCGGCCGAGGAGCAGGCGGCGTTCGCGCCGCGGGTTCTGCGCTTCGGCCGCACCACCACATGGCGATGCTCCGCCTTCGAATACCGGATGGTGGCGACCGGAGCGATGAGCTTTTCGCTGAACGCGGACATGAATCCCTGGGACCATGCGGCCGGCGAACTGATCCACCGCGAAGCCGGTGGCCACAGCGGCCTCCTAAGCGGCGAACCCTATCGCCCCGCGATGACACAAGGGCGGCTGCTGCTGGCGCCCGATGCGGCGAGCTGGGAGGCTATCCGCGCCAGCTTGATCTGAAAGCCAGGTTTCGGGAGGACGGTAATTTTCAGTCTGGCTTTCGTCATCATCACATGTAATGTATACATGCCTAGGCTCTCGGGAGGAGTCTGCATCACGTATCAGGATCCCTGATTGGGTTTCGCTGCGGTGATGGGAATGCACAGCCGCCGCTTGCATGTCAGATGTCGATCTTGCGGACAGCGGCCGATAGGGAGGATCGGAACCGGATGCAGCAGCTTGCCGAGACCACGGTGGCCAGCCAGGACGCACTTCTGGATATCCAGAACCTGACATTGTCACTGCGTGACCAATCGGGTTGGGTTGAAGTCCTCAATAATGTTTCGCTTTCGGTGAAGCCGAAGGAAATTCTCGGTGTCGTCGGCGAGAGCGGCTGCGGAAAATCGATGACCGCTCTCTCCATTCTCCGGCTCCTGCCGCCGCGCGATTCCCGCCTTGGCGGCAAGATCCTGTTCGGCGGCCAGAACCTCGTCTCCTGTTCCGAATCGCAGATGAATCGCATTCGCGGCCGGCACATCAGCATGATTTTCCAGGAGCCGATGAGCGCGCTCGATCCCGTATTCACCGTGGGTTACCAGATCGAAGAGACGCTCCAGCGGCATTTCAAGCTCAGCCGTCGGGAGGCTGCGGAGCGCGCCATCGCGGCGCTCGATTCGGTCGGCATCGCGTCGCCGCGCCACGTCGCCACGCTTTACCCGATGAACCTTTCGGGCGGCATGCGCCAGCGAGTGATGATCGCCATGGCGCTGGTCTGCGAACCGCGCCTGCTCATCGCCGACGAGCCGACGACGGCTCTCGATGTGACCATCCAGGCACAGATCATGGACCTGCTTCTAGGCCTCGCCGACCGTACCGGCACGGCCATCATGTTCATCACTCACAATCTCGGACTGGTCGCGCAAAGCTGCCACCGGATGGTCACGATGTATGCAGGGCAGGTCGTCGAGGGCGGTCCCGTAAGAGACGTCATCGCCGGTCCCCGCCACCCTTATACGGCCGGGCTCCTGCATTCGATCCCCGACAGCAACCGCGCACGCGGCACATTGCCCTCGATCGCCGGTCGGGTTCCGTCGCTGCGTCACATGCCGAAGGGCTGTCGCTTCGGGCCGCGCTGTTCCTATTCCACGCAGCCCTGCGAACTGCCCCAGAGCATCGAGAACGAGGGCATGGAGGATATCGATCGCAGGGAAGTGCGCTGCAATCGCTGGGAAGAGCTTGCATTGAGAGGGGTCGGAGCATGAGTTTGGCCACGTCTTCCGAGCAGCCGGCGCTTGATGTCGACGATCTGCACGTCACCTTCGGCAATCCGCGGCGTGGCTCGCTGATCCGTGCCGTCGACGGGGTCAGCTTCAGCGTCCGCAGGGGCGAGATTTTTGGCGTGATCGGCGAATCCGGTTCCGGCAAATCGACGCTGGGGCGCTGTCTCGTTGGCCTGCTCAGCCCAAGCGGTGGTGGCGTTCTGCATGACGGTATCGATCCGTTCAAGTTTTCCCGCCGCGAACTCAATCGCCATCGGCGTAAGTATCAGATCGTCTCTCAGGATCCGAATGCGGCCTTCGATCCGCGCATGACCATCCTTCAGAGCATCTGCGAGCCCTTGAACATCGCGGGCGAGGGGACGAAGGCCGAGCGGCGCGAAAAGGCGTTCGCGATGCTGGACCGGGTGTCGCTGTCCGCCGAAATGGCCAACCGATACCCGCATGAGATTTCCGGCGGCCAGAAGCAGCGCGCCAATATCGCCCGGGCGCTGATGCTGGATCCGAACGTGATCGTCTGCGACGAGGTGGTGGCGGCACTCGACGTGTCGATCCAGGCCGACATGCTCAATCTTTTTGCCCGCCTACAGGAGCAGTTCGGCCTCACCTACGTCTTCATCAGCCATGATCTGCGGGTGGTCAGCCATATCAGCGACCGGGTGGCGGTCATGTATTTCGGCAAGATCGTCGAAGTCGGTCCGGCGCACGCCGTGATCGAAACGCCACTGCATCCCTATACGGAGGCGCTGCGCTCGGCCGAGCCGGAGATCGACCCGACGGCCGCCGATACCCGGCAGAGGATCATCCTGCAGGGCGAGATACCGAGCGCCATCGCGCCGCCAAGCGGCTGCCGTTTCCATACACGCTGCCCGCGGATGCGCGACATCTGTCGCGCGCAGGAACCCCAGCAGCGCGAAATGCTGCCCGGGCGGCATGTCGCGTGCCATTTCGCCGAGGAGATGCTGGGCGAAAAGGAGAGGAGAAGTCTTGATCTTTCGGAAAGGAACGGCGCCCGCCAAGGCGCGGCCGCACAGGGCGCTGACATGATGTGACGCTGATATAGCGGCCGAAGACGGCCGGTCATGGATGATGGAGGAGAAGACGTGACCACAGATTTATTTGGAAAGATACCGGATATTACCCGTCGTTCGCTGTTGGCTGGAACGGCCGCTGCCGGCGGCCTGGCCCTGCTGCCTGCAACGGTGCGTGCTCAGGCCCGGCAGCCGCGATCCGGCGGCACTCTGAGGGCAGTGATGCCGTTCAACCCCGCCGCACTCGACCCGCTGACAGGTCGCAACAATCCCGACTTCAACGCCCTTCTCCTGATGTTCGACGCGCTGATCGGCTTTGATCCGCAGACGCTCGAACTGCAGCCGATGCTGGCGACGTCATGGAAGTTCGCCGACCCCACGACGCTGGTTCTCGAACTGCGCCAGGGCGTCGAGTTCCATGACGGCACGCCGTTCAATGCCGAGGCGGTGGTCTTCCACCTGCAGCGCTGCAGCACCTACGATCGCTCGAACGTGAAATCGGACCTTGCTGTCGTCGACAAGGTCGAGGCGACCGGCCCCTATCAGGTTTCGCTGAAACTGAAATACCCGGACGCCACCCTGCCTGCGATCCTGACCGACCGCGCCGGCCTCATCGTGTCGCCTGCTTCGGTCAAGGCTGCCGCGGGCGGAAATGTCGATCGTGCGCCTGTCGGCACAGGGCCGTTCAAGTTCGTCGAATGGCAGGACAATACCCTGATCAAGGTCGTAAAAAACGCCAACTACTGGGGTGACAAGCCCTATCTCGACGGCGTCGACATGCGCATCGTCAACGAGTTCAATACGGCTGTGCGCACGGTGACCGCCGGCGAAGCCGATATCGTCCTCAACATGAGCGCACAGCAGATGGCCGTGGCCAAGCGCGACCCTAAGCTTGTCGCCGAAGCGACGCCGTCGATGATCTATTACACGGCCTTCCTGAATTACGGCGAGGGGCCGTTGAAAGACGTTCGCGTTCGGCAGGCCATGAACTGGGCGCTCGACAGGCCGGTGCTCAACCAGGTTCTGTGGGGCGGCCTCGGCGGTGGGCATTGCAGCATGTTCCCGTCAGGCTTCTGGGCCAACGATCCTGCGACCGAAAATTACTACAAGCTGGACCTCGACCGCGCCAAGTCGCTGCTGAAGGCGGCCGGGTTCGCAAATGGCATCGAGATTGCCACCTTCACCTGGGCTGACCAGGCGGCGGTACAGCGTCAGGAAGTCGTCGGCGCTCAGCTTGCCGAGGCCGGCATTCGGCTGAAGGTCACTCCGGCGCAGCCGGCGCAGACGATGCAGTACTTCCTCACCGAGAAAAAGGGTCAGATGCTGATAACCCCCACCGGCGGTCTTCCGGATCCGGCAACGGCCTACGATCGCCAGTTCTCCGGGACTGCCTACCGCAACGCGGCCAAGATCGAGCTGCCCGGCTACCGCGAGTTGATGGATGCGTCGATGAACACGTTCGACAACGCCAAGCGCAAGGACGTGCTCTTCAAGATGCAGCGTTTCGTGCTGGAGAACGCGCTGCACCTGCCGCAGTTTTCGTCCGCCGGCATCATCATACGTACCCCGAAGGTACACGGGTTCAATTTCAGCCTGCTGCAACGCCCGCGCTTCCACAAGGTGTGGATGGAAGCCTGAGGCTCAAGCGATGCGATCCCCCGATGCGACCATCGCGTCGGGGGATCGCCCGGAAACCGGGGCGGGGCGGGTTCGCCCGCGCCGCTCCCCCGCATCGGAAGGCAGTAGTTCTGCGCATCCGATGTTCCTTTCGCGGGCCATTGAAACGGCCGGCGTCAAATGCGGATTGACGGAGTATCAATGATGTACGGCGTCCCCGGGATGGTTGCGCAAAGGCTGATGCAGCTGGTGCCCGTGATGATCGTGGCCACTTTCGTGGTGTTTTCCCTCGTCTACATGATGCCCGGCGACCCGGCCATGATGATCGCGGGCGACTACGCTACGGCGGAACGCATCGCGGAAATCCGCCATATCTACGGATTCGACCGACCGATGCTGGTGCAATATTTCTTCTGGCTGGGAAATGCCCTGCAGGGCGATCTCGGCCATTCGCTGTTCTCGAACGAATCGGTTCTGCGGCTGATCCTCTCGCGCCTGCCGCATACGATCCTGCTGGTTCTTTATGCGCTGATCCTTGGCGCGGCACTCGGCATTCCGCTTGGCATTCTTGCAGCCACGCGCCAAGGCACCACGCTCGACAAGATCATCACCAGCGTCGCCTCGCTCGGTGTCGCGGTGCCCAATTTCTGGCTCGGCATCATTCTGGTGACGCTGTTCTCGCTCGGCTACCGCTGGTTCCCGGCGACCGGTGCCGTATCCGTCTTCGAAAAACCGCTGGAGGCGCTCTATTACGCGACCCTTCCGGCGATTGCGCTCTCCACCGGCGTGGTCGCGGTTCTGGCAAGGCAGGTGCGTAGTGCGCTGCTCGAAGTGCTCGGCTCGCAATATATCCGCACGCTGCGCGCCAAGGGGCTCGGTTCGGGCGCCATCCTTTGGAAACACGGGCTGCGTAACGTGGCTGCGACGATGCTGACCATTGCTGGCCTGCAGGTGAACCGGCTGTTCTCCAGCGCTGTCATCATCGAGGCGGTCTTCGCCATCCCCGGTGTCGGCAACCTGATCAGCTATTCGGCGCTCAACAAGGATTTCCCAGTGGTGCAGGGCGTGGCGCTCGTGCTTGTGCTGGTGGTGATCCTCACCAATCTCCTGGTCGACGTGCTCAACGCGACCTTCGATCCCAGAGTGGCGGCCTCCACATGACCGATACGAACATGACCGCGATGACCCGAACTGCTGCCGCGCCGGCAGTCAGGGCGACCCTTCCGCCCCCCGTCCGCTTCCGCTTCTGGGTCTGGCTGTGGGGCGACAAGCGTGCGCTGATCAGCCTTGCCTATCTCTCCGTCCTGGTTCTGGCGGCGATCTTTGCGCCGCTGATCGTGCCTTATGCGCCCAACAAGCAGAACCTGATGGACCTTCTGGCGCCGCCGAGCGGCGCGCACTGGCTCGGCACCGACGACCTTGGCCGCGATACGCTGAGCCGGCTGATATACGGCTCCTACAATGCGCTCTACGCCGCGAGCCTCGCTGTTGGCATCGGCGTGGCGATCGGTGTGCCGCTCGGCGTCTTCATCGGTTTTGTCGGCGGCTGGGTCGATCAGGTCGGCAGCCGCATCATCGACGGCGTGCTGGCCTTTCCGCCGCTCGTGCTGGCCGTCGCCGTGACAGGCGCGCTCGGCATCGGTCTCACCAATGCGATGATCGCCGTCGGCTTGGCCTTCGCGCCGGTGCTTGCCCGGACGATGCGGGCGCAGACGCTGGTGGTGAAGAACGCGCTTTATGTCGAGGCAGCGACCGGTTTCGGCGCATCGCGCCTGCACCTGATCCTGCGCCATATCCTGCCCAATGCCATCCAGCCTGTGATCGTCGAGGTGACCCTGATGCTGGCCGTGGCGCTTCTGGCGGAAGCCGGATTGAGCTTCCTGTCGCTCGGCGTCCAGCCGCCCGAGTCGAGCTGGGGCGGCATGCTGGCGCGCGCCTACCACTATGTCGAGGTGGCGCCCGAGCAGATGTATGCGCCGGGTTTCGCCATCCTGTTCACCGCGCTCGCCTTCAACACGTTAGGCGAGTCGATCCGCGTGCTCCTCGATCCGACCATCAAGCGCCGGTAATCCCGATTTTAGCTGCGAAACAGCCTGGCCTCGCGGTCGGGCTGTTTCGTCGCGTCTATCGGATCTTGGCTGCGGATCATGCGGTTTGGTCGAGCCAGACGCGGTGGAACCGCGGCGAGTGCAGCCGGTCGTACTGGAAGTCCTTGACCTTCTTGTTGCGGATCGACATGGCGGCCGAGGTCACCAGTGGCAGGTGCAGCGCCTGTTCCACGACGAAACGCTGGAGCGCGGCAAATGCCTTCTTGCGTTCACCGGCGTCAGCCGAAGTGCCCGTCGCATCCAGCAGCTTGCGGAACTGCGGATCTTCCACCTTGCCTGCGTTGAACTGACCCGTCGCGCCGAATAGCCGCTCATAGGTTTGGCTGGGATCGAGCCAGCCGCCCTGCGGATTGAGGATCATCGCGCCCTTGCCCTCGATATAGAAGGCCTGGTTTACGACCTGCGGAGGCGAGGGGGTGACCTTGAGGCGAATGCCGACCTGCGAAAGCTGCTCGCCGACCACTTCGAGCCGCTGAACCGATGTCTGGTCCGGCCAGCTCCAGGTCTCGACTTCCAAGCCCTTCGGGTAGCCGGCATCGGCCAGCAGTTTGCGCGCCTTTTCCGGATCGTGCTGGTAGAACTGCGCCGTCCCGGCATCCACCGCCCAGAAATCCTTGGGAAACATGGTCGAGGTCGGTTCACCGAGACCAAGCATCAGGACCTGGTTCAGTTCGTCGCGGTTGATGGCGTAGTTCATCGCCTGCCGGACCCGGATGTCGTTGAGCGGCGGCTTGGCGAAATTCATCATCAGGGTGAAGAAGATCATCGAAGGATTGGCTTCGGCGGTCAGGTCCTGCACCCGGCGGGCGGTAGCGATCTGCTGCGCGGCCATGTTGAGAGCGAGATCGGTTTCACCGGCGGTCACCGTGCGGGCAGCTGTGTTCAGTTCGTTGATGATGCGGAAGTTGATGCCGTCGAGATAGGGAAGGCCCGGCTGCCAGTAGTTCGGGTTCTTCTCGACACGGATGAGGTCGTTGTCGCGCCACTCGGCGAACTTGAACGGCCCGGTGCCGACGGGATTGCGGTCGACATTGCCGTCGGCGGCAGCCTTGATGGAGGCGGGCGAGACGATGCAGCCGACGCGGCCCGTCAGGATGGTCGGCAGCGAATAGTTCGGCTGCTTCAGCTTGAGCGTCACCTGGCTCGGGCCGGTGACCGCCACAGACGCGACCGAAACCAGGTCCGATTTCACGTTGGAGCGCGGATCGCTGATGAAACGATCGAAATTGAACTTCACGGCCTCGGCGTTAAAAGGCGTACCGTCATGGAATTTCACGCCGTCGACGAGGTTGAGCACCAGCGTCGTCGGATCGGCGAAGGTCCAGTCCTTGGCGAGCATCGGCTTGAGCTCGAGCGTCGCCGGATCGAAGGCGATCAGCGCGTCGAAAAGCGCATAAAGCGCGTTGAAGTCCGGCACGTTGCGCCCGGTCATCGGGTCGAGAGCCGCCGGATTGAACGGCATGGCAATGCGCAAGGTGCCGCCCGGTTTGGGCGGTGATACCTGAGCGAACATCTGCCCGGGCAGCAGCAGCGCGCCTCCCAGCGCTACGCCGGACGCCAGAAGCGTTCTCCGGTTGATCCTGCTGTCATGGATGATCGACGGCACGCCGTCCTGCTGTTTTTTCATCTCTGGGCTCCTCCCCGATGAAACAGATTGACGAGATAAATTCGTGTTCACTCCGGCAGGCGTGCATACATCGAGCTAGCAGTTCGGCTTCCTCTTTCCGAATTGCGGCAGCCTGCCGCGGGTAGGTCTACAACAGGAGCATTACGATGTATACTTTTGCATTCGGTTTCGCCGCAATATGACTTCCTTCCAATCGGCTCGTATGCCATGATTGTACGGGAGGCTGCGATTGTGCGGCCGTTGTGTCCTTTGCTCTTCCGGTGCCCGTTTCGGCGCCGTAACCGCGAGGCGCGCGGCTCTCTGTTGCGGAAAGTGGAGGAGAGACCATGGGTGCGTTCGAGCATTCCCGTACCTACGATTACATCATCGTGGGCGGTGGCACGGCAGGCTGCGTTTTGGCCAACCGGCTGTCGGCGGACCCGGCAGTCGAGGTGCTGATGATCGAGGGCGGCGGCGAGGGGCGTGGCTTCTACGTCGACATGCCTCTCGGCCTCGCCTATCTCATCGGCAGGCCCCAATATGACTGGCTCTACAAGGGCGAACCCGAGCCCTATCTCCATGGACGCCAGCTCGCACTGCCGCGCGGAAAAATGCTCGGGGGCAGTTCCGCGATCAATGGCCTGATCTATGTGCGCGGCCATGCCTACGACTACGACCAATGGGCGCAGCTCGGCAATCGCGGCTGGTCCTGGGAAAGCGTGCTGCCCTATTTCAAGCGCTCCGAAGCGTTCCATCGCGCTGATTCCGAGGCGCACGGCACCGAGGGCGAATGGGCGGTTTCCGATCCCAATGTGCGCTGGGAGGCCTTGGAGGCCTATCGCCGGGCGGCGATCGAGCAGGGTATTCCCGCTGCGGGCGACTACAATTCCGGCGACAATGAAGGCGTGGCCTTCTTTGTTGCCACCATCAAGAACGGCGTGCGCCATTCCACCGCCCGCGCATTTCTGGAACCTGTCCGCAACCGCCGCAACCTGTCCGTCGTGACCGGCGCTCTCGTCGACAGGATCACCCTGGAGGGCAGCCAGGCGAGCGGTGTCGTGTTCAGCCTCGATGGCCGGAACCAAGAGGCGAAGGCGGGGAGGGAAGTCATTCTGTCGGCCGGAGCCTATAGCTCGCCGGCCATTCTCGAACGCTCCGGCATTGGTGCTCCGGACGTGCTTGCATCTGCCGGAATAGAGGTGCTGCACGCGTTGCCGGGTGTCGGCGAAAACCTGCAGGACCACTGGCACATCAGGGTACAGCACCGTCTTCGCGATACCCACACGCTGAATACCCGCGCCGGGACGCGGTTCGGCCGAATGCTGCTTGGCATGCAGTATTTTGCGACCAAACGCGGGCCGCTCGGCGGATCGCCGACCCTGCTCGGTGCCTTCATCAAGACCACGCCGGATGCGCCGGCGCCGGAAATCCAGATCCATGTCTCAGGCTCCACGTCGCCGAGTTTCGGCGGTGCCATGCATCCGTTCCCCGGCATCACCTCGTCGGCCTGTATCCTGCGGCCGGAAAGCCGCGGCTATTGCCATGTCGGGGGCAGGGACCCTTCCGCCCAGCCGCGCATCCTGCACAATTTTCTGAAAGAGGAGGCCGACCGCGAAATCCTGATGCGGTCGATCGAGGCTGTCCGGGGCATCGCCGCAAGCCCCGTCATGGCGCGTTTCGAGCCAGAGGAAATCGCGCCGACCGCTGCCGTGCAGTCGCACGACGAGATGCTCGACTACGCCCGCCGGACCCTCAACACCACCTTCCACCCGGTCGGCACCTGCAAGATGGGCCGCGACCGTTTGGCGGTGGTCGACGATCGGTTGCGGGTCCACGGCATCACCGGCCTTCGCGTCGTCGACGCCTCGATCATGCCGACCATCGTCTCCGGCAATACCCAGGCCCCGACCGTGATGATCGCGGAAAAGGCGGCGGATTTCATCCGCGAGGAAAGGCTGGGGCTCGAGGAAAAGATGGGGACGCAGGCGGCGTGAGGCCGCACATAAGAAAGCAGCACAGATGTCAACGATGAGCGAGACGCATACGAAGATGGCCAGATTCGAAACCGCCGGGGCGATCGATTGCGACGTCCACCCGCCGACACCGCGTCGCGCCGACCTGCTTCCCTATCTCGACGACTACTGGCAGGAGATTGTCACTTCGCGCGAAGTCGACGTGCTGGAGCTGATGAGTTACCCCGAGCGCACGCGTCCCTATATGCGACCGGACTGGACGTGGAGCGGCGATCCGCTCGCGCAGGTGCAGAAGAACCTGCTTGACCCGCTGGGTCTTGGAGGTGCCATCCTCAACGTGGTTTCAGGCGCCCACGCCCTGTTCGATCCCTATCTGGCCGCCGCCATATGCCGTGCCACCAACGATTGGCTTGCCGACAAGTGGCTGAGCCGCGATAGCCGCCTCCGGGCATCGATGCTGGTGCCGTTCCAGAATGTCGAGGCTGCGGTCGAGGAGATCGAGCGCCGGGCCGACGACAAGCGTTTCGTGCAGGTCCTGACGCTCGCCATGACCGAGCTGCCGCTCGGCCGCCGCACCTACTGGCCGATCTACGAGGCGGCGGAGAAACACGGCCTGCCGATCGGCATTCATGCGGGATCGAATTTCCGCCACGCGCCGAGCCATAGCGGCTTCCATTCCTTCCTGATCGAAGACCATGTAGTTCAGCCGCAGGGTTTCTCCACCCAGGTCGCGAGCCTGATTTCCGAGGGCGTCTTCGTCAAATATCCCAATTTGAAGGCCGTGATGATCGAGTCCGGCGTGACCTGGATGCCGGCGCTGATGTGGCGCATGAGCAAGGACTGGCGCGGCACCCGCATCGAGGTGCCGTGGGTCAAGGACGCGCCTGCCGACATCATCAGGAGGCACATCCGCATGACGTCGCAGCCCTTCGACGGCCCTGACGATGTCGAGGACGTCGCCAGGACGCTCGACCATTTGCTCAGCGATGATATGCTGCTGTTCTCTTCGGATTACCCGCATTGGCATTTCGAGGGCCTGGACGTGCTGCCCGAGGGCTTGCCGGAAGCCAAGGTGAATAAGATCCTTCGCGACAACGTTCTCGCCACCTATCCGAGATTTGGAGGCTGATCCCCATGGAAACCCCAGTACTCGAACGTAGCTCCGAAAAATCGCAGGTGCAGGGCGTGGTGGATTGCGACGTGCATCCGGCTTTCTCCCGGCCGGACCAGTTGCTCGACTACCTGCCCGAACGCTGGAAAACGCATGTGCGGGATTTCGCGGTGCGCACGGCAAACCCGTTGCTTGGCACGCTGCCCTATCCGCGCATGACGCCGGGCAACGGCATGCGCCGTGATTCCTGGCCGCCGAATGGTGGCCCGCCGGCATCGGACCTTGTTTTCCTGCGGGAACAATTGCTGGACCAGTGTAACATCGACTACGGCATCCTGCAGCCGCTCGCAGCCGGCAGCATGGCCTTCAACCAGGAACTCGGTGCAGCGCTCTGCGCGGCGCTGAACGACTGGCAGATCGACAAGTTTGCCGGGCCGGAACCACGGCTGAAAGCCTCCATTTGTATCTCCCAAGAGGACGCGAGGGAATCGGTTGCGGAAATCGACCGGCGTGTCACCGACCGCCGTTTCGTGCAGATCGCCATGCCGCCGCGCACGCTGGAGCCCTGCGGCCGTCGCCGCTACTGGCCGATCTACGAGGCGGCCGAACATTACGGCCTGCCGATCGGGCTGCATACCAGCGCTTTCGGCTACCGCCCGAATACGCCGTCCGGCTGGAGTTCGTTTTATCTGGAGGAGCACTACGCAGCCTCCAACAGCCTCCAGACCGTGCTCTCCAGCATGATCCTCGAAGGCGTGTTCGAACAATTCCCGAAGCTGAAGATCGTGCTCGTCGAAGGCGGGTTCTCCTGGCTACCGTCACTCGTCTGGCGGCTCGACCGGGAATGGAAGCGCATGCGCGACGAGGTTCCACACGTGAAGCGCAAGCCGTCCGAATATGTGCGCGAGAATTTCTGGTACACCACCCAGCCGATCGAGGAGCCGGAGAACAACCGGCATCTCCTCGATATCCTACGCTGGATCGGCACCGACCGGCTGATGTTCTCGACCGACTATCCGCACTGGGATTTCGACGATCCGCGTTTTGCCTTCAAGGTGCCACTGACATCGGCCGAGCGCTCCGCTATCTTCCGCAACAACGCGGTGGAACTGTTTGGCCTGAAATAAGCTCGGCGCCGTCGTGGACTTGAGCGACCCTCCGGCCTGAAACGTCGAAAGCGCGCCGCAAGACGCGCTTTCGCGACAGTGAAGGGAGCCACGACGATGCTAGTCGGGGCGGGTTAGACGATCGACCGAACGACGCCGCCGTCGACGCGCAGACCGGCGCCACTTGTCGCCGAAGCTTGCTCCGAGCAGACATAGACGACCATGTTTGCCACTTCTTCGGTGGTCGACAATCGATTGATCAGCGTTGTCGGGCGCATCGTCCTCAGGAAGACTTGCTCCGCTTCTTCCTGGCTGATGCCCTGCGCACGGGCCAACTCGCTCATCATGTTGGACAGGATTTCGGATCTCGTCGGGCCGGGAAGGACCGCGTTGACCGTCACGCCGGTTCCGGCGACCGCTTCCGCAAGGCCCCTCGAAATGGCGAGTTGCGCGGTCTTGGTCGTGCCGTAGTCAATCATCTCTTTCGGGATGTTGAGAGCGGACTCGCTGCTGATGAATACGACCCGTCCCCAACCCCGCTCCATCATCTTCGGCAGATAGTGGCGCGCGGCGCGAACGCCGCTCATGACGTTGAGCTGGAAGAGGCTCAGCCAGTCGTCATCGGTAAGCTCGAAGAACGACTTCGGGCGCGCCGTACCCACATTGTTGACGAGGATATCGGCATCCGGCGCCTGCGCGAACAAGGCTCCGGCCCCTTCTGCCGTTTCCAGATCAGCGGCGACGCCCGTCAGATCGGAGTTTGGGAAAAGCACGCGAATCTCGCGAAGCGCCGCGGCGACACGTTCCTCGCCGCGGCCGTTGATCACGACCGAAGCGCCCGCGCGCGCCAGCCCTTCGGCAATAGCGCGACCAATGCCCGCCGTGGAGCCGGTTACAACGGCCTTACGGCCCTTAAGGTCAATATTCATGAGGTTATTCCTTCAATCAGGACTGAGATAGTGGCGGCTGGTTATCTGATGCGTGAGATGTTGCGTTCGGTTGCGACCTTGGCAAGATCCGCAAGGAGCTTCTCGTGGGTGCGCCAGAAAATGTCGGGTTCGTCCAGGGCCGACAAGCATCGCGCCCATTCGCAGTCAAATGGGATGGAGGGCAACCGAGCGGGATGGGCGATTCCTCGACAGCGGCTGTGCATCGGCGCACCACGCCTGCGCATGTTCGGAACGCTCTGGCTCCTCACGCATGGCGAAACGTACAGACCAAGCGAGTGCGGCTGGTCATGGAATTCATCGCTACGTAGGCGCCGCTACTCGCAGGGGCAGTCCAGATGCAGCGACCGACGGCAGCAGGCCCATCCGTGAATGGTGCGCCGAAGTAGCCAACGGCACGCGATATGTGAACTTGTCACATATGAGATCGGTATGGAGCCGCCACCTGGCTTATTGGCACGCCATGCGTGTCAATTCCGCGAGCAGGAAATGGTATACGGCGAGATGTACCTGAATTTGTGACGCAACACAGGCTTGCCCGCTAAGCGAACCGCCCAAAGGCTCAGGAAACACCTATCTGCTTGAAAGGTCGCATCAAAAAGGCCGTGATTTTCATCACGACCTTTATAAAATGGCTCCCCGGGCCGGATTCGAACCGGCGACCTGTCGATTAACAGTCGAATGCTCTACCGCTGAGCTACCAGGGATCATCCGCGAAGGGTCGCGGCGTGTGCGGCGGGTAATACAAATGCTTTGTCGTTTTGCCAAGCGGTTTTTGCAAAAAAATCGAACTTCGTTGTTTTATCCCCGGTAAAGCCCCATTTCCTGGGCAAAGCTAGGCCTTTAACCGGTGAGGATATTCGAGAGTGGCAGGCGAACGGAAACCGAGGCGATTTGGAATCGACCCGCAAAGCGGCAAACTGGCGCTGGGCAGCGTACAGATTCCCATGCCACGGTCGCGGATCGGCCGGGTCGTCGTCGGCGTCGTCCTGATTTTCGGCGGCGTGCTCGGCTTCCTGCCGATCCTTGGCTTCTGGATGCTGCCGCTCGGCTTTCTGGTGCTCTCGCACGATCTGCCCTTCGTGCGGCGTCAGCGCCGCCGGATCGCGCTCTGGTGGGCAAGGCGGCGGGGGCGTAAGGCCGAACAGCGATAAGGCCGCACGATCAGGCGAACATCGACGCTATGCCCTGGCCGGCGCTGAACGCCACGTAGGCAAGCACGCCGAAATAGATCACCGTCACGACATTGAAGAGGTAGCCGCCAAGCACGATCAGCCCGTCGCGCTGGATCATGCCGGTCGACAGAAGCAGGATGGCGATTCCCGGCAGGGTGTTGGAGAAGGGGACCAGCCCCAGCGGAAACATCAACAGCACGCCGCCGGCCGCGATCGCCAGGCCATTGATCCGGCTGACAAGCCGGCCGGTGGTCAACGCCGAAATGCGCGGCTTCAGGAACCGGTCGAGGCGAGAAACGATGCTGACGCCCTTTTCCAGCGCCGGCAGCAGTTTCTTCGTATCAAGTTCGCGGTCGAGGATTTTCTTCGGCAACCAGGGCAGCCGATTGGCGGTGATCGCCAGGCTGATCAGGATAATCGCCGCGCCGAACACGGTACTGACCCCGGGGATCGACACGGGAAGGAGGAAGGGCAGGGAGGCAATGGCACAGATGAGCAACAGGCCCTGTTCGCCGACCGCATCCATCAATTGCCGCAGCGTCACCGACTGACCCTTGATGCCGTCGATAAGCTGGCGCAGCGTACCGCTCAGCGAAGTTGAGGTATCGTCGAATTCGATGCTTGCGCTCACTGTTCGTCTCTCCATTCCGCCTTAAAACAGCGGTATGGGTAACAACAAACCGTGTCCTCGCAAAGGCGCAAGCCACAACCCGCCGGAAACGTGAACGCCCGGCGTCTCATGGAAAATCAAAAGGCTACGCCATCCGTTATCGGGCCGTTATCGAGACTGCGCCCAATAGTCGTAGGCTCCGCAGGCCAGCACGATCACGAGGATCGCCAGAACCACGGGATTAAGGGTGGTGATGAATTCCAGATACTGCATGACGGTCTCCTCCTACCGCATGTTCGCCGCCCGGTGCTCCCCCACCCGGCAACGACGCCATTTTAGCACAGTCGCCGGGCCATCGCCACTTCAGTGTTGCCTCAGAGACTCTGGCGCATGTTTCCCCGAATCACTAGGATTGCTCCCGGGATTGAAGACGAGGGTGAACATGGGTCTGAGAGTGATCGAAGGCGGGCTTGCGGCCTGCGTGGCGAAGCTTGCCGATCTGGCCGAGGGCGAGATGCCGAGCCGCGACGACGTGCTGCGCGAGGCCGAACGGCGGATCAGGTCGACCGGGTACGAGACCTGGCGCAATCGCGAAACAATGACCGGCATACCGGTGCCGCGCGAAATCCGTTATCTGGCCATGCAGATCAGTTTCGTCGCCGAAGCTATCGGCAGATTGTCAGACATCCCGGCTGACTTTCGTTCCGATTTCTATTGGCCAGCGTAAGCGCCGCACGCCGTCAGAGACACTGAGGTTCACACTGATCATCGGCCCCGCCCAAAGGGTGAAATCAGTTCAGCATCTTCGCTTCGATGCTGGCGAGAATGAAGGTCTCCCGCACCTTTTCTAGGGGAAGCTTGCGCTGCAGACAGGCGGCGCATTCCTTTAGGGCCTTGATATAATAGGTACCTTCACGCACCGGCCAGCGCCAGTTGAGGTACTCCAGGGCTTCTTTTGGTCCGTGGATGGTTTCTGGGAAACCGTATCCAACGCGTACTCTGACGGGGGAACTCCACACGGAGTCATCTGCTTCAGTTACGTTACTCGTCATGTCCACACCTTGCATTGCGGCGTAGAGAACTCATCCGGAAGCGTTTGGTTCCGTAATTTTGGTGAATTTTTTATGAAGCCAATCCGGAGCGCCGGCCGGCATCCAATCGAGCCGGTTTTTTGACATTCCGGCCAGTTTTTTTCCGAACGTGGACCGCGGGCAGAGATGCGAACTGGCCCGCCCGCATCGGCGTCCGTCATCTTGTGCAGAAAAAAATGGCAATCGGGCCAAACCGCGCTTGCGCGGTTATTCGATTCGTTCTAAACGCCCGACACCACTCGCTCTTTATGCGTTCGGATGGCCTCGTGGCGGAGTGGTGACGCAGAGGACTGCAAATCCTTGCACCCCGGTTCGATTCCGGGCGAGGCCTCCAATTTTCCCTTCTTTCCGGACCAATCCCTCAAATCCAAACATGCTTTGATACCAAGCATTTACCACGCATTTTTGTGTGCGGTGCAACATGGTTAATTTTTTAACCTTCTCCTCCTAGGCTCGGAACAGAAAGGCCTGCTCAGCGATTATTGGGCGGAACGGAAGGAAGGCGTCATGATCACCAGGATTATCAATGTGCATCGCCAGGCGGCCAACGAGGTCGAAGGCACCGGAACGTTCGCCGACGGCATGTTCCCGCTGACCTCCGCTGAACAGTCCGCCTTCGACAAGGGCCATAGCCTGCGCTCCTCCTATGGCCGTGATTATGTGACCGTCCGCAAGCTTGAAGAAGCGCCGCCGGCCTACGCCTGAGCATCGGGATTGCAGGAGAGGGCCGTTCACCTCGGCTTTTTTGCTTCGAAACCGGCCGGCGTCTTGAAAGCACGTCTCGCCGTCAGTAAGACGGACATGCGTGAGCCGGCGCATCGCCGGTGATTTGGGACGACTGAGATGATGGATTTCGAAGCAGCACGGACAAAGATGGTCGAAAATCAGATCCGCACCACCGATGTCACGTCGCATTCGGTTCTGCGGGCCTTCTATAATGTACCGCGCGAAGCTTTCGTGCCGGCCAAGGCAAAGTCGCTCGCCTATATCGACAAGGATATCGAGGTGGCGCCTGGGCGCTACCTGATGGAGGCTTCGCCGCTTGCCAAGCTTCTGCAGCTCGCGGCGATCACCAAGGATGATGTCGTGCTCGAAATCGGCACCGGCAGTGGTTATGCGACCGCCGTCCTGTCGCTGATTGCCGGCTCCGTGGTTTCGCTGGAGGCGGATGAGGCGCTGGCCTCGCAGGCGACTGGAACGCTCTCCTCGCTTGGCTACGACAATGTCGCGGTCGTTACCGGCGAACTCGAAAAGGGTTATCCTGCCGAGGCCCCCTATGACCTGGTCTTCGTCAACGGTGCCGTCGAGGAAGTGCCTGCCGCTCTTCTGGAGCAGCTGCGCGACGGCGGCCGGCTGATCGCAGTCGTCGGTTACGGCAATGCCGCCCAGGCGAAGGTGCTGGTGAAGGAACAGGGCTCGATTTCCGAAAGCGCCTATTTCAATGCGTCGGTCAAGCCGCTGCCAGGCTTTCGCAAGGTCAAGGAATTCGTGTTCTGATTGCTCCGACACGATCGAATGCCATGAACGGAAGGGGCCTTGCGGCCCCTTTGTCGTTTCTGTCGACGCCATCCGGTTATTTCATCCAGCTGTCATCTGTTCCGGTAAGTGTGACTAACGGGATTCACAACGCCAACAAAACTGTGTATCCGTAGGAAGCCTGGGGCACTTGTCATTGTTTCCAGCCCCCCCAAGACCTTAGAGTAACGTCGATTCGGTTCACCCTCCACGGGGCCGAGTCGAGTGCCGGTAACAGCGGGGATGAAAATGGCTCAGCCAAATGTAGCGCGTGAACCCTCCATGGAAGAAATCTTGGCGTCCATTCGCCGGATCATTGAAAGCAATGAGCCGAACGCCGAGAACGCGCTCAACGGCCAGCTCCCTCCGGTCTATGGCGAGGATGAGATCGAAGACGGCGAAGAGCCGGGCTTCGTCCCGGACATGGCTGCCAATGACCGCGGCGCGCCCTCCCGCAACGAACCGATGAGCTACGCGCAAGGGTCGTCGGGCCAGCCGGCGCAGCGGGATCGTACCCTGTCGCTCGCCGACGTCGCCGCAAGGGTTCGCGCCGCTTCGGTCCGCCAGCAGGAAACCGGCCCGGTGCGCCTTTCCACCGCTTCGACTGCGCCGACGCTGTCAGCGACGATCTCTCCAGCGCAAACACCGTCTTCGCCCGCACCGGCGGCACGCCAGGAAGAGCCGGCTCCGCTTCGTCCCCAGATGCCGCGCATGCCCGAATTCCGCGAACCGGTCACCCAGGCCGCCGCCCCAGTCACGCAGGCAGCGCCGGCTTCGCACCCGGAACCGGTCCAGCGCGTCATGATGCCGGTTTTCGATCCGCCGCTGTCGGCTTCCAGCAGAGCCGAGGCGCCGGTGCGGCCTGAACCAAAGGTCGAACCGAAGGCAGAACCGAAATTCGCCGCGGAACAGGCCCCGCGCAGCCTGCCGGCCAAGATCGAGGAGACGGCTAACCTCCTGTCAGCCGAAGCCGGCGCTCAGGTCGCAAAATCCTTCAGCGAGCTTGCCTCGGTGTTCAACGGCATGGAGCGCCGCTCGCTTGAGGACATGGCCGGCGACATGTTGCGCCCGATGCTGCAGGAATGGCTGGACGACAACCTGCCGACGCTGGTCGAGCGCCTGGTGCGCGAGGAAATTGAACGCGTATCTCGCGGCACGCGCCGCTAAGCCAGCGGCTGGCGTAGCCAATCCGCCCGCAAGGCTGATCGATACGGCCGCTCCGGTGACGGGGCGGCTTTTTTATTGACTTGGAACACCCCATCCTATTTACACCCCGATAGCTCTCAAAGAACAAAAACGGGTCAGGAAATGCTCGAAAAGACCTATGATTCCGCAGAAGTAGAACCGAGGATCGCCAAGGCCTGGGACGAGGCCGACGCTTTCCGCGCCGGCGTCAACGCCAAGCCGGGCGCGGAAACCTTCACGATCGTCATCCCGCCGCCGAACGTCACCGGTTCGCTGCATATGGGCCACGCGCTCAACAACACGCTGCAGGACATCATGATCCGCTTCGAGCGGATGCGCGGCAAGGACGTGCTGTGGCAGCCGGGCATGGACCATGCAGGCATCGCCACCCAGATGGTTGTCGAGCGCCAGTTGATGGAGCGCCAGCTTCCGGGCCGCCGCGAAATGGGCCGCGAGGCCTTCGTCGACAAAATCTGGGAATGGAAGGAAGAATCGGGTGGGCTGATCTTCAACCAGCTGAAGCGTCTCGGTGCTTCCTGTGACTGGTCCCGCGAGCGTTTCACCATGGACGAGGGGCTTTCGGCCGCGGTCCTGGAAGTCTTCGTCACGCTCTACAAGCAGGGCCTGATCTACAAGGACAAGCGGCTCGTCAACTGGGACCCGAAGCTGCTGACCGCGATCTCCGACATGGAAGTCGAGCAGATCGAGATCAACGGCAATCTGTGGCACCTGCGTTATCCGCTCGAAGACGGCGTCACCTATCAGTATCCCGTTGCCTTCGACGAAGACGGCAACGCCACCGAATTCGAGACGCGGGACTACATCGTCGTCGCGACGACACGTCCCGAAACCATGCTCGGCGATACCGGTATTGCGGTCAATCCGGATGACGAACGTTACAGGTCGATCGTCGGCAAACATGTCATCCTGCCGATCGTTGGCCGCAGGATCCCGATCGTCGCGGACGATTACGCCGATCCGACGGCCGGCAGCGGCGCGGTCAAGATCACGCCGGCCCACGACTTCAACGACTTCGAAGTCGGCAAGCGGGCAGGGCTGCGCCGAATCAATGTTCTCGATATCGACGGAACGGTGACCATCAAGGACAACGAGGATTTTCTGGAGGGCCTGGACAATCCAGCCGCCTTGCATGGTGCCTGGGACCGGCTGGAAGGCCAGGATCGGTTCACGGCCCGCAAGATCATTGTCGAAATATTCGAGGAAGCCGGGCTGCTCGACAAGATCGAGCCGCACAAGCACATGGTGCCGCATGGCGACCGCGGCGGCGTGCCGATCGAGCCGCGCCTGACGGAACAATGGTGGGTGGATAACAAGACGCTCGCCCAGCCGGCGATCGCCTCGGTTCGCGAAGGCCGCACCAAGTTTGTTCCGAAGAACTGGGAAAACACCTATTTCCAGTGGATGGAGAACATCCAGCCGTGGTGCATTTCCCGCCAGCTCTGGTGGGGACACCAGATTCCGGCCTGGTACGGCCCGGACGGCCAGGTCTTCGTCGAAAAGACCGAGGAAGAGGCGCTGCAGGCGGCAATTCAGCACTATCTGTCGCACGAAGGGCCGATGAAGGCTCTCGTCGAGGACCTGCTGGAGAACTTCAAGCCGGGTGAAATCCTGGCCCGCGACGAGGACGTGCTCGACACCTGGTTCTCGTCCGCGCTGTGGCCGTTCTCGACCCTGGGATGGCCGGAACACACCCCGGAACTGAAGCGGTATTATCCGACCAACGTGCTCGTCACGGGTTTCGATATCATTCCGTTCTGGGTCGTTCGCATGATGCAGATGGGTCTGCACTTTATGAAGGACGAGGAGGGCAATCCGGTCGAGCCCTTCCACACCGTCTATATTCACGCCCTGGTGCGCGACAAGAACGGTCAGAAGATGTCGAAGTCGAAGGGCAACGTCATCGACCCGCTCGACCTGATCGACGAATACGGTGCCGACGCGCTGCGTTTCACGCTGGCGATCATGGCGGCGCAGGGGCGCGACGTGAAGCTCGATCCGGCCCGCATCGCCGGTTACCGCAATTTCGGCACCAAGCTCTGGAACGCCACCCGCTTTGCCGAGATGAACGGCGTCAAGCGTGATCCGGCTTTCCTGCCGGAGGCAACGGCGCTGACCGTCAACCGCTGGATCCTGACCGAACTTTCCGCCACGATCCGCGACGTCACCGAGGCGATCGAGACCCAGCGTTTCAACGAAGCTTCGGCTTCGCTCTACCGGTTCGTGTGGAACCAGGTCTGCGACTGGTATCTTGAACTGCTGAAGCCGATCTTCATGAGCGAGGACGAGAGTGCCAAGGTCGAGGCGCAGGCCTGCGCGGCCTATGTGCTGGAAGAGACCTACAAGCTCCTCCATCCGTTCATGCCGTTCATGACGGAAGAGCTCTGGGCCCATACCGAAACGCGCGATGGCCTGCTTTGCCATGCCGATTGGCCGGCACCGGAATTCGCCGATCAGGCGGCTGCGGAGGAGATCAACTGGCTGGTCGATCTCGTGACCGGCCTGCGCTCGGCCCGCGCCGAGATGAACGTACCGCCATCGGCCGTGGCGCCGCTGATCGTTGTCGGAGCCAACGAGTTGACCCAGGCGCGTCTGCGCCGTCATGAGGCGGCCGTCCGCCGCCTAGCGCGTGTGGAAACCATCGAGCTTGCCGACGTGGCGCCGAAGGGTTCCGCCCAGATCGTCGTCGGCGAGGCGACCGCCTGCCTGCCGCTCGGCAACCTGATCGACCTGGTGGCGGAAAAGGCGCGCATCGAGAAGGCAGTCGGAAAGACCGAGGCCGAGATGGATCGTATCGGCAAGAAGCTCGCCAACGAGAAGTTCGTTGCCAATGCCGATCCCGAAGTGGTTGCTGCCGAGCGCGAGCGCTTTGCCGAACTGGAAGTTCAGATGGCGAACCTGAAGACCGCACTTCTGCGCATCAGCGAAGCTGGCTGACCGTCTTCATTGTGAATCAGTTCGATGGAGGATGCCGCGCCGGAAACGACGCGGCATTTTCATTTTCGCAACCGCTTGTTGGTCTGGTTCGGCATGTGTGCAACTGCTCACAAGCAGAAAGCCGTATTGTTGCCACATTGTCACAGGTAGCCGGCTTAAAATAATATAATTCCAATTTTAACGACCGCATTAGCGGAGAAAGAGTAATTTTGTGCCGAAATCGGCATCAAAGCCCCGGTTCCTGGTTTGCTTACGTAAATCTATAACGCGTTTGCGCCGCGAAGCGCCGGACAGCCGAAAGTTGTCAATCGGAGCGAACCATCTAGAGTGATTTCGGTCACTTACCAGGGAGTGGGAGATTTTATGGTAAGCAAACTAATCTCAAGGGGCGTCTTTGCTCTCGTAGCAGGATGCGCCCTTCAGTCGCCTGCGCTTGCAGGTGGCATCGAGCGGGGCGGATACAATATCGATCTGCTTTTTGATCCGTCTCCGGTCGTGATCGAGTCCACGGCTACCTTCGTGATGCCCCAGAGGAAGCTCAAGAACGTCACCGATACATTCGCGGGAGATGGTCCACTCAATGGCTTGGGCTATTCCAACTCGGCAAAGGAGACGGAGGACTACTGGTCTCCGCGTATCGGCGCCAAGGCGGGCTTCGAGGGGTTTGACTGCTTGGTCGACTACTCGCAGCCCTACGGCGCTCATACCAATCCAGGCGCCCGTTGGGCCGGGGCAAACCAGAACATCGAAACAAAGATCAACAGCGACAACTACGCGCTGACCTGCTCCTATAAATTCGATGCAGGTCCGGGCGATCTGCGTGTCATAGCAGGTGCAAACTATCTCCAGATGGACGGCTTCAAGGAGCGCCTAGTCGTCGCGCCGGAACTTATCGCCGGTGCCGGCCTTACGGGCTCTGGCGTCGGCCGCCTCAACCTTGAAGGTGACGGCTGGGGCTGGCGGGCAGGTGTCGCCTACGAAATTCCGGAATACGCGCTGCGCGCCAGCCTGATGTACTATAGTCAGGTGAAACTGGATAGCGTCACGGGCGAGGTCGATCTTACCCACCTTCCAGTGGGCCTCGGGGTCCCGGGCGCCAGCACGATCATTCCGGTCGAGGGCTCAACCGCTATGCCGGAGGCTATCGAGCTCAAGCTGCAGTCTGGCATCGCTCCCGATTGGCTCGCCTTCGGATCGGTCAAATGGACCAATTGGAGCGTGTTGCAGCGGATCCCGTTCTACAATGCCGGCGGCGTGGAAGTTACCGCGCTTGAACTTGGATACCGGGACGGCTGGACGGTTACCGGCGGCGTAGGCCACAAGTTCAACGAACAGTGGAGCGGTGCGGTTAGCCTCACCTGGGATCGTGGGACCTCGCAGGGCTTCGGCTCCCTCACGGATACCTGGACTGTCGGCGCGGGTGTCTCCTATTCGCCAAACAAGAATGTTGAGCTTCGCCTTGCCGGCGTGCTTGGCATCCTGACCAGCGGCAGCTCGGGCGCCGTGGCCATCAACGGCATTCCTGCTGGCGACGAAGCAAGCTATCGCTTCGGCAACGATCTGGTCGCAGCGCTCTCGACTTCTCTGAAGGTCAAGTTCTGACTTCACTTGATTGAAGCTTGAAAGCCCGGTTGCGACCGGGCTTTTTTGTGGCGAATTTTAGTTCAGGTGAAGAGCAGTCTCGTCGCTTCTCTTGTGACGATTTAGCAACACTTTTTCGAGACTATTGTCAGGGCCCTTGAGAGGGGCGTTTCTGTCCACTTCCCGCCACAAACGGGGAGCAGCGATAGGGGAAGAACAGGCGCGGAACGCGGGGGCGGGGCGCGTAATTGGAGTATCATGGGCGGGTTTCTTCATGAAAAGCCGGGCTTTTTGCGCTCAGGCAGGCGGATTCTGATACCGTCCTGTCCTGCCGCAATCGCTGCGGTTATGGGTCCTAGTCTTGCCGAAAACGGCAGCTACAGTTTCATTCGTCTCTCGGGAGGAGCAGGCGCGGGATATTCCCGGATAAATCTTGCTCCGGCAGCGAGCGATGCTCGGGCTGCGGCGGGTCGTCGCGCGCGGAGTGAAAGAAACTGAACCATGCCGAAGTGTGACATCGGATCCATGAGAGTATTGCTTCTTGGAGCGTCGCTCGCCTCGATTTTGGCGGGATCGGCTGCGGCCTTCGATATCAAGTCGGGCGTGACGAAAGAGTCCGGTCCCTTCGATCTCTTCAAGTTCGGCTTCAAGGCTTATAAGAACGGCCAGAAGGAAGATGCGGTCGAGGCCTATCGTTATGCCGCCGAGAAAGGCCATACCGGCTCGCGCTGGGCGCTTGCCAATATGTACGCCTTCGGCGACGGCGTCGCGAAGGACGATTTCGAGGCCTTCAAGATCTATAACGAGATCGCCGCGCAGGGCGTCGAGCCCGGTTCGGAAGATACCGGCTTCTTCGTCAACGCGCTTCTGTCGCTGGCCAACTATTATCGCCGCGGCATTCCCGGCAGCCCGATCAAGCCTGATCTTTCACAGGCACGGCAACTCTATTTCCAGGCGGCATCCACATTCGGCGTGGCGGAAGCCCAGTTCCAGCTCGCCCGGATGATTCTGGCAGGCGAGGGCGGTACCGCCAATATCCAGCAGGCGAAGAAATGGCTGAACCAGGCCCGCAAGAGCGGCCATGCGGGCGCCATGTCGGTTTTCGGCAACGTTCTCTTCCAGGAAGGCCAGACGGTGCGGGGGCTCGCCTTCATGACGGCGGCGCTCGACAAGTGTACTGCCAAGGAATGTGTCTGGATGCAGCAATTGCAGGAGCAGGCATTTTCGGTCGTCGGCGAAGAGGATCGCCGCGGAGCGGTCGCCCTGTCTCAGGAGTTCGCCAGAGGCGTCGAATAACCGACGCCTCGCCGATCTTTCGGGCGATCAGCCGAAATCGAACATACCGATGACGGGCACGTGGTCCGACGGCTTTTCCCAAGCCCGCACATGTTTCTCGATCGCCGTCGATTTCAGTCTGTCTGCGGCTTCCGCCGATAGCAGAAGATGATCGATGCGGATGCCGTTGTTCTTTTGCCAGGCGCCCGCCTGATAATCCCAGAAAGAGTAGAGTTTGGTGGCATCGGTCGTGGCGCGCACCGCATCGACGAGGCCGAGATTTTCGAGCCTGCGGAAAGCGGCGCGTGTCTGCGGCAGGAAAAGTGCGTCCGTCGCCCAGGCAGCCGGGTCGAAACAGTCGTGCGGCTCGGGAATGACGTTGTAATCCCCGGCAAGGATCAGCGGCTCTTCGAGCAGAAGGCAGTTCTGCGCATGCAGGCGCAGACGCTCCATCCATGCCAGCTTGTAGGGGTATTTGACCGGATCGTCGGCTGGATTGCCATTCGGCAGATAGATGGAGGCGACGCGGATCGCGCCCCCCGGCACCGAAAAGACGCCTTCGATGTAACGCGACTGCTCGTCCGTCTGTCCGTCCGGGCCTTCGCCGCCAGGCAGACCCCGCATCACTTCGTCGGGCCTGGTCTTCGACAGCAGCGCAACGCCGTTAAACCCTTTCTGGCCATGGGTCTCGACATGATAGCCGAGCGCCTCGATCTCCAGCCGCGGGAAGGTCTCATCGACGGACTTGATCTCCTGCAGGCAGACGATGTCCGGGGAGGAATCGGTCAGCCACTGACGCAGGTTGTCGATGCGCGCTTTGACGCCGTTGATGTTCCAGGTGGCGATCTTCATCGGCCCTTGCCTCCCACTGTTCGCTTCCTCTTTTAGCGAAAGAGGAAGCGTTGGGAAGGGCGAAGTGCGTAAGGGAGGATGTTATCAGATCGAGAAACTGGTGCCGCAGCCGCAGCTGGCAACCGCGTTCGGGTTCTTGATCTGGAAGGATTGGCCGAGCAGGTTGTCGACGAAGTCGATCTCCGAGCCCGCCATATAGACGAGCGAGAGGCTGTCGATCAGCACCTTGGCGTCGCCGTTGGCGATCACCACGTCGTCGTCCTCGGGCGCTTCGGCGAGATCGAACTTGTAGGAGAAGCCCGAACAGCCGCCGCCTTCGACCGAGACGCGCAGCGCCTGCTTGCCGGCTTCGTTGCCGACGATTTCGGCGATGCGCTTGGCCGCCGCATTTGAAAGAGTTACATTGGTTTCCATATTATCCGCCTCCTGCCGGGTTCAAGGCCCGGAGAGATTCCTGTCACCGGCATTGCGCACAGCTCCACTATAGGTATGAAGACGTGAAGGGCACGTCAATGGGCGGCAGGCGGCGGATGAACAAACAGGTGACGGCATGACGATCGATACCAGGGCGCTGGGTTTCGGCAGTGGCGAGCGCGCGGTCTACGCCGCCAACCCCTGGGCGTCGCGCGGGCGCCTGTTTCCCGAAGACGGCAGCCTGACGCGCTCGGAGTTCCAGCGCGACCGTGACCGGATCGTCCACACGACCGCATTCCGGCGGCTGAAGCACAAGACGCAGGTGTTCATCAGCCCTGACGGTGACCATTACCGCACCCGGCTGACCCATACGATCGAGGTGGCGCAGATCGCCCGTGCGCTTGCCCGCGCCCTGAAGCTCGACGAGGACCTCGCCGAAGGCGTGGCGCTGGTGCACGACTTCGGCCATACGCCATTCGGTCATACCGGCGAAGATGCGCTGGATGAGATGCTGAAGCCCTATGGCGGTTTCGACCATAACGCCCAATCGCTCCGCATCGTCACCAAGCTCGAGCGCCGATATGCGGATTTCGACGGGCTCAATCTCACCTGGGAAAGCCTCGAAGGCCTCGTCAAGCACAATGGTCCGCTGCTCAGCGCCACCGGCGAGGGCACCCGCGGCCCCGTGCCGCAGCCGATCCGCGACTATTGCGAGCTGCATGATCTGGAACTCGCGAGCTATGCCAGCCTGGAGGCGCAGGTCGCGGCAATCGCCGACGATATCGCCTACAACACCCATGACATCGACGACGGGCTGCGCTCCGGCCTGTTGACCTTCGAGATGCTCGACGATGTGCCCTTCCTCGCCAAACTGATGGCGGAGGTGAGGGCACGTTATCCGCATCTCGAACCGAGCCGTTTTGCCCATGAGATCATGCGCCGGCAGATCACGCACATGGTCGAGGACGTCATCGACGTGGCGCAGCACAACCTCGACAAGGTGGATCCGCAGAGCGCCGCTGACGTCCGCTCCGCTGGGCATGTCATCGCCACCTTTTCTGGAGAGATGGCCGAGACCGACCGCTGCATCAAAAAGCTGCTGTTTTCGCGCATCTACCGGCATCCCGACATCATGCGCATCCGCGCCGGCGCCTCCCAGATCGTTTCGGATCTGTTCAACGCCTATATGAATGATCCGTCGCTGATGCGCAGCCATTATTGGGTCAATCACATTGCCGGTCTCGGAGAGACCGCAAGAGCCCGGCATGTCGGCGATTATCTCGCCGGGATGACCGATACCTTCGCGATCAAGGCGCATGGCGAGCTGTTTGACCAGACTCCGGATTTGCGCTAGGCACCGCCACCAATGACACTGGCCAGCAAGGGTCCTCGGGCATGTATCGGGGATGATTGAACATGAATCTTTTTGCCGACTTCGAAACAAGAATTAAGAACGCTTTGGAAAGCCTTGATATTATCAAGGAAAAGCGAAGCGAGCTTGATTTCGGCCGTATCGCAGTCGAGCCGCCGCGGGACCAGAGCCACGGCGATGTGGCCACCAATGCCGCCATGGTTCTGGCAAAACCGCTCGGCACCAATCCGCGTGCGCTCGCCGATATCATCGCCGAAGCGCTGCGTTCGGATGCTGACATCAGCGAAGTTTCCGTGGCCGGTCCCGGCTTCATCAATATCCGGCTCGGTGCTCCCTACTGGCAGCGCCTGCTCGCCTCGATGATTGCCGAGGGCACGGATTACGGCCGCTCGACGGTCGGCGCCGAGAAGAAGGCGAATGTCGAATACGTCTCGGCCAACCCGACGGGCCCGATGCATGTCGGCCATTGCCGTGGTGCTGTCGTGGGCGATGCGCTGGCGAACCTGATGGAATTTGCCGGCTACGACGTGGCCAAGGAATATTACATCAACGATGCCGGCAGCCAGATCGATGTTCTGGCCCGCTCGGTCTTCCTGCGTTACCGCGAGGCTCTCGGAGAGACGATCGGCGAGATCCCCTCGGGCCTTTATCCGGGCGACTACCTCGTGCCGGTCGGGCAGGCCCTGGCGGAGGAATACGGTTCGCGGCTGCATAACATGCCGGAAGATGCCTGGATGCCGATCGTCAAGGACAAGGCGATCGACTCGATGATGGCGCTGATCCGCGACGATCTCGAAGCGCTCAACGTCCATCACGATGTCTTTTATTCGGAACGGACCTTGCATGCCAATGGCGCGCAGCGCATCCGCCAGGCGATCAACGACCTCACCTTCAAGGGGCACGTCTACAAGGGCACGCTGCCGCCGCCGAAGGGTCAGTTGCCGGAAGACTGGGAGGATCGCGAGCAGACGCTGTTCCGCTCCACCGAAGTGGGCGACGATATGGACCGGCCGCTGATCAAGTCGGACGGCAGCTATACTTACTTTGCGGCCGACGTTGCCTACTTCAAGGACAAGTTCGACCGTGGTTACGACGAGATGATCTATGTGCTCGGCGCCGACCACGGCGGCTATGTCAAGCGCCTGGAAGCCGTCGCGCGTGCCGTCTCCGGCGGCAAGGCGAAGCTCACCGTGCTCCTCTGCCAGCTCGTCAAGCTGTACCGCAATGGCGAGCCTGTGAAGATGTCGAAGCGTTCCGGCAACTTCGTGACCCTTCGCGAAGTGGTCGACGAGGTCGGCCGCGACGCGGTGCGTTTCATGATGCTCTACAGGAAGAGTTCCGAGCCGCTCGATTTCGACTTCGCCAAGGTGACCGAGCAGTCGAAGGACAATCCGGTGTTCTACGTGCAGTATGCCCATGCGCGCTGCTCGTCGGTGTTCCGGCAGGCAAAGGAAGCGTTCCCAGGGCTCGATTTTGCTTCGCTCGACCTCAAAGGTTCGAGCAGCCTGATTAACGATCCGAATGAGATGCAGCTGGTTGCCAAACTTGCGGAATACCCCAGAATCATTGAGGCTGCGGCCCAGGCGCAGGAGCCTCATCGGCTTGCTTTTTACCTCTATGATCTGGCAAGTTTCTTCCATGCGCATTGGAATAAGGGTAAAGAACAACCGGAATTACGCTTTGTTAACGATAAAAACCGAGAATTGAGTATTGCCAGGCTTGGGCTGGTGCATGCTGTCGCCTCTGTTTTGAAGTCAGGACTTGGGATCACGGGCACTGCGGCACCGGAAGAAATGCGGTAAATATCGCCACCATTTCCCCACATTGCACTGGCATATGCGTTGTAATGTAGGTGAGTGGACGAGGTAATGGCCGATAACAACCTTGCGCGTAACCGGAATGATTTACCGGACTTCTTTGCCGATGATGATCCGCTGGCAGAACTCGCCCGCATCGTAGGCTACGACGATCTTCCCGTCGCCGCCAAGCCCGGATCATCTTCCGCCGATACTTCAGCGTCTGGACGGCGAGAGCCGGCATTTAATCTCGAAGACGAGCTTCTTCAGGAGTTCGAGCGCTATGACGCGCCGCGGCTCGATCCCATTCACGATATCGCTCTTGACGATGGGCCCCGGTCATTCGCCGAGCCTGCTTCCGATGCCGCAGTGGCTGCGCCGCCGGTAGAGCCGGAGGAACTGGAGTTCGTTCCGGCTGAGCCGGCCGCGATCGAACTGCCGCAGGCTTTTCTGCCGGCCGATAGTGCGATCGGTGAACGGGACGATCGGCAGTTCGGTGACGAAGAGCCGCCATTGGCGTTTGATGCCGTCGACGAGAGCGTTGCCTCCGATCCGATAGTCGAACCGGCTTTCGAAGCCGCACGTGTGGAACCCGTCTTCGATCTGCCCGATTTTCCGACAGCCGGCATGATGTCTCCCACCACGTCGATAGAAGAGCCAGCAGAGGAATTCGATCTCGCGGCTGAGTTGGAAAACTCGATCGCGGCCGAGCCGGTTGCTGCAGGTCAGCCCGAGGTGAGGTTCGAGCCCGAGGCGAAAATCGAGCCGGAGGTCCGGTTCGTGCCGCAAGCGACCTTCGAACCTGAAGCAGCCCCTGAACCCGAGGCAGCTTTCGAGCCGGAGGCGAGATTTGAACCGGAGCCAAAGGCGGAGAGGGGCAAGGGCGCCTATATTCCTGGCTTCCGCATGCCGCTCACCAATTTCAGCGTAGCACGAGACGTTTCTGCGGCCTCTGCGCAGGCGGCTGTAATCCCTTCTCAGGCGGCCGCACCTGCACTGAACGAGTATGCTGTCGAGCCTCCGGTTCTGGACGATCTCCCGAGCCCGAAGATCGAGCCGGCACCGGCTGCCGAACTGCAGATTTCTGCAAAGACCTCGGAGGCGCAGGAACTGCAGCCTGCGCCCGTCGCGGCCACGTCTGTTACATCGACCGGTCAGAGTGCCGGTGCGTCGCAAAAGGATCGGTTCTCCGCGCTCGATGAACTGATCTACGACGTCCAGCGTTATACGCTGCCGACATCCAACGGGCAGCCGCTCGCAACCCCTGTGGCGAACGCGCCCGAGCTTGCCGCAACGCCTGCTGTCGCACCCGCTGCGCCCGTGATTGCCAATGCGACGGTTGCCACGCCTCCGGTTGCCGAGGTGCCGTCTCTAGACGACAAGGATCCCTTCTCTGATGAGGAATTCGAGTTGGCGCTCGATGGCCTGGAACTCGACCTTGCCGAGATCGTTGTCGAAGAGACGCAGAAACATCCGGTTCAGGCGACGCCTGCGGCGGCTGCTGTAAAGGCCGAACCTGCCGCCCCTTCGGCGACGCCGGCCGCGCGCGTTGCGCCCATCGCTGTGGCGGCACCGGTTGTGGAGACGCAGGTTGTCGAAGAGCCCGAATCGATGGCCGACCTGCCATTCGATCCGGCTCAGATTGCCGATTCCGAAGACCAGGTGGAGGCGATCGCCGAGCTCGACGTGCCGTCGCTGCCGGCAGAAGAGCCGGAACAGCCGCCGGCCTATCGTCCCGATTACGAACTCGACATCGATGCCGAACTTGCGACGCTGCTGGCAGCCCCCGGCAAGTCGGCCCCGGCGCCGGCGCGCAAGCCTGAGATTGATATCGCGCAGAAAGGCCAGCAGACCGCCGCCGAAGCAAGCCGTTCGCCGGCCTATACCGATCTCGACGATTTCGAACGTGCGCTGGAAGAGGATTTTCGCCGCAGCCTGACGACGCCCTTGCCGGCGGCGGAGCATGAGGAACTGCATTATTCCGACAGCGATTATATCGCGACGGTCGAGAACGCCCGCCGTTCCGTCCGCAGCTGGGCCATGCCGCTGGTTCTTGCCGGCGTCGTGATCCTTGGCGGTGCCGGCGCCTATGCGTTCTTCGGCAGCAGCGTTTCGAGTGTCGTTTCGGGCGGCGAACCGGTCATCATTGCGGCCGACAAAGAGCCGATCAAGATTGCGCCGGAAAATCCGGGCGGCAAGACTGTCCCCAACCAGGACAAGGCTGTCTACGATCGCGTCGCCGGCGTCTCGCCGAAGGATCCGAAGCAGCGCACGCTGATCTCCTCCAACGAGGAGCCGATCGACGTCGTCCAGAAGACCTTGATGCCCGATACGTTGCCGCTCGAAGGCGAGAACGATATCGAGCCGACCGATGTCGGCGAGACGGAGGATCCACGCCTCCTGCCGCAGGATCGGACTGCGCAAAACAATACCTCTGCTGAGCAGCAGCCCGTGACCGTCATGCCGCGCAAGGTCAAGACGATGATCGTCCGCCCGGACGGCAAGCTGGTCGAGCAGGAAATTGCAGCGCCGGCACTCGCCGCACCGGAAGCGCCGAAGCTGCCAGCCGCGGGCGCAAAGCCGGTCGAAACGGCAGCGGCGTTCCCTGCTAAGCTTCCGCCTTCCACGCCTGCCACACCGGCCCGTCCGCAACCCTCGTCGACCGTCTCGAATGCGGGTTCTTCCGGTGTCCTTCCGGTCTCCGCGCCAGCCAATCCGGCCGCTCCGGCAGAACACGTCAACGTGGTGAGAGCGGACCCGATCACGCCGACCGTCGCGGCG
>NZ_JALBGV010000039.1 GCF_023006505.1 Neorhizobium sp. SHOUNA12A
CATGCTGACGTGGCCCCGGCCGGCACGGAGCGACCGCCTCAGTCGGGGCCGATATAAAAACGGGGCGATGTCCGCTCCTTTTGTCGTCAAACACCCCGACTAACACATTTCTTTACTTCCTCAACGATTTCACAATGGCGAGCTATTATAAGTGGAGCGACGTGGCTCTTAACGGTGACCAAGACAAGCTTGAAAATGCCAAGCAGGTAGGCTTTCCCGATCTACAGCCAAAATTTCGCTCACGGTTTTCCCAGATGGTAGTTTTTTATCCTTTGCTAAGTCATAACCATGAACAACAAGATAATTTGTTGGTATACATTGAGGCAATGGAGGGAAGGTACCAGGACATAACGTTCGTGGGCATAGCTTCCGGATGCCAACAAGATTTCGGACTTAACGACGCCTATTCTATGAAGCTTAGGCAACGACATCGCCGGGACTACATTGTTTTCTTCGACCGAGTTTTGAGATGTTCTGATAGTTCTTGGTACAAGACTACCAAAGAGGGATTGCTCTTTACTTTGATGGAACTCGACGATATATTCTGCATCGACATCGAGCCGCCGAAGGTGCACGTGCATCTCAGGAGCGATGTTTGGGAGGGGGCTAGAGACACAGAGATCATTCTTGATCCCGCCAGAGCACCGCCCGTGGAACTCCTGATATTCGTTGAGGATTTATGGGAGCTAACGCCGTTCCCCGCCTTGCCCGAAGAAAATCCGGTCCCCCACTTGATCCAGCGAAGGACACGCTCTTGGAGCGTCTGATGTTCGTCGAACTTATGGCGGGTAAAGCCGACTACCGTGGATTCACAGGAAACGAATTGAGTGTGGGAGGAAGAGTTTTTTGAGTTATCAAGTTTTCCTATCAAACCAAATTGAATAATCTGATTTTACCGCCCGATCTTTTGTCCCTATCTGTTTTCCATGACGTGAAAAGTGTGCTGTTGCGGCTTTTGACCACTTAGCTTTTGAATTTGCAGGATATATGGTCATGTGATGTGCGAAACTACGTTTATGCATTCGTTCATTCGTTCATGCCTTGGTCAATTCATCTGTGCGTAGATGTCATTCGAACTGTCACGCACGCATGGGACCTTGCCGGGGCTTAGCCCTCGCGGGGGTCCGATGCGTGCGCCGCCCCGTAACCGATTTTTGATGCGCGCCGGGAGGTTCGGCAACATCTTGTTATGCGACCGCTGAAACATTTTCCAGCAATGGACGTACTCGGCTTACGAGTTCCTCGCTACCACATGCAAAACAAAGCTTTTGCGCGAGGTCGGTATTATCCCAGTTGATTGTGTGAGAGACGCCAAGATTGGCAAGGATCGGCAGGGCGGCCATCACATCCCAGCTCGAATCCCCAAGCGAGAGATAGCCATCCGTCTCCCCCCGCGCGACCGAGATCAGGACAGGGTTGCCGATCCGCAGCTCATCCGAAATAAACCGCATCAACTCCAGCCGGTCTTCGGTGGAGACCGTGGGATGTATGCCAAAACCCATCGCCGCCTGCGACAGGTCGAGCGGACGCAAGGGCTGCATCGGTTTACCGTTCAGCCGCGTCCGCACCGATTTTCCACCAACCAGCATCAGGCCCCGAGCGGGGTGCGAAGATCACCCCGAAGGTTGGTCGGCGATTTTCATAGAGGCCGATCGAAATCGCCCAGTTTTCGCCGCCCCGAACGAAATTGAACGTGCCGTCGATGGGATCGATGACCCAGATCCGGCCGGATGTACCGGGGATCTCGCCTCCTTCCTCGCCGTAGATGCCATCCTCCGGAAAAGCCGCTTTCAAATTCGCGAGCAGAAACTCTTCGACGGCTCTGTCTGCTTCGGTTACCAGATCGAGATGTCCTTTCCTCTCGACCGGCAACCTGTCCAGGGATTCGAAATATTCAAGCGCCAGCCCGCCGGCTTTCCGGGCGATCTTTTCGACAATCGCTTCGATATCATGCATTGGCTTCGTCCTTGAGCCGCACGACCTGAGACACGTCATTGCTGATGAGCTGATCGAGCAGACCGTCGCGAATCCACGCGACAACGTCTGCCTCGACATCCACACCGTAGCTTTTCAGACTGGAAAGCCTGCCTGGAGGTGGCACATGCAGGAAGGCGGCGATGCCGCCATTATGAAGCTGACGCGCCTCGCCGCTCGGAAAATGGTAGATTTCGAGGTTGATGGCATCCACCTCCGCCTCCCGCGCAAGTGCTGCCGGATCGATAAGGCGCGAGTGGGAAAGGCCGACCGTCGGCAGATGACGGTGACGGCGGGAGCCAATCTTAGTATATCGGAATTGCAGGATATATCGACTTGTAAACGGCTTTGGCGACGCATCTGAACTTCTGTTATGTCTCACGATCGTTGGCTTGATTTCAGGAGATTGATATGCGCGACGTTACGTAAAAGGTCAAAAAATCAGGCATACGTTTCACGGACATTTGCGGGATGCTGCAGTGAACTTCTTGCTCATAAACCGCGGTACTTGCTAGCTATGGAAAAGACAATCGATCCGATCCTTTTGGTGGTTTTGTGCCGGAGTGTTGAACCCGGTTTTGATGCGCGTGCCAACTGCCGGCGTGTTGAAACCCGGTTTTCACCATTTTTCCCGAGCTGTCCTTGCTCTTTTCTCTTACTGACCCTGTGCCGCTATTTTTTTCATGAGAGTTTGCAAGGTCGCACCGTCGTATAGATGGCGGTCGCCTACCGCTTGCGTTGCGATGATGAGGTCGAACAATTCGTTGGGGTTCATCGGATGGAGCATGTCGGCGTTAATGGGCTGCCCGTTGATCATCACAAAGAAATGAGCTCCCCACATGATCCCGATCCAGGGTCCCATGATAGGCCATGTCGCGTTGAAAACCGCATAGCTCGAACGTTTGCCTAGCAGCATTTCGATCAATGGCACGACCTCGTATTCGCTCTTCGTGATCTCGAAGCCAGCGATCCCCTTAACAACCGCGAGGAATGCTTTTTCCTTGTCCGAGGTCGTCTCCTTACCCAGGCTATATGCCAAGCGGATTGATTCGGAATTATAGTCCGCCTGGGGAGGCGTGGGGACGGGTTTCCCGTTGATTTTGGCTATCCAGCCAGGCCCGCCGCAGATCACCCAACTGGCCCTGCCGGTGCTTTCCCGAACTTGCCCGGATTCCACGATGACCACGGCCATCTCGGGTACCATTTCTTTTTGAAACATCACGGATACCCAATAGTCCTTCCTGTTTCGGAAGAATTTATCATCTCCTCCAAGCGGACAGATTGTGATGACATTTCCTGCCTCGACGCCCACTGGATAGGTGGGTGCCTGTGTTTGCGCGGCAGATTGATAACTCACGATTGCACATCCTTGGTATGCCTTCCTGAGCGAGATCAATCCGGTGTCTTTCAACGAGAGCGACGCGTTGGCGACGACATTCCCAGCTGTACCTGTCTCTGCGGGGTTCTGGGCCAGCAGCTTAAAGACCCGAGCCAGCTCCGTCATGCCTTCCTGTGCGTGATCGACGAGTTCGTACGGCGACGCCGGTTGAGCCGGTTGAGCCGGTTGAGGAGTTGCCATGGTACTTCAGTCCTGTGTGACTGGAAGCGGAATGAGTTTGCTGGCGCGCTGCGGCTATGGCTGTCAGTCTTGGTGGGGCTTGAGGACGATTGTGTGGGTGAGCGTGTCGAAGTGTTTCTCAAAAAGCAGGAGACGTGACGGCTTTTATACATTGAAAGGTGGTGAATACCGGAAGGGTTGTTACGTCATGCCACGTCAGCAGGCTTTTGGGTGGCGTGTTCGGCTGACGTGGCACGACCCCCTTGAGGCTATACAGGTGGAGCCCACCACCACCCCTATAAAGCATGCCTCCGGCCGCCACTTTCCCTGCCTTCCAACTCCTCAAACGCGCGGCAAACCAAACTTTCTCCTCAAGATAATCGATACACCGAACACTGTCGCATTTATCGCAGCACAATTTCCAATCACGGCAGGATGGATGATGCTTCATCGCAAGAGGCGGCCGCGAAATCGCGGCTGCTGAAACAGCGGCTGGAGGATTGCTGTTTTAGTCATCTTCCAATCGGCAACATGGATGGTGCTTTATGGCAAGAAGCGCTGCTGCTGCAATGGGAGATGGAGCATTGGTATTTTAGTCTTCGCGCGGGCAGGGCCAACCTCATTATCCTCGATTGCGAATTGTCTGCGAAGATCATTGACTTTTTCCTCAGCTCCGCTTCCGAACTTGAGGAGGATTGCAGCATCTTGCTGTGCAAACGCGGATTCACGCATATTTACAATATTCGATTGACTACCCAGGGAGCCTCGAAAGTGCCCGTGCGTTACGAGGTCTGTATCACGGAAGACCATGCGATCCCGGACGTCAAAAACATCGACGTACTGGCGGCTGCCTGCGCCGGGCAAAAGGTCACCCAGGAGCAGTTCGACGACGAACGCAACTACCGCCTGATGGTGGAAATGGGCGTTGCCAAGGACATTCGAAAGAAATTCGATCTCAACAACGATGCCCACAAGGATCGCCCTGACGCGAGGCTCGTCGCTGCGGTCGACGTGGGCGCCGCGGAGACCAGCGATACCGCCTGAGGATGAAGTCAGTTACCGTTTCTGCATTCAACATGACGGAAAACCGAGGCCGGGATTTTTGCGAGAACGAGTATGACAACAACTCGTCAGAGCTAGCCGGATCGAATTGCGCATATTGTTTTCTGGATGGAAAATCTCAAAGACCCACAAAAATCGTGTGCCCCTATTTTAGCAATTTACGGGAGATATAGCAGAGCGAATAAACGATATCTCTGCTGAATGTTTCAATCCCTGATCGTATGGATATGCGGGTTCATGATGTCACTCCACGCCCTGCGATGTCCGCTTGACAAGAGGATCAGGCATTTCCTGCCTCAGACCCAGCTTTTGCAGGATATATGGTCATGTGCTGTGCAAAACTACGTTCGGGCGTTGATTGGTTTGTATGCCAACCTATCATGACAGGTAATTCTTATTCGGCTTTATCCGCACTTTGAGGGGCTGTGTCGTCCCGGCCTGATCCAAACATCCGTAGGACCTTCACGATCACCGTTTGAATTCACGAGCGAAAAAGGCGGCAAGGGCTGCCGTAGCAAGCTTCAAGCCGAAAGCACGGGCGCTCTCAAGCTCGAGCGGATCAAAGTGGGCGCGGGCAAGCTTCAAGAGCTTTGCCGGTATCATCCGTGACGTCTGAACAAGGACCGCATGAGCCTCGGATGTATCTGGCGGGTAGGACTCCGGGCTCTTCTGGAAGGTACCATCCGTCAGTATTTCCTCATAGTCGTCGAGCGCACGGCGCAGGATCATCTGCAACGCTTTTTGCGGAGGATACTGCTTGCAGAGAATGTCGAAGACCGGAGACACTTTCGGTGCCGGCACGAATGCCGAAACGAAGACCTGGACCTTCTTGGGCGGATTGCGTCCTATGTTCGGGGCAGGAGCGGCGACAGGTTTGACAGTGGGAGCCTGCTTTTTCGGGTGTGGGACCGGTGCCGCAGGAAGAGGAACGGACGGTGCGGCCGCGTCGCCGTCCGGCTGTGATATCTGCTGCGAAGCCGCTGACCGCACGACTGAAAGACGCCTCGCCTCCGTCACCGATAAGGTGGGTTTGCGGATCGCCATCTCAGTCCTCTAAGGATTGGTGTACAAACTTGGAGAGGTTCTGGAGATCTTCCATTGCTGCATCGAGATTGCGGAGCATCAGCCGCATGGCCGGGTCGTTGCCGACATTGCGGATGCTGAGATGCAGCATGCCCCGCACCTTCATCGCGGCAAACGCATCCCGCTCGAACATCGGTTGATCGGTCAGTGGCAGGGCGGTCAGCAGTTCGGCGACGGAGCGTTGCGATGCGGTCAGCTTGCCGAAAGGAACTCTCTGACGCAGGATGGCGGTCGGAATTGCCAGGCTTTCGCTGAGCAGGAGCTCGATAATGTAGCGATAGGTCGCCAGCGCCTCGTCGACGTCCAGCGGCGTCAGCATGGTCGGAACCAGAAGGAAGTTCGAGCTGGCTATGATCGTATTGTTAAGCTCGCTCGACCCACCATGGGTATCGGCCAAGGCATAGTCGAAACCGCGCCCTTCCGCCACTTCATAGGCTTTTTCGAGAAGGGGCAAATCATCTGCTGTAAACACTTCGCAACGCGGGTCCCACGTATTGCGCGTGACCGCGTTTTCCTTCCAGCGTGTGAGCGGCCGGTTTTCGTCAGCCTCGAAAAGCGCAACCGTCTTACCTTCGGTTGCCAATGCCGAGCATAGCCCCATCAATGCCGTTGTCTTGCCAGCACCACCTTTGAAGGAGCAGCATGTAATGAGCTTCATGAACAACCCTTTCCTCGCCAAAGCGCGAGTAATTTTCGCAATGTAAACCTGTAATATTGTTCATATGTACATTTATAATCCGGCCGGCTCAACCGCCATAATAGTTCGCCGGGCGGCAACGACGTTTCACCTGTAACGTAATACAGCGTCACCCATCCAAACCACCGTTGACGCAAACTATATGGGTAGGACACAGTCACGGTATTAAACTGCTCGTATTCATTCAATTTACTGGACGGTGGAATTTTTACATCCAACAGATTTCAGGTTATTGCCATGCACAACAAACAACTCGCCCTTCTCCCGGAAGAGATAGCCACTTCCCTGTCACGCACCCGAGGGCAGCAGACTGATCCGCACGGCTACAAGATTGTCAGCGTGCGATTGCGTGAAGCGGAATTCGAAGCTTTCAACGCTCAGGCCGTCGCCTTGGGTATTACCAACAACATGGCCCTTCGGATAGCCGCACGTAAGATCGGCGGCTTCCTTGAGCTCGATGCCCGGACCCAGCAGGCTCTGGAGACGATCATAGGAGAGATCGGTGACATCTCCCACGCCATCAATCAGCTGAACGCCGCCTACGCACAAAGCGGCAGGGTCGACATGCAGGAATTTCAGGCGCAACGAGCCGCATTCGGTTATGAATTCGCCAAGCTCGACGCCACCTTGATGTCGATGCTGAATGTCTCCCAACGACGCCTCGACGGCCGGCTGAAGCTCAAAGATGCTTCGAAGTGAGGCGCTCAACCCGGTCATTTCGGCTTAAAGAGGATTTCCCATGGCATCGCAGGCAATAGTTCACGTCGTGCGCGGCGGTGGAGCACGCACCGTCAGTCGCCTCTGCTCGCAATTCAAGTATCTGGCCCGGAGGGGACAGGTCAGGCTTCGATTTTCAGAGCGGTATGGCGGGGGCGTCGTACCCTTCGACGAGCTGAGGATATGGGCGGAGCGCTGGGCCGCAATGGCCGGGGTACGTGACCCCGAGCAGGACATGACGACCCATATCGTCGCAAGCTTTCCCCCTGGAACCGATCACGCTGCCGCAGAGCGCGCCGGCATAGCATGGGCGGCTGAAATGTTCGGTGATGGCGCGGTCGCCGGCGAAAGGCCCTATATCCTGGGTTTTCACGTCGATAGGGGACATCCGCATGTGCACGTCATCCTCAATCGGCGCGCCTTGAGCGCCGGTCACGAATGGTTGAAGCTTGCCAACCGCAATGAGCGCATCAACTACGACCTGATGCGCCAACGGTTTGCTGACCATGCACAAATCCAAGGCATTGACCTTCTGGCGGATGCAAGGGTGCCGATCCCTTGGAGTACCCAGCCTTTTACACGCGAGCAACACGAGGTATTTGCGGATGCGGCCGGCGTCGGAGTTGGCGTCCGCGAAGAGTGGGAAGACCGGACAGAGGAGATCTTCCGCGACGATGCCGTGCGGCGGCAACAGGCAGGTGGAGGCCCCGGCTCTTCGGGCGGTGATGGTCCGGGTGCGGGAATGGGTTCCGACGGGGGTCATTCACGCCGCAGGCGGCCGCGCGCGGAACACGCGCCTGGCGATGCAGCCGGGTCGTCCCCCAAGCCAGCCGGGACAAATGCTCCTACGGGCAGCTCGCATCACAGCGGCTCCGGCGGTGGTTCCGGATCGCAGGGCAACGCGCTCGCCAGCGAACCCGCGCCGCTGCACGCCACAAACGGTGCGCCTGGCTACGTCGAACAGGATCCATCGAATGACCTGTATTATGCAACGCCAACAAACTCGCGCGAGCCTACGCCAGAGGAACGATCGACAGAGGGTCATTCCGCAACGGGTGGATCTGCGAGTGGAGGCTCCGGCGGCGGATCCGAGTTGCTTGACAATACGATCGATGCATCGGCAGGCAACTCACCCAGATCCGGGGCCGATTCAGGCGCTGAGCAAGCAAAGGGCGAGAAGCGGAAGCGCACGGGCCCGCACGGCACCGGGGACTCCAAACGTAGAAGAGGTGATGATGGCAGAGGCTAGAAGCGCGCTGCAGAAAGGCTTTGACCGTAGCCGGGAAGGGCATCAGCCACATGCATAACAAACGCAACACGCTGCTCTATGGTTTCGCGCTGTCGCTGATCGTGGGCTTATTCTTCGCCACATTGTATGCTGGCTTCCAGCGTGGCATCAGCGCCCAAACGATCGACGAATTCGATATCCTGTCGTTCTGGTACGAAACGCCTTTCCATAAGGGCTATGTGACGCCGGTCTTCATCCGCGGATTGATGACGATCGGGGTGACCGCCGTGATCATCACCCTGGTCATCACGATCGTTGTCTTGCGACAGCACGACGATCACGGTACGGCCCGCTGGGCCGGTTTCGGTGAGTTGGCAGCGGCAGGCTATATCAAGCCCTATGGCAAGATCAATGGACCGATCTTCGGCAAGACCAGCGGCCCGCGCGGTTTCGGAAGATATCTGACCAATGGCGACCAGCCCCACAGCCTGGTCGTAGCCCCTACGCGCGCCGGCAAGGGTGTCGGCATCGTCATTCCGACGCTGCTGACTTTCGACGGTTCCATCCTTGCGCTCGATGTGAAGGGGGAGCTGTTCGAGATGACCTCGCGCTCGCGTTTGGCGCGCGGCGACCGTGTGTATAAGTTCGCGCCGTTCGATCCATCGGCACGCACCCACAGCTACAACCCGGTCCTCGATATCGTCGAGATGCCGCCTGAGCGCCGCTTCAGCGAGACACGACGCCTTGCCTATAATCTGATTGCACCGAAGGGCAAGGGATCGGAGGGCTTTATCGACGGTGCTCGCGATCTGCTCGTTGCAGGTATTCTCGCCTGCATCGAGCGCGGCACACCGTCGATCGGCGCCGTATACGACCTGTTTTCCCAGCCCGGTGAGAAATACAAGCTGTTTGCGCAGCTCGCCGAAGAAACGCAAAACGTTGAAGCTCAACGTATCTTCGACAATATGGCGGGTAACGATACCAAAATCTTGACGTCCTATACTTCGGTGCTGGGAGATGGAGGACTGAACCTGTGGGCCGATCCCAGGATCAAGGCGGCGACGGTAACGTCTGACTTCTCGATTTATGACTTGCGTCGTGATCCCACATCTATCTTCATTTGTGTCAGCCCGAATGATCTGGAAGTCATCGCACCGCTGGTGCGCCTGTTTTTCCAACAAGTCGTTTCCATTCTGCAGCGCAGCATGCCGCAAAAGGACGAAATCTTCGAAGTGCTCTTCCTGCTCGACGAGTTCAAGCATCTCGGAAAGCTGGAATCGATCGAGACCGCTGTAACGACGATCGCCGGCTACAAAGGCCGCTTCATGTTCATCATTCAAAGCCTCGCGGCCCTGACTGGCGCCTATGAAGAGGCGGGCAAGGAAAATTTTCTCAGCAATACCGGGATCCAGGTATTCATGGCGACGGCTGATGACGAAACGCCGAACTATATCTCAAAGGCCATCGGCGACTACAGCTATAGAGAAAGATCGAAGTCTTACAGTACAAGTAACATGTTCGATACCAATATTCAGATATCCAACCAGGGTGCGCCGTTGATGCGGCCGGAACAGGTGCGCCTCATGGATGATCAGACGCAGATCGTTTTGATCAAAGGCCAGCCGCCGCTGAAGATGCATAAGGTCAAGTATTATTCGGATCGCATTCTCAAGCGCCTGTTTGAGGCGCAGACCGGGCCTTTGCCGGAACCTGAGCCTTTGGGTGGCCAACTGATTGCGCCGGTATCAACGGTCCAACAGACGGCACCGCCGGTAGAAGTCCCATCCACTGGCGTTGCTGGAGGTCAGTATCCAAACGGCGAACAGCTTCCGCAGATGTACCCGCCCGTTCCTGCATATCAGAACGCTGATTACGAAGAGGAAACTCATCCGCCGGATGCGCCGGCCGGCGCTTCGGAAAGCTCGGGTGGCAACGGCTCCGAATGGGAGCGTTATGAAGAAACAAAAAGACCTGTAAATCCAGCCTATGAGGATCCCTATCCGACCCCGAGCGGCCCGACTGAGGCGGAGTTGAAGGCGCTGGCCGCGCAACGCGCACTGCTCGACCGGATTATCGCGCTGCAGCGTAATTCGGATGCGAGCAAGTCGATGGGGTTGGAATAGTCATATTTCTAGATGAAAAATTACAAATGGAACTTTATTGAAGTATACGTTCAATATAAATCGTGGGAAAAGTATCAGATATTTAAGATCCAACATTGCTGGAGGAGGCCATGATGAACGACCGGGATGCAGGTGCCGCGGATGCCGGCAGCAAAATCAACCAGCAGCGAGAAAGTGTCGTTGGCGAAAAACCGCCGAAACCACCGGAATTGGAGATCCGCGGCCGCCTCGGCCATCGGGAGTATGATCTGCGCACCCGTGCGCCGTCCCGTTAAGGTTGAATGCGCGGGGCGCGTCGGAGGATCGCGCCGACGAACGATAAGATACCCCGCCATATCGACAATCACAAAAAGGATTTACAAGGATGGCAGAAGAACAGGGCGGAATACGTGGTCTCTTCAAGAGAGCATTTTTGCGCATCAACCAAACATTTCAATGGTCTGCCTCTTCTCCACGCCCGGAAATCAGCGCACCCTTGAGCCCGAGCCGGCCGCGCACGGCGCCCGTAGTGCCCGGTCTCCAAAATGACGAAACAAGCTCGGTAGGCATCGCCAATGCCACGCGAGTCCACGACCGTTTCGGCAGCGAGCCTTGGAACCAGACATCGGCCGTTAGGCCACCCCCTCAGGTCCATGAGGAAACCTTGGCAACGCTCGAAGGTAAACGTGGGCCCGGTCTCCGGCATTGGCCTTGGGTTTCGCCGACCACCACTGCCGCCGCGCCTTTAAACTCGACATCGGCCGTTAGACCGCCTCCTCACGTGCATGAGGAAACCTTGGCAACGCTTGAAGGCAACCGTGGGCGCGGTGTTCAACCCTTGCCACGCCAGCGTTTACCACCGGAACCCTTTAGGTCGGACACACAGCATCCACAAGCAACGCTGCCCGACGGCCGGCCAGCCTCGACCACCGAACCCGGCTTTTTTAGGGTTAGGCCGGAGGAAATGGAGGCCTTCTATTTTTTTAATCAAATTCCTCCGCCTGAAGCTTCCCGGCCATTGACGTCGGCGCAATTACCAATGCCGCCCAGCAGGTTCTCGACCGCATCGACCGCGGTAGGATCCCGAGGTTCGACAAGTTCCGTGGTAAGCCAGCCATGGAGCGAAGGTGACAGATCTTCGACAGGGTCCACATTGCTCAACAGCAGCATTGATAGCCGCAGCAGCATGAGTTCGGTTCTGTCGCGCGATAGTCGCAGTTCCGTTGGGTCGGTGACTGGAGTGGCCACTGTAGCGACCTTTACGGCTCCAAGGCCCGCGGTTGTGGAAATTGCTCCCCCTCCGAACAGAACTGCCCCGCCGTCTGAGCTCCCGACATTGCTTCCGGTAAAATATGGTGGTCCGGACATCACGGAAGCGATCCGCGAGGGCCCTAGAAGCTCAATTATAAATGGTCGTCCCGGTGATAGGGATCGGGAATCCCGCTAAACGAGCGGCCAGATATCCATCAGTAGATTAGGTATTTTACATCATGAGCAGTGACGAACAGCCCGACGCGATGGACAGATTTATATTTGCCGTGCAGGTCCGCCAACTGTTTTCGCGTAACAGTCATCTGCAGTTTGTTCCTCTCGAACTCGACCCCGAAACAGACAGAGATTTAAAGAGATTCATAGTTAAAGCGTGGGGTGGCCTTCTTGTCTCGCCGAAGAGCAGCGAGTATGGGGCACAGCTCCAAGATGATCTTAGACTATATTTCAACACGATGAACGAGCATTTGGACGCACATGTGGGTGTAGGGGAACTAGCGACATCAAATCGCGCGACCATGCTGGATCGGTTAAATAAGATATGGGTAGAAGAGATTACTACAGGGGTAACTGTCTCGGCAGAATTGTGTGCTGAGAGTTTAAACGAACCTCTCCCCCTGAGCCGCGAACCTCTGAGAGAATTACAAGATAGAACAGCAGCGCCTTACTTAGGGCAATCAATCAGCGCACACGATGCACTGCAGATGAAGGACGATTACCTAATATATCTTAACAATGTATATATTCGTACATCGTACAAAGAATCAGTATTTAATGAGAGATATCAATTCAGAGACGATATAGACGAGAACGGATTTCAGGTTAAAAAAGAGATATCTTCAACTAATATAGAGATGGCAACTAAACTATTGGCGACTGATCTGGCAAGAACCCGACCGAGGCTATTTTCAGCAATGAAAATCCTGCTAGATGACGTAGTTGAACGCAATTTCCGTTTACTTGACGAACGTTTAGCAGCCTCACGCGATGAAGATCAGGTGCTCTGGGCAAGTTCTCCCGAAATCCCCTCGAACTTTTCGAGTCCGGCAGTCTCGCTCGGGTCAAGCCCGCCCGTCATAAACGGTATCCGTTCCGGTCGGGTTACCCCCGAAAGCGACGCGGACGAAATCTCGCCTTCTCGGCTCCGAAGACTTGGCAGTCCGGAGAGATCCGAGAATAGAGATGGAGCAGCGGAGATGCCATTGCCACTCTTGCCCGGATCAAGTCCAGCAACCGCGCGCGGTGTCAGGCGCAACCGCAACGCCTACGAAAGCGATGCCGACGAACATAGCGCACCACCATCTCGTCGTCGAAGGTTTGAGAGCCCGGACAGCTCAGCACCCAGCGAATTTCGAATCCATGACGATGAAACCGCTGTCCGGCCATTGCCATCTTCGGGCGAGGTTGTGAGCGAACACGCGCCCCCGGTGGCGAGGAGCCGGAGGTCGGATTTGATGCCGGCTTTCGGAGCCGAGAGGCGCACAAATACCTACAAAATACCTGATTTCCCCATCCACGAAGACGTACCTGGGGAGCACCTTCGGGCTTTGGTGGAGATAAGACTGCAAGATCAGGTATCGAGGCAGGCTCCGGATAACGGGGTATGGCGCGGGAATCCTGATGACAATCCGAATAAGGAAAATGTTCGGCCGATCATTAATCGACCCCTGGAGCGCATGCGAGAACGAGGCCGGTGAACATCAGCGACAGGCAGCGGCCGCTAAGCTATTCACCCTCTGCCTTGGCGAGAGCCACAGCCCTGAATCAAAGCATGTCTCGTTTATTAGGCCTCATATCCTGCCGCTTTGAAAAAGTTTAGCACTCTGCGACGGAGAAGAGGTTGATAACATCGCCGATGGCGTGAGTGATCATATCGAAGCTGCGGGCGGCTCGCTTTCGCAAGAGCGCCTTGAGTTTTGAGACTGCCATTTCAATTGCTTTGCCAGGATGACTCTCCTGATGAGGTTCCTGTTGAGGCCTGAGACAGGCTGACAAGCCAGATTTGTTGTAACTTTCTCGAGACGCCCTTTTAACTTTCCGCGTCTGAGCCAGTCGTAGGCGGTCTGCCTATGGACGCCAAGCTTTTCCGAGAGTTCCTCCAACGTCACTTCGTCGTCGTCACGATGGGGCACGTGACCTGACCAGATCGGCCGCTTTTTCACGAGGCCTTTTCGCTCGAGGAGCTTTTGAACGATTAGCGCGTCAAACCTGGAATTTTTTGCGGGTGACCAGCCCTGGGTGTTGAGATCCTCGGAAATCTATTGGGCCGTTGCACCCTGGGAACGTAGGACCGTAATTCGGGCCAAGATCTCGTGATGATGTTCAAGCGCCTCAAAGGGGTTATTGGGTGAGTGGTTATGAAATCATGCATCGAGCCAAACAGGAACCCTGTTACCTCCAACAGGCTTTTAGCGGGCGCCCTCATGGAGCGCGTGCCGACCCCTACCGATCCATCTCCTGCGACGGCAGATAGATTTCAAGAACGCCGCGACGACCGTTGCGCCGGCCGACCTGGATCACGAGGTCGATGGTGCGCTTTGCATATGTGATGATGTCCCTGTGCGAAAGCCTCACGCCGGACCGCATCACCATCAAGGCCAGCCGGTCGAAGGCAAGCGCGGGGCTGTCCGCATGGATGGTGGTAATTGCGCCCGGGTGACCGGTATTGATCGCTTCAAGGAAATCATAGGCCTCGACGCCGCGGATCTCGCCGAGAATGATCCGGTCGGGACGCATGCGCAGGCAGCTTTCCAGAAGCTTGGAGGGCATGCGCGGCGAATTCTCCTTACGGTCCGAAATCAGGCCCACCTGGTTGCGGTGCGGGGGAAACAGTTCTTGCGCGTCTTCTATGGTGATCAACCGTTCGTTGACATTCATCATCTCGATCAGCGATCGAGCCACGGTCGTCTTGCCGGATGAAGTCCCACCGGAGATCAGGACGTTGAACTTTTCATCGACCGCGCGGCGGAAAAGACCTTGCAGATCTCCTTTTTCCGCCATCTCGGCGATCGCGCGGTGCCGGTCGCGCCGCTCGTCGTCGACATGGATCTGGGTGCCTTCGACGAAAACGATATCCTGGCTGGCGAGCGCCCGCGCGAGGTATTTGCGGATGGACAACGATATTCCGTTTTCGGTCGCTGGTTCGACCACGACCTGGACACGTTGTGGTTTTCCCCAGACATTGACGCGGCCGGACACGATCGGAGTGAGCACCCCAAGCGTGTTGCGCGTCTCGCCGGCAAGCTGGGCGCCGAGGCGCTTGATCGCTTGTGACGGCAAGGTCACTCCTATCTCGTGCATATGTTCTGCACCTGACAGCTCGATGAAGATCGAGCCGTTCGGGTTGATCACCAGTTCATTGACGCGATCGTCGGTGAGATAGCTTCTAAGCGGCTCCAGATATTGTTCGACGTAGGAAATTTCTTTGTGAGAGGGGCCAGAATGGCTATGGCGCTCATGATGGTTCTGATGATCAGGATGGGAGTGATGGTTCATCTGAACACCAGGTCTCGGTTGACGAAGATACGTATTTCTTCTCCCTGAGGAATGCGAATAATCGGCCCAAGGGAGAGATATTTACCAAGCGCGGCGTTCGTTTGATCCCCGACATTGCCGCCGATATCATTGGCGACCTGGCCGCCGGTGTTAACGTTTACCGTGGCGCCCTGAGAGCCTCTGCCTCGGCTATCGGTTTGCGACGCGATGATCGTCGGTATTGCGGTGATCGCGCTGATCAGTGCCGCGGCTCCAAACTTCGTGCCATAGCGGTTGTCGACATTGCCCTCTGTTCCAGATCGGCCAAGCGTGTCGGTGCCGATCGAACCCAGCGCGATGGATTTGCCTTCCGGGGTGATGGCTCGGTTCCAAGCGATCATCACGCGTCTTTGGGCAAATTCGACATCGTTGTTGAACTCGCCGATCAGAATCGTGCCTTGCGGCATCATGACCCGCGAGCCGTCGAAGGAATAAACCGGTTCCATGACCTGCGCTCGAAGGCTGCCGGGCAACGCGGTATCGATGGCGGTTTCAAGCACGGCGGAGATGATCGTCCCTTGTACGACCATGCGCGAGGGGTCCGGCAATCGTTGCGAAATGGAGGTTTGCACGACGCTGGAAGCATTGGCTTTTAGGAAACGCCGGTTTTTGTCGGTTTCCTCGGCGAATGGATTTGCATTCGCGGCCTCGGCTTGGCTTTGCGAGTTGTCAATCAGGACAGAATTCGATTCCCGCTGCTTCTTATCCAGCTGTTCGCTGTTTCTCTGTGCGTCTGCCTGCCGCCTTGCCGCCTCCTCGGCGCGCCGTGTGGCCACTCTGGCTCTCTCCGCTTCCTCCTGCAGGCGGGCATTGTTCTCGGCCATGGCCTTGCGCTCCGCCTCCAGCTTCTGTGCCATGGTGTTGTTATAGGCCTCGAGCATTTTTTGCATCTCGGCGTTGGACATGCCTGTCTTGCCGTTCTTAAGGCTGGCAACCTGATCCTGAAGCGCCTTGATCTGTTCGTTCAGGGTATTGTCGGGCTTGGCGGCTGGAACGGTGAAATCAAGCGGCGAGTGCTGGCCGTTTTCATTATCGACCTTCAAGCTTATCTGGGACGTCTTTTGCGCATCACCGTCGGCCGTGCCGAACATCCTCCATGCTTTTGCTGGGCCAACAAGGATGAAAAGGCCCCCGGCGCAGCCCGCCATAAGGGCCGCCGTCAAAACCCGCCTATTGGAAAGTCCTTTGCCAGCGGAACCTTTTTGGCGGGCTCGCCGCGCTTGCAGGAGCACTTCACGGTCGGAAAGTGGCTGAGGGCTGGCCTTGGGTTCTTCGTGGTGCTCAAACCCACCGGCGTCATCGTCCTGCATGCGCGACCTCCCATCGGCTAAAGAGGCCGCGTTTCTCCGAGACTGCAGCTTTGGCCCCAATGCAGACGGACTCGTCTCCGATCCGCAGAACCCAGTAATCGCTTGTGCCATCGACGATGACCGTATTGCCGTTCGTCCGCGAATTGACGAGCGCTTCCTTCTTGTCGCGGCCCACCTTGAAAATCGCCGGCCGAGGCGCATTGGCAGGCAGGAAGAACGTCGTCTGACGCCCGTTGTCCTGGACCCAGCCAGGCCGAAAGCGGGCTCTGCCGGATACCATATAGTCGGAATTGACCCGCCGGCCTTCTACAGCCTCCAGAGGCTGCTGCTTGGCGGATTTTTCCTCGGGATAGGTGAAGACGGTGCGCAGCACCGCACTCCTCTCACCACCTGGCGGCTGCTCTCCCATCGAACGCAGATCAAACGTGTAGACACGGGTGGTGGTATAGATCGTCATGTTGGTGGCTGCCGAAGGAACGATAGCCTTGAGGCTGACAACATTGCCGCTCTTCAACTTGACAACCTCCCATGATGAACTGTCTCCGATCAGGATCGACTGTACCTCCTCGCTTTCGGAAAACTGCAGGGAGGTGACCGATTTCAGATAAAGGTCCAGCCTGTAGACGTTGGTTTCGTTATAGGCGAAGGTCTTGATACGTGGATCAGAAGGACTTTCCGCAGGAGCCTGGACTTGCGGTGAAGGGGAGGCGGAAAAAGCGGGGGTTGCGCTGCAGAAGGCGAGAAGGAATAAAATATTTCGATTTAATATCATGATATTGTTCCTGTCATGAAATCTATTTGGCGGTTTCCGCATCGATGCGGTAAGAAAGGACCATGAAGCCAAGGGGATTGCTCCATACGGCGGCAAGCGTGGCATTTTCCTTGGGCCGGAAGGCGTAGGCGACCGTCACGATGAAGCTGCGCTCCGCGGCCGCTTGCCCTTTTTCCTCACGAATTTTCGTGATCCTCAGCCGGGCTACATCTGGAGCATTGCGGACTGACGGGTTGAAAGAGATCGACTTTACAACCACACGTACGCGTACATCCGGACCGTAGACGGAAGGGGGATATTGCGGCGAGTTCGAGCTCCAGAGCTGCGTCAGCGTACTGGCGGCGGTATCCGTCGAGCGGGTCAGAACATCCGGAATGCGTATGGGATTGTCAGCCGGATCGTAGGTTTCCCGATCGACGACGTAGGAAACGAGTTCTGCCTGTCGCACGGCATCCTGTTGATCGAGTGTTGCCGGCCGAACCTGAACTATCTTTTCCGCCTGGCCGGTGGTCTTGTCCACCATGATGACATAGGGCTTTGTCTCGTCGAGGGGGAGGATTGCGATGAGGCATCCGAGGGAAAGCACGGCCGCAATCACCGACCCGACCGCAATCCTGGCCCAATTGTTACGTTGCTGGCGTAGGGTGAAGAAGAGTTCATCCTCGAAAGCATGGTGAATCGGGGGAGCGGCGGCCGCTTCGAGGTGATGCCCACTGATAAAATATCGTTTTAGATAATGCATGTTCATGGGAATATCCGTTATCTTTAGGGAGTGTTACCGCTTCCGTTATTTCCGCCTGGATTTCTGGTGGTTGGGCTCTGGGCGCCTGGACCACCCGCGCCTGCGCCGCTTGGTTTATTGGCGCCTGCGCCGCTTGGACGGCTTGCCTCTGGACGCGCGTATTGCTTTTCGCGCACGGCCGCAATTCTCTCGTTTTCGCCCTGCATTCGGCCTGTCATACGGTCGTCGCGCCTGCCCTGGCGAGCTCCGGCACTCTGCCGCATGCTACCGATCGCGGCTGTTGTCATGCCGCCGATGCCGCCGCCTGCCTTGCGAGCCACATTTGCCGCTCCGAGCGCGTCGCGACCGCGCTGGGCGGTGCGGCCCATCCGATTGGCACCATTCATCAGGCGCTGCGAGCTGGCTAGGCTGGCGCCTGCCGTTGCGACGGAGGCTGCGGCCAAAGTGCTGGCCATCGTCGGAATCTGTGAAACAAAAATGAGACTTCCTAGAGCCAGCATGACGAAAGGTATTGAATAGTCGGCAAACGGAGGTGACTCAAATACCCTCCACCACTCTCCAGCAGGTCCGAAGATGCCTTTATACCAAGCGTGTAATTTGTCGATAAAATCTGCCAGCATTCGGATAGCTGCAAACAGCATTAGCCCCATCAGCGATGAGATTAATATCTGAATAATAAAGAAACCTACCAAGAATTTCACCCAACTCTCAAAGTAACTTCTAGTTTGCTCCATCATTAGAAGTACAAATGCAAGTGGCGCCAAGCTCAATGCAACCGCAATTCCAATTTTTGAAAATACAATTATCACTAGAGATATAGCACTAAATGCAAATCCAAGAATTAATACGAATGTTCCAAGAAGGCAATACTTAAGTATTTCGGCAATTTGGAATATCGTGAAGGACACTGCAGTGTCAAACATCATTCTAGCAACGTCGCTTACGCACTCGAAATATCTATCGGCAGCTTGACTGCTATCTGTCACGTTACTTAAATCAAAAGGTGACCCAGGCTTTACGTCGAAAGGGAGGTGTTGGTTGAGGCTGGCTTTTATGAGCGCCAGACTGTAATCTTTCTGGACGCTATGAATTGCATCGTAAAATAACTCGATGTTTGCCCAATACTGTATGAACGCATAAATTATTAAATACCTGATGAACCAGTGAAAATACTGAGAATAGCTTACCGCCTTGAGCTGCGCTACATGGTTGATTGCCATAAGCATCAAGGCAGCAATAGCTGTTGCCTGTAGGACACCAAGTAAAGGAGTTGCAACCGTATTAGAAATGGCTGACGCATAGCCAGCAACAATTTCGTCGATGTAATTGGAGACATCCGCGATCAGAGCCATTGGAATACTACCTGTATTTCTCTATAATTTCTTTAATTCCCTTGTAATTACCGGCGCTGCCACCGCTCAATTTGATCAAGAACACGCTTAGAAGAGAGGCCGTCGTCGCCTGTAGGCGTGCAGTTTCGTTGACCTGTTGAGTTAGTTCGAGCACGACGCGTGTATTGAGGTCGATACTGGTTTTGAGATCCTGGCTTGCTTCGAGCGTTTTCAAATAATCATCAAGCCGGTTCATGCTGAGATTGCTTCGCTTATACCCTTCCTCTGCTACGGCCGCGGAGACGATGGCTTGGGCAGCGGCTTGTGGTACCTCGCCGTTCGGCCCGCTGGCCCCCCCCCCAAGGGAGTAAGCTTTTTGGAAGTCGTTGGCGGAATTTTTGATGCCTTCCGGGCCGTCGAATTTTCCTGCCATGAAGGAATCGACCATTGCTTTCAGGCCTGCCCCTCCGTCTCGAGCGGCTTTTTCGGATGGATCGTTATGAAGCGGAACCGCTTTGGTCCCGATGATCGCTCCGAGCATCTGGGTAATCCCACCACCGATGACACGCGACAGCTCCACGGCTTTCATCAACTGTTCGATCGACGCCTGGTCATGGGCCGATTGCGCGCCGGATGGCTTGGACGGAAGTGTTCCGATATCAGGTTCAGACAATGGGATAATCGAAGGCTTAATCGAGCTTTGCGCTTGTGCGGCCGTGATAAACCGATCCGTCGGATCGAAAAGCGCAATGCTGCATAGAAGTGCGAGCGTTAGGATGCGGTTCACGTGCTTACTCCTTTCAGGATATCGACGAAGCCGGTGGGTCTTTCCCACAGGCATGCGCAGTTATTCTTTCGTTCCGCTGGCACCGACTGGCAGGACGTGAGGCCCGCCAGCGCCAATGCGAATACGATCCATCTCGCTCTCATTGAAGCATCTCCATCTGAAAATCGGGCCGGTCGCGCCAGCCGGCGGGAGCCTTTTCGCCGCGCCCGCCTCCCAAAATGCCAAGGCCGGCGCCGAGCGCGCCAAGATCCATATCCAGGACCACACTGTCATCACCCGACTTCAGGAGGGCGAGGTGGTTATCGACATTGCTGATCTGCAGGAACTCGGTTTCTATCGGCGTCAGGTTTAGCGGTTCCAGTTCCGCCTGCGTATTGTAGGCGCTTGGATAAACGAGGCGGGTCACGGCGCTTTCCAGGATCGCATCACCCGCACGGCTGTTCTTGATATGCGAGACGCGTTGGGTGAGCAGGACGACAGCGACGTTCTTTTTGCGCATCGTCAACATCCAGTCCTTGAGTCGCGCCTCGAAATAAGGATCGTCAAGCAGTTTCCAGGCCTCATCCATGATCAGAAGCGTCGGATGCTCATCCTCCACCAGCCGTTCTACCCGGCGGAACACGTAGCTCAGCCAGGCTGTTCGAACGATGTCATTGTCGAAGATCTCCGTCAGATCGAACGCCGTCAGGCGGCTGTCGAAGGCGAGCGGATCTCGCTCCTTGCCATTAAACAGCCAGCCGAATTGGCCCATCTCGTCCCAGCGACCGAGACGGGCGTAAAGATCGCCGCCGTCATCGGTTGATCGCAGCTGGCTGCGAAAATGCTCGAAATTCTGCAGGCGGCCGTCCGCTGTCATATTGGACTGAACTGCGTCGATCACGGATTGGAGTTGCAGTGGGGAAAGTTTTGGCCCGTCATGGTTTGCCAGTGCCGCGATCCAGTCCGTGAGCCACGCGACGCCGCGCGCGTCAGCCTCGGCGCGCATCGGGTTGAAGCCGGTGTCTATTCCCATGCGTACGGAAGAATAACGCCCACCCATCGCCCGCACCGCCATTTCGAAACCGTTGTCCTTGTCGAACAGGATGATACGGGCATCCAGTCGCTGCGCCTGAGCGATTAGGAAGGCAGTGCCGAGCGTCTTGCCGGATCCCGTTTGGCCTAGAACCAGGGTATGGCCGACGGTTCGTTGCCCTGGCTTTCCAGGCAGGTGAAAATTGAAACGGAAGGTTTCCCCGCGGGCTGTAGGGACGATCGTTACCGCTTCGCCCCAGGGGCATTTTTCGATAGGATGGCCTTTTGGCGATCCGTGCATGGCGCATAATTCCGCGAAGTTCTGCGACGAGATCATTGCAGGACGGGTGCGATAGGAAAAGTTACCCGGATGTTGGGCGAAATAGACGGCGCGCGCGGCAAAACTCTCCCGTACGATTGCGGCACCGGCGTCGTGCATGGCCCGCGTCACGAAGGTCATCGCCTCTTCCAGCTCCTTCAGGCTGTCGCAGAAAACCGCGATACTGCAATGATGGTCGCCAAAGCTCATTCGGCCTGATGCGACATCATCCTCTGCTTCTTCCAGCTGCGCCATCAGCGAGACCGCTGCATCTTCGGCAGCCTGCATCTGCTTGCGCACACGCGCGATCTTGTTCTGCGCGGAAATCGGATCAATCGGGGTAAAGCTCTGGGAGACAATTGTATCATATGGCAGGTTGAGGCGATCCAGGATGCCCGGATATGTTTCCGACGGATAATCCTTGACGGAAATGATTGTGCCGTAGCGGTATTGTCCAGGCTCGGTTCCCTCGCACTCGAAAACGCGTCCGTGGAAGGCGACTTGCGCGGTCGCAAGAATATCGGCAATCGGCAGGAATTTCCGGCCAGGAATCAAATCCGCTATTGTGCCTGTGATGCAACTGCGCAGCAAACCAAGCCACCGACCATTCGATACCCTGAGGCGGTATGGTTTAGCTTCATCAAGGCTGACCATCAGGGTCTTCATCATCTGATCGAGGCGCGTGGCGCGTAGAGTGATCTCCTCGCGGCTATGGACGTCCTTGCCGCTGACAAGCTGAAGAAACCTGGCGATCCTGCGGGGCGGCCTGACGACCAGTGTGACCATGGTAACGCGGTCCCTCAGTCCGATCGTCTGGAGATAGTTCTGCCAGCGTCGATCGATCTCCGCACCGAAAGGATGGTTGGTGATGGGAGGCAGTACCGGGTGTGCGCGCATGGAAATGCGATGCACGTAATAGGCGACATCGGCGCGCTGCTGCGCTATGAATCGTGACATCGCATTGCTGAGCTCGGCGGTCTGTCGGCTATCGATCGTGTCGGCATTGATACCCTCGACAATGAAGGAAGCCATCAGGTCGCCGTCACGTAGCAAGAGGGTCGTATCGTCGATGACGCTGAGATAGGGCAAGCCGCTGACAAGCAGCTGACCGCTATCGAGGTGCTTGTCCCTGACGCTTCGCGTTGCATGGGTGATTGGGGCTTCAAGCACGATACACCACGCCTTCACCGCGGAGCAGCGATGGGCTCATGCGCGTTCTCTGCATCGTGGTCACGAAAACGCGAATGATTTTGGGATCATAGGCTGCCAGGCCCCGCAGCGTCACATAGCCAACGGCGCTCGCTATAATCAGATAAGCGAATGACTTCGTGATAATGAACCCAAGGATGACGAAGACGACGAGCGTTACAAGATACATGACAGGCAGACCAGCGAAGCTCACCTCGCGGGTCAGCCCCAGGAAGACGGGTGTGTATTTCATTGGGCGTCCTTTCGCTTGATCCTGCTTGGGATATTCGACAGTTGACCATCGCAGCGACCGTCTCGATCAGCCGCCGCCGCCGATTTCAGGGTTCCCTGCGACGCCGATGCCATTCAGAAACGCCGCACCGCCAAAGACGATTGCAATTCCCAGAACGACTGACACGGCAAAGGTCCAGTCCATGCGCCCGGTCATGAAGGAGAACCCGATGGCGATCACGGCGATCGCTGAGACCGAAGCGCCGATAGGACCGGTGATGGCCCCGACCAGTTTATTCATGAACGTATTCACGCCCTCGAAATTCTGCGCAAGGCTAGGTTCGGCCCACATGAAGATGAAGATCGCGACCGCAAACAGCAGCTTCGGAAGATCGATATCGCGGAAATAATCTCGGAAAAAGTTCATTTTGACCCCATCATAGTTGCTCAAAGTAGAGAGTTTTAGGTATTCGCGGAGCAGCCAGCCTGCATTGTCAGGCATTCTGTTGCTCGAGGAATTAGGTCGAAGGTGCTGAATAGCGTCTGCCGAAGGGTTTGTTCTCCGCAAAACGGGGTGTGCGGCCGACCGCATTCAAGATGTCGGCGACATACTGTTGAGTTTCCTGATATGGGGGAATGCCGCCGTATTTTTCGACGGCGCCCGGCCCGGCATTATAGGCGGCGAGTGCCAGTTCAGGCAGGCCGAATTTGTCCAGCATCGACGTTAGGTAGCGAGCGGCGCCGTCAAGATTTTCCTGGGCCGAAAACACATCCTCGACACCGAGATCGTGTGCCGTCCCGGGCATAAGCTGACCAAGGCCCCCGGCGCCGGCGGATGAAACCGCCGTCGGATCGAAATTGCTCTCGCGGTGAATCATAGTGGTGAAAAGGGCGGCGAACTGCTGGGGATTGAGCTTGGCGCGGATCACTCCTGGCGCCTGGCCGTACTTAAGGCCCACTTCAACAGCCATGCGGCGGACGGCCAGCTGCTGCTCGGTCAGGCTCATCGACAGTTGCCTTGGTGGTGGCAAGCGCAAGCCTTGCGGAAGAGCCGGTGAGGCAATTGGAAGCTCCGCAGAGGGTGGCTGTATGACGGCGCGCGGAGGCGGGATTGTGTCCAAAACGACCGATGCGGTCCAGGCGGGCCGCAAGCGAGGCTTTTTCCGCGAGATGTCGGCCAAGTAATCTGGATTGAGCTCAGGCTTGGCGATCCTAGTGCCAGGGTCAGGTTGATAACTGACCCTGGCAGATGGCGGCGCGGTGGAGACTACGCCGCCATCCATTTCGACTACACTACCATTTTCAAATTCTTCAAATACACCCGCTTGTGCCATATTCGCATGTCCAAGCAGAAGAGCTGTAACGGCGCTTGCCGACACCGCTCTCATATAAGTAGAGTAATTCTTATTTGGCCTTCTTTGAAGAAAAGACATAATTTTATTCCATTCGAAATCGTATTTTCATCTAATAGCTTTGTCGTTTTCGAAATATCTTGCGTGGTAACGCTTCGTATTTTGATAGCTCGTACGAAGTTGTCAACGTTTACGGGCGTTGCAATTGTAATGGCGGGGCGCGAATAGGTGATCTGGGAGGTGGCTGTTACGGATGAAATACATTGGCAATAAATGCGGGGAGGGAATGTTTTGGGTTTGGACGATGTCGTTGGCTTTCGTCGGTTGAAAGCCGTGGCGATTTCGGGCGTTTTATCTCGAGACGAGCGATCGGCCGCGTCCTGATGGTCTCTGTAGCCGGGCATCGTTTGCTGCTTGGCGGGATATATAGAGCTGTAAACACCGTACTTCCCACGATGCGAGTATCTGTTGTGTTTTTAGAAAGAATTTTGGCTACAGACAGTTTAGACTGTTCTTCCCGATAAATTCGAAACGGTCAATTTAAATGGAAAAGATGGAATGGCTACTGAGCAGGGTTTTTATTGAAGCATCATGAAGATATCTGAGAGCCGCATGTTGAATGACATGCTCTAAAGTTGGGCCTTTCAATCATCGGAAAATTGCATGTTGGATGCGATCCTTGGCCGATGAGATGGCGAGAACGAAAACTATTCACCCTTTTGTCCATTGAACCCGATTTCCAATCTCCTCTGGATGCTTGTCGGCGACCTACGTCTCGACGGAGCCGGCTGCGCCATCGGGGTTGGAATAACACGCCGCGAAATCCCTGAGATCTTTAATGCCTAGCTTGTCGAAGAGGTCCTCTCCTTCCCAAAGGTCAACACCGTGAGTGAAGGCATCTGCAAACAAGCGGTCGATGGCCGGTGTGGGGATACCAAGCCACCTGCCGAGCTTTTTCCACAGGCGTGCCGACCGCGCGTGCTTAAAGTCTCTATGATTGCCCGGCTCCGGTGCGTCGCTGGTCATCAGGCTGCGAACGATGTCGCGATCATTCAGGCAATCAAACAGCGTCTCGTGGTCTGTGCGATGCTTGCCGTTGAGAATGGTGAATGTCTCGGGGACAGACCAACCGAGTGCCTTGTTGATTGCCCACTTGTCACTATGAAGGGCGTTCCGTAGGAAGGCGTTTTCGATGTTGTTCATGTGGTGAACGAACGGCTCGTTCGAACCCGCGTTGATCTCATTCCACATGACTATGGCAGGTACGCCGTAGAGATCCAGGGTTGGGTCACGACTGAAAGCCTCCCAAGGCTGCATGAAAAGAAGATGCATGGTGAGGATGGTCTTGAGATCTTCCAGCACGCCGTCACGGTCCGGATGCGTTCCCTCCTTGGTGGTCGCAACGACCGTGGTCGGGATCGACGCGGGTTGATCCTGGACATAGAGCATCCCGTCCTCGATCGTAGCGATGATGGGGTGGCAGGCAAAGCCGACGCCGTAAGACGCATTGGTGTATTTGACGATGAGAGGGGCGTCTTCGGCGCCGTTCGTGGAGCCCAGGACTTTTCCCGTGAAGTCGTACGTTTCGCCGAGCTGCTTGAGGAACTGGTGGCGAGCAGGTAGCGTCATGATGATCAGGATATAGTTGGCGGCGCTGATGGCATGGGCAATGTCCAATGAGACGCTGACCGGAAAGGAGCGGATGAAGTTGTCGCTATAGCGACCCGTAACGAGCGTTCCCTTTGTCTTGATCTTGCCAGCTTGGATGCCGGGCAGGTCGTGGCAATCGCCAGGCCCGCATAGCGTGGTTTTGATGCCTTGGTTCCCGCATCGGATCGTGAACGCCTGCGCGATAGGCCCGCCACCCAGAATGAGGAGATTGATCCTACTCTTCGCGCTTCCCTCGGTCGATGAGTGAGCCTCCATCGTTGGCGGTTGTCCGGTTTGCTGGTTTTGTCTGAAGGCAGAGGTGTGCAGGATCGGTTTTGCGGGCTCTGGTTTTGCGAATTGTTGCATGCGGCGAAGGAAAGGTGGGGTGGATGGCTCTTATAATTGCGTTATAAGGTCAGGCCTCGATGACGCGGCGCTGACGTGGCGGATGACGTGGCACGGCGACCGGTGGTGCGATGACCTGGCCGGGATTTTGATGACGTGGCGGGACAAGCGGTACATCTATAAAGGCTGGGCGGTTGACCCTTCTTTCGTTCCAGGATTTGCCAGGTCAATTACTCGATTTCCGGCGCAACCGTCCTAAAAACCGCGTTCGAGCGACATAATCCAACCTACGACCGGCGGAATGGCAGCGGTACCGAAAGTTCGATATTTTGGGGAAATGCAAGATCTAGCCGGGATTCGCAGCTATATCGCTGAGTATCATGAGGGATGGCCCGAAAAGATAATCGTCGTTGAAATCGTCGGAGGTCTCAACAACAATATTGTCGCAGGATTTGTGCAGGATGCGTTTGCAACCGGCTCAATATTTTGCTGTGTGACCAGCATTACGTCCAGTTTTGCTGGCTCCCTACCTGCGGCCGCCCAGCACCATTTTGGATAGGAGCTCTGATGCGGGGCGAAGGGATGACCATTGCTCAACGTGACAATGCCATTGTATTGGCGCTCGCCTGCGCAGGCGAAGAAATCGACCAGGACGTACGCGATAATCCTTGCAACCAGAGTTTGTTTTATATCATGGGCCTCGTCAATTACATCAACCAGCCCGTCATGTTGCCCGCTTCCGTCTGATGACCTGAAGGCGACATCCTTGTCCGGTAATTCAACATGCCGAAGAACCAGGGTTTTATCTTCGACGAGTATGACAACAAATTCGCCTGACCGAATTGCGCCCCGCGACGAAAAGTTTGCGCCTTTATTGACCATTTCAACAAACCGAAAAATATTGAAACACCAAAAGCGATGGTACCCTAGTCCTGCCTGATTGCAGTTTTCAATTCCTGCCCCAGCCCCCTAGCTAGCAGATCAAATAAATGACATTTCTGCCAATTTCGTGCTTTGCCATAAAGTGAATTGCGGTGGTGATCTCAAGCCTTGCAACACATATTGCGGGAAGTATGCCGGTGTGTTGTTTGTATGTTTGTTTAGGCAGAAGTTCACTTGTTAATCATCTGATACATTTATACTCAGCTCGGATATATCGAAACAGCGCGCCGTTGATTTGAAAACCCGCATTTTTTGCCATGGCGCATGAGGATGGTTTGGTAGGATATATACAGATGGAGTTTGTCATTATCTGATCAAGCTTGGATCGGAATGCCAGTTTGTGACTGAAATCTGAAACTTGAGAAATCATGGTATCGCATATGACATCGAACACTCTTTTTCTTATCATAAATTGACGCTAAAGTAGCCGAATGATGTATTCATGATTTTCTGACTATAGTATTTCCATAATAACGAGTGAAATACCGAGGTCGCACCGTTACATTCAAAGACGAAAACGATCCTCGTTTTACGCTGGGGGGCCAGTGTTGAAGCTTCGACCCGCGGCTCCGATTTTAATATCGGATAGAAGAAAAGAATGGGGAAAGATGCGACTGGTCTTCTACCAGATCTTTCTGCCAAGCTCGAAATCGGTAAGCACTTCGCAGCCGTCTTCGGTCACGAGGCCCGTATCTCCGAAGCGAGCGCCGCCGACGCCATCGACATAGATGCCGGGCTCGATGCTGTAGACTTCTCCGGCGCGCAACATGTGGGTCGAACCTGCTTTGAGCTCGTGTCCGTCCCAGCCGGAATAGCCGAGGGCACGGCCGGTACGGTGCAGAGTGGCATTCTTAAAACCGCCGCGCTCGATGACCTCCATGGCCGCTGCCTCAACGTCGTGGCCCGTTACACCGGGGCGGATGGCAGCTATCGCGGCCTTCTGCGCCTCGTGGGCGCAATCGATGATCTTGCGCAACTCCGGCGACAACTCCTTCTTACCTGCCTTGATCGGGCGGTCGAAGCAGATCAGATGCCCGAAGACACCCGTGCTGCAACGGCAGATCTGCACAATGTCGCCGTCCTCGATGATGCGGCCGGCTCCGGCGGCATGGCATCGCGCCGTGCGCTCGGGCCCGCTTCCCGTCATGTGCAGGCCGTGGTACAGAGGCGACTGTTCTTCGTTTCCGCTCCAGATTTCGGCCGTCTTTTCAGTGCCCGCCACAAACGAAGCAAGCGTGACTTTCCATTCGGGAACGCCGGGCATGCTCGCGTCGCGGCTGGCTTTGAATGTCTCGGCGACGGCCTGACAGCTGAGCCGAATGACGGTGAGTCCCGCCTGATCCTTCACGGCCAGCAGGTGATCGCGCAACATTGGAGCAACATCCGTGACGCGCTCGGAACCCAGCTCGTCCCATACCAGCACAAGGTTCGTGCCGTTGATGCCGCTGTAATCAATACCGATTTTGTTGGCCTCCGGGGCGATCTTGGTCAGATATTCACCGAGCGCACGCTGATGCGTTTGGCCGTCAACCCAGTGGGAGACCACCGGCGTATTGCATCGGGCCCCGATTTCCTTGACCTCGCTGCTGGGCGAGACGAAACCGAGTAAGCCGTTCTGTGTAAGGATCAGCCAGATCGGCCGCGTAACTGGCAGCCCATGCAGGCCCGTAAAGAAGCGAAGAATGTCGGCGCCGGCCAGTGCAAGAACATCGACGCCCTTTTCATTCATCGCAGCCTTGGCGCGGTCGATGCGGGCCTCATAATCCGCCTGTGAAGGCAGGAAAGAGTTGGAAGCGGCCATTGAACTCGATTGCGTTAGAGTTTTGAATTGGCGTTTAGTGCAGCGATAAACGTCTGGTCGATTTTTTGTCTGTGATGTGGTTGTTGATTTTCGCTCAGGTTTTGGTCGTATAGGCTACTTTTATATTTTTTAGCTGCGAGCGTTGCGAGGCATTCGTCATTTGGACCCGTCATCCCGCCTTTCTCGCGCGCCACGCCACGTCATTCTGTTGGAACGCCAATGGTCGAAATCGTCACGCTTGCGAATAAGAGACATGCTGACGTGTAAAGCCACGTCACCCACACCGTCCTTGCCCGAAAACCTGGTTGTTCGATTTTGCTGACGTGGCAAGCAGAAGCTGCCGTCATGGGGAAATTTGGACCAGAGGAAGGATAAAATGTCCCGGTTTCCCGCCTTTCGATGCGAAACAAATAACTCACTGCCAAACTCACTGCCAAACTCACTAAACACATTCAAACGCTTTCGAACATTCACGTCCATCAGGTGCTTCCGGACATCCACCTTCAAAATGATTCGCGCTTCCGCCGCCGCCGCTTCCGCTGCTTCCGAGCAAGCCACCCGCCTCAAGCAGTATCTGCTGGTGAAATTCGCCTCGAGCGTGGTCGCTGTTGGCGGCGACAAGGTTCTCGCGGGCGCCGAGCTCCTGCCCGGAAATGTCGCCGGTTTCATGGAGGCGATGGGTATTCCCGCGGATGATGCCGGCAGAAACGATCTGCTCGACCTCGCCAAGGTCACCGCCAGCGAAGCCTCGGGAGACAGTGTCCAAACCATGCAGGCCTATGCTGGTTATGACGGCGTCACGGCGAATGGTCTAGCCGCCTGTCACAAGCTGAAGGACCTGTGCGAGAATGGGCTCCCTTCTTTGTCGGAGCGCCAGCGTAAGCTGCTCATGAAAAAACAGCGCCGCGTCTTGACCAGGATTGGACGTCTCCTGCACAAAGACCCTGCCGCCATGAAACTCGTCCAGACCCTTGCTGGCATGGGTTTCTTTACTGGGGCCGCATGGCTTCAGTGGGGGGCACAGGAAAAGGCCTGGAAGATCGGAAGCTGGTCTGCCTTGTGCATCGGCGCCATCAGGCTTCTGGGAAACCTCATGTATAACGAAGCCGGGGCAATCCACCAGGGATGGAAGATTCAGTATACCCATTGTGGCATGGCTGTCGTCTCCTATGCCATGGAAATCCTCACGCTAGCTGGCGTGGAGATCGTTGCGGACAAGACGACCATGGTCGTTTCGACCATGGCCAATCTGGTCCCAATCCTCGGCTACTATATGAGGAACATGCAGAACACTTTCGAAGAGCGTGCCTATAAGTTTGAGCGCTCGCGAAGCAATGGCCCTAGCGAGGCGGATGCTGCTATTCTGAAGTCGATAATCGATAGCCTGCAGGCTTTCTCTACGAAATCTGCAGATACGCTTGCAGTGGGTTCAACCAACCGGCCCGGCAATAGAGCAGCTGCTACCGCCAAGGAAGCCGAGATCGAGGTTGACACCCTAGCCGACCTGCTGCTTCTTGAAATCGATCCGAACTCCGGCACCTGGACGGAATTCTTCAAGATGTTGCTGCGGGAGGCGATCGCGAAGGCACCGAGCCTTATCTTTGCCTTAGCAACGGGCGCCATTCTGGTCGCCGCTGCTGTCGGAAACGTCAAAGCTCTCTCCGACAACGTTGCTATTCTGATGACGATCGTCATCGAGATTGGGCTCGGTGTCAAGAACCCTAAACTCACGGCCGAGCAGATGCAGTATCGCCTCCTCGTGTTGATCCTCAGCCGTTTCGGCTCGGTGTTCTTCTTTGCCGCCCGCATGATCCACGAAGTTCGCGCCACCGGGCGCCGCGACATCTACGACAGGGAGCCGGGGTTCGCGGCTGTCATGGCTCACTGCAATGCCGTATTCGTCTGCGTGCTGGGCCTTGCCGTGGCTCCAAGCATTATCTTCGTCCAACGTCTCATCGCGACGGCGGCCAAGCGAATGATCCGCTGCTGCGTTCCTATCGGGGGCGATGAAGACCCGACCGCTTCCAGCCCGGGAGATGAGCTCGACGAGACTGGCCGTGTCGCAGCTGACGTCCGCCACGTTTCTGCGCCACTCATTTCCTTTCCGCCACTCGATGAAACCGACGAGGGCGATGAAGGCCTGTGCGGAGACGAGAAGGACGCGTTTTCGCTGCCCGGCCTCATCTGGGTCGATGCTGATGACGCGGATGATCCCGAGGCGGGCGCAATGCTGGATGAGTTATCAAAGACCCATGTGTTCCCTGCCTTGGAGGAGTTTGCCTCCAAATTCGAGGACGACGGCGCTATTCCGGTGTCGTTTTTGGAGCAGATACGGGAGCTTGCTGCTCTCACCGGGTCCAATCAGATTGATTGAATTGGCTTGGCGTTTGCCAGGGTCACAGCTGGTACACGCAATCAAATGCGGGTCAACAGGAGGGTTGCGTCAGGATTTCATTTGAGGATGGATTTTGCACATTGAAAACAACAAAAGCCCAAAAAAATCTGAGGTATTCATGATGTTTTTGTCGCTCGTTAGTACATTGCCGCAAAGGGCCAGTAAGCAGAATGAATATGATATGTCTGCCAATTTCTTGCGTGTACCGTTCGGATAAGTGATGTCAGGGAATTCGTGAGGCTATTAAAGCGAAGTCGGTCTCTTCCGGCCCATGTTTTGCATGTATTCCTGAACGAGGAACTGGCTGGCTTTCCCTCACGCCGTTCGATGCTAACGCGGTATTGGCGCGATGATGCGGCCGAAGTCGTGTTGGAGCACCAGCTGACGGCTTTGCAGCACCTCATCCCCAAACCGGGTGGCTGAGCGAGTGGATACGCTAGCGCCACGTCATCGATGACGTGGCAGCCCCAGCCGCCATTGGTTACGTTGCAGAGGCGACGCGGCCTCGAGGCAAGCGACGGGTATAAATTATCCCCTCCCTCCCTCATCCTCAATCTCTTCTTCAGGCCCAATTCACAAACTTTTCCGTATCCAAAACACAAAGCCCTGATCTGCACCAAATCCAAAACACAAGACCCTCTTCTGCACCATATCCCAGGTCATCGAAGATGGCTCCCTCCTGGGATATCTACCGCGAGGACTATTTTGGTGCCGCGCGGGCGGCTCTTCCCACGAACCTCAAGAGCTTTTTCTCTCTGCGCCATGGACAGACGGAGTTGAATGCCCGGGGATTGGCGCAGGGCCACACGGATGTCTCGCTCGATGGCACGGGAAGGGAGCAGGCCCTTGCGGCTCGCCCCGTTGTCGAGGGCCTGCAGATTGCCGGCATCGTCGTTTCTCCATTCCTGCGCGCTAAGGAGACGGCGGACATCGTCAACGAACGAAAGCGACTCAACATCATCGTCGAAGACGGCTTCAAGGAGCGCGACTACGGGATCTACGGAGGAAGAAAGCCGCCTGCCGACTTGTATACCAAGGACCTCCCCACCACCCAGGAAAGGGAGAATTTCTCCTTTCAAATTGCCAACGCGATGCATCACTTCACGAAGGAGAACATGCTTCTTTGCGCGCACGGAGATATCAACCGCCTGCTCATCGGCCTTTTTGAAACCAACGTCACCCATCGGGAGGATTTCGGCAATGCTCAGCTTCTGTACTTCAAGAAAACCATTGCCGGCTGGAAGGTCATCAATCTTTCCGCCCAGCGCATTGCGTCGATCAAGCCTCTCGAAGTCATCGACAGCGCGGGCCGCCCCATCGTCCAGGTCACGATTACGACGGAGAGAGGAGCGAAGGCCACCGAGGCCGCGCCCACCGGTACGACTGTCGGCGCCTACGAGCCTTCCGTCCTCCGGGATGGTGACCCAGCGAGATATAACGGGCTCGGCGTTCGCAAGGCTGTCCAAAATATCGAGACCATACTCACGTCGGCCCTGATGGGAATGAACGTCTTTGACCAGGCCGGCATCGACCAGACAATGCTCGATCTCGATGGAACTTCCGACTTGAGCAAGCTCGGAGGTAACGCGATCGGCTCGATCTCGGCCGCCGTCTATCGTTGCGCGGCGGCAAGCATGGAGATGGATCTTTATGAATTCGCCGCAGGCGGTCGTCCCGTTTCCTTGCCCATCCCCATTTTCAACATCGTCAACGGAGTACGCGGTGGCGGCCGCGATGATCTGATCTACGAACACATCATCGTGCCTCACGGCGCCTCCAACTACGCCCATGCCGTGCAGATGGGCGTGGATATCCATCGGCAACTCGGAAAGGTCATTGAGCTTCATCTGGGGAAAAAGCCGTCGGTGGGCGCTTCTGGAGGATACAGCGCGCCTTCGCCTGACCCGCACGTGGTTTTCGGCCTCATGCAAGAGGCTGTCGATAAACTCGGGTGCACGGATCAGGTTGCATTCGCCTTCGACTGCGCTGCCAGCGATGTCTTCAAGGACGGCGCTTATCCATGGAACGGCAAGCGTCTTTCTGCCGCGGAATTGATCCCTTATTACAAAGGGCTCGCGGATAAGTTCCCCTTCGTCTTCATGGAAGACCTGTTTGACGAGAACGATTTCGACAGTTTTGCCATGGCTCGCAGGGAGATCCCCAATACCGTCATTATCGGCGACGATCTCACTGTCACGAACATCGGGCGCATGGAAGAGGCTTTCCAGCGCAATGCTATTGGCGGCTTCCTGTTCAAGCCCGGTCAAGCCGGTACCGTCACCGGCGCCATGAAAGCTCTGGCTTTCGCCGCCGAAAAGCGATGGATGGTTGCCGCCTCGGCTCGTGGCGGGGGACCAACCACCGATATCGTCAGAGACATCTCGCTTGGAACCGGTAAGGTTCAATTTTACAAGGCGGGGGCGCCTCTGAACGGTGGCCACCGCACCGTCGCTTTGTGCGAGGGAATTGAAGCTCAGGCTAAGTGGGAAGTCCCTCTCGCAGACGTTAGCGCGTACATCTGAAATTTCCGCCCATTGCTTTAAAGAGCTTTGAGGTTTTCCTTCGGTTTTGTTTCATTGACAAAAAGATCCGACCTTCAACAGGAGGATGAAAAAATGGAGATAGCCGCACCTTCAACAGGAAAGGCAGTCAATATTAGTGGTCATTAGCAATCATCAACGCAATTAGTTTATTTGCACAATGAGTTTTAATCCATCCATGAATTTTGTGAGGTGACATGACTAAATTTCCAGGATCACGACCTTCGAAATGCGGCTTATAGCTTTTTGCAGGATATATAGGCATGTGGAATTCATTTGTTTGCTGATCCCTAAATTTGTATGTTTGTGGGTTTGTGCGAGATCGAGGCGCTGGCACCGCCTGCTCTGAAGGCAATCGGTTGAATCGCCGATACAACCGATTGCATTGTTGGCAAATGGCGTGAATGCCGGCTTGATGATCGATAGCAAGCATTGTAGGTAATTTATTCAACTGGTACTTAAAAGCCCCCGCCATCAGTTGGTGCCAGGGTCTTGAGACGCGCTTGTTTTGGATGACCATGCCGCCTTCATCGATGGACGATAATGCCGAACTGCCTGTCTCTGGACGACGCCCGACGATGGCTGAGATCGCGCGCCTCGCTGGCGTCGATACCTCGACAGTCAGCCGAGCCTTGGCAGGAAGTCCGCGCGTCACCAAAGAGACAAGGGCCCTGATCGACAAGATCGTCCACGAGACGGGATACGTTGTGAATGAGACCGCTCGGCATCTGCGGGGTGGTCGCGCAAACCAGATACTGGTGATTGTGTCCGATATCGCCGCACCGTTTTACTCGGATGTCGTTCAGGGTATCGTTGAAACTCTGGCCGAGCGTGGCATAAACGTTCTGCTGGGGGTTACACTGCGACAAGCGAAAAGGGAAGCCCAACTCGCAAAGCAATTGTTGACGGGGGTGGTCGACGGCATCATCACCGTTACGGGCAGCATTCCCAAGCCAGTCCTTAGCATGCCGGGCTTCGAACGGAAGGTGCTGGCGATATCCCGGGCCGTCCCCCACGAAGGGGTAACCTGCGTAACGATCGACAATTGCGCTGCAACGAGGCAGGTCATGCAGCACCTTCATCAGAGGGGGCACCGGCGAATTGTCTATATCGGCGGACCAAACTACTCCGAGACTTACCGTGATCGAAGGGGCGCCTATGCCGATTTCATGCGGGAAAACGGCCTTGCGGAGCTCGCCAGGATGCGCGCAACCGACTCGTTCAACGATGACGCGGATTCCGGCTTCCACATCATGAAATCCATACTCAACGAGGGTGATCGACCTACAGCAGTTTTCTGCGCCACCGACGAACTGGCGATCGGAGCGATGGCCGCAGCTCGGCAAGCCGATCAGATCATCCCGCGAGACATATCATTCTTCGGTTTCGATGATCTGAAACTGACGCCGCTCATGTCTCCGCCATTGTCAACGGTATCGGTCCCCCGTTTCGAAATGGGTCGTAGAGGCGCGGAAGCGCTGTTCCGGCAGGTCTACAAGGACGCACCCTCATCCAGCAAGGTCGTGCTCGACCACCGGCTGATACTGCGAGATAGCGTCGCGACGATCGTTTGAGGCGTTCGACAATGCAAACCGTTGGCCCGGCGCTGGTCGGGAGCGTTTCCCCCGGATCGACCCGATAGACGGATGGGCGGGAATGGTCGCGTTGCGTGAGCAGGCGATCAAAATCAAGATGAATCCACTGGATGTCGAAGACCCGTATCCGGGTCAAAACGAGCATATTCTTGGCTTCGACGCAGATAAATTGCGACGCGCGGCGAATAAATCTTTACGATCCAATCGATTGCATCGGCAATACAAACAATGGGCAACTGAAAATGACATGACCGAGGATCCCGCAACTCCCAGGATCAATCTCCCTTCGGATGCCGACTACGGCAAACGCGTCAAGCGCGCTCAGACGGGCATGAGGGAACACTGTCTCGATGTTCTCGCGCAGGCAGGCACTAACATTCTTCGCTTCATTACCGGTCTCCACGGCCTGCCGGTCACGCGTCCGATCTGGCTCATCCTCCCGCAGGTTGGGGCGCCCAGTTTCGTGTCACACGGCAGCGAAAAGAAAGAGATCAGAGCCCGATGCAATACGCCGGTGGTCACCAGATGGGTTGAGTGGGCAGAGCCTGTGCCAGGTCCGATGACGCATCAGGATGCACTTGCCAAATATCTTCAGGAGACGGCGCGCGACGCCAGAACCATTGGTATCGACTTCAACGGCGCCAGCGGAGCCAATATCGAGCTGGTCAGGCAGGTGCTCGGGACCCACCGGGTCAAGGATGCGGGGCCGCTGCTTCGTGATCTGCTTACAATCAAGGATGCTGCGGCGATCAACGCCATTCGATTGTGCTGCTATGTTGTGACAACCCGTCAGTTTGAAGCCAGCCGTGACGCCATCGCACCTGGTGTTCCGGAGTGGAAGGTGGCTCTTGCTTCCTTTGCAGGCACCGAGCGTGCTGCCGAGCTATGGGGCGAAAACGGAGAGCAGTCTCCACTGGCGCACGGCCTGCACATGACGGGAAGCGGTTCCGAACGCACGGCGCGATGCGATGCGGCAGGGGCCGCCCGCAAGATGTGGGAGGGCGACATCGTGCAGATCTGCCGGTGCAGCACGGGTTTCTACGGACATCTGATCGGTTTTGACCGGCCGGTCAAAATCGGCTCCGACGAACCAGCCCCGGAAATGCGCAAAGTGATCGATCTGGCGAGGGAGGCACAGGAAGCCGCATTGGGCGAAGGTGCGCCCAGGCGTCACGGCTGGCGATGTCCATGCCGCTGCCATGGAAGTGATTGATCGCAGCGGTTGGGAGAGCCCGGTCCTGCACCTGACGGGCCGGTCGATCGGATATTCGCGTTGGGACGGCATGAGCTCAAGGCCGGCTCCCCGACCGTGCTTGAACCCAGCAGGGTTCTTACGGTTGAGCCGGGAATTTACGTGGACGGCGTGGGTGGGGCACGCTTTGGCGATACGGTCCTCGTGACCGAAACCGGTTGTGAATTGCTCACCCCTTTCGAGCTTGGTAGGGCTGTTTAATGAAGGACAAACTGCTTCCAGCCGTTTCATTTCAGGGCGTCGCCCGGCGATACGGGGCGGTCACTGCGGTCAATGATGTCAGTCTTGATATCGCGACAGGGGAGTTCTTCGCGCTGCTCGGCTCAAGCGGTTCAGGTAAGACAACGCTTCTCATGCTACTTGCCGGGTTCGACAGGCCGACCGAAGGCCGGGTTCTCATGTCGGGCACGTCGGTTGCCGAGGTGCCGCCACATCGGCGTCAGATCGGGGTTGTGTCTCAGAACTATGCGCTCTTCCCGCATCTCACCGCAGCCGAAAACGTCGCTTATCCCCTAAAGATGCGCGGCGTCGGGCGCCCGGATCGCGAAGAGCGAGTGAAGGCAGCGCTGAGCCTCGTCAATCTGACCGAACGTGGCACTTCCTATCCTTCCCAGTTGTCGGGTGGCCAGCAGCAGCGCGTGGCTCTTGCTCGATCGCTTGTCTTCGGCCCGAGCCTGCTGCTCATGGACGAGGCGCTTGGCGCCCTCGACAGACGGCTTCGAGACCAGATGCAGCTGGAACTGAAACGGATTCAAGGTGAGCTCGGCCTCACGGTTATCTATGTGACGCATGATCAATCCGAAGCCATGGGTATGGCAGACCCGATAGGGGTCATGGCTCATAGCCAGCTTCTGCAAGTGGCCGACCCGGAAAATATCTACGCTTCACCATCCGATCACTTCGTCGCCCGGTTTCTGGGGGAGTGCTCGATTCTGCGGGTGAAATCGATCGATGGTGGTCGCGGCTACGAGATTACCGGCCCGCGCCAGGCGTTGCCGTCCGCCGCGTGGGGCGGTTCGATATCGTCGTGCGTCCAGAAAATGTCTCCGTTCATTCAGCGGCAGCCTCAACTGCCGAAAACGTCTTTGAAGTTCCGGCGAACATTCGCGACGTCACCTATCTCGGCGCCGGCTGGCGCGTGACATTAACACTTCCCGACGGGCAGTCCTTGCTCGCCACGATCGTGCGTGGAAATGAGATTGCCGGGGATCTTGGCCCCGGCAAATCCGTCATCGCAAGATGGGCGCCTGCTTCCGTCGCCGTACTTCCCGCCGAAGGATCGTCTTGAGGTGGTTTCTCAGAGAGGCAAAGAACATGACAAAAAGAGGGGTAAACATGATGAGACGCAGTCTCTGCATCGGCATCCCAGTCGCAATGATTACAGCGATCGGCGCAATATTCATCACTGCGGCACAAGCAGGCGATCCTGGGTGACGATGCAAAGGCGCGCTTGAGCTTTCCAGCAGTATCGCGTTTTTGCTGGTTGCTCGCCGAGCCGGCCTATCTGGTCGTCATATCGATTTATGTTCTCCTCCCGCTGCTTGTGTTGTTTCCCGTGTCGTTCAGTTCGGCGGATGTCCTGATTGGCGGCAGGTAGTGGCGAACCCATTTGTTGGTATTTTCTATCGCGCATTTCGCGTGACGCCTGTTTGGCAGGATATATCGACCTGTAAACGGCGCAATATGAGGGATTAATCTTAGGTTAGGTTATCCTGACAATGGTTCGATCTCAATATATGGATGCCCGACATGTCACGTGATTGAAATTTCAAAAATTGGTCATGGTGTTTACGAGGGAATTGCGAAACCGCTGCAGAGAACATCGTGCTTTATCGTTCATATCTGCTGATACTTGCTATGGCAAAGCCATTCAACATGTTTGCTAAACAGTATTTTTGTGCGGTAGTTGTGTACCGTCTGTTTGATTGTTGAGAATTTCCTGGATGTTGTATCCGGTTTTATAAGGAAATCGCTCAAGGAGGTTGAGCTCCTTGCGGGCAATAGCCATGCCTGATGTTGAATTCGATCCGACGTTTGCTCTTGCCGTTTAGGCGAGAGTGATGACGACCCAGATATGCGCCTTCTGCGTATTCTTGGCAAATGTGTTGTCGCGAATGGCCTTGGAAACAACGTCCAGGTCGTTGAGACTTTCCGGAAGAACCTCGCCTAGCACCGGGGTCTCAATGCCCTCGGTCACAGGACCATCCTGAATGATAATCTTGTTGCCTGTCAGGGGGGAATAGCGAATGCGGCCGATCGGGGCATCGCATTGTCGCTCCTTTTGCTGGATCGCAGCTCTGCTGAGGATGGGAGCCCATCCGTAAATGGATCCGCCGCTGACCATAGCAGCGTTCATGAGCACAGCCATCTCATCATAGTTCGTGAGGTAGTCGATCCATTCCTGGGCGAGCTCTGGGTTTTCGTTGACTGCGAGCACCGCTTTCAACGTCGGCAGGTTCTCAGCCGGCGCGTCCGGATACATCTTGATGTACGACAGCTCGATAACGCGGCCGTCCTCAATCTTGACACGGCGTGAAGGGTCCGGTTCGACGGGTTCGGCATCCGTGAGGTTTGGATACTGGAATTCCGGCTGCGTTCCGACATTCCAGGGAAAGGCCTGGTGCATCCATTGATGAAACATGTTGTAGTGTCGGGCGAATGCGGAGATGGCCCGAGTGATCTCCTCTCTGTTGCCCGGTTCAGCATGCGACAAGTCAATCACAGACTGACCGAAGGTCTGAATGCTGCCGAATTTGTTGTAGCCCTGATAGTTGATGTTCTGCTGAGCAAGGTCCTTCAGAAGCTTGAGAAGAATGTCGATGGAGACCTCGGGATCGCGGGCCCATTTGGCCAGATTGGGCCAGTCATTGATGCTGTCGCAGAGGGAATAGGCGAAGGCAAAGACACCGGTCGAGAAAAATTGCCCGCCGGTGCCGATCATATTCTCATGCTTTCCGGAAAAGAGATCGGCCACCTCCGTGGGCTGCTCGGAGGAGATGTGCTTGGTTGCCTCCTCTATGGCCGCAATCAACGCGGTGAGGTTGGCATATTGCTGCGACGCCATGTCGGATGTTGACTTCGGTGGCCGGTGCGATCGTTGAATCTTGTCGGAGCAGGTCTTGATTGTTTGAGAGGCGGTGGTGTTGATGAGGAATGGAAGTATGGACTTGGAGCAGTTGTATAGTGACATCGGTCGGGATGACGTGGCCGGGCCGCTATGCTGACGTGGCGGATGACGTGGCAGGGGACGTAGCCAGATCGCTATGCTGACGTGGCGGATGACGTGTCAAGTTAGATGTTTGCTCGCTAACGACATGATCCGGTGAACTTATATAGTGCCGCCTTCCTCCTCTGCCGGAATAATGTTTGATATCCCTTCAAAATAACAATTCAACAGACCGGCCCAATCAATCCCAACAAGCACTCAACAAACCGGATCCATCACCGCCGACTTAAATGATGGGTTGGCGCAACGCCCTGAACAGCGTCGATTGGGTGACCTGCATTGGGGCCTGGAACCCTCGCGACGATCGGCTGCTTCCCGGTCAATTCGCGGACGAGAATTGGATCCACCGTGTCAAGGTCAATACGGATCTCGTCGCCACTTATCCCAAGCATATCAAGGATCGCCTTAAGATTTTTGAGAACAAGGAGGACGCGGTTTTCAAACGCATCTTGGGGCAAGGCGAAGTTCAATCGCCTTTTTCCAAAAAGATTGTCTGGAAGCAACCCGAACCGGATGCACGATTTCGCAGCAAGGTAACCTGGCATCTCAGGATCATTCTCAGCGCGTGGTATTTTTGGCCTCTCATAGTCGCGCTTCTCACGCTCCCCAATCTCAGCTTCGGCCTGATCGGCGAAAAAATCTTCAATGTTCGCTCGGTCCCTACTTCCAGCTTTATTACGTGGCAGCTTTTTCCCCTGCTTTTCGGCAGCTATCAGGTCCCTTCCGTCTGTGCCCAGTTCATCAGAGAGCAAGCCGTTGGGCCTGTTACCACAAGTATCTGGTTTGCTCCACTGGGCTTCGATAGGGATCTCCGCCACTTCTACTACGAACAGGCCTACCTTATTCCTGCGTGCGTCTTCGGAATCCTGCTTCAGATCTGCGCGCAATTCGCCGAAAGGTTTTGGTATCGCTTTTGGCTTAATCGCCGGATCTCGAAAAAAGGCCTGACCACCTCTTTCACGCAAACGGTGAATGAATGCACGCGGCTGAGGGGTGTGCTTAATGACCTCACCGAGTGGACCAAACCCAAGAAACTCAGCAAAACGACGAAGTTAGCTTTGTCGGTTACAAGGCGCGGGATCCGCCGCAAGATCGACTTCCTCGACAGTGCCCTGCCGCCTGGACATCGTTACAGATCAACGCAAAGCTTTAGCGGGGCCTTTTTCGCATTTTTCAAAAACCCCAAGAGCTACTATTCCTATGCGAACGGTATCATTCTCTTTGGTAACGCCTTCTTCTACCTTCGGGCGTGGGGCACCTTCTTCCAGGCACTCGGATATGCGACTGTCATGGAAATCAACACTTTCCTTATGGTCACCGAAGATGAGCAACTCATCGATGACTTAGTCGAGTTTACCACCAACACGGTCTCCGGCCTCTTCGGCCAGATGTTCTTCGTCGCAATCCCATACCGGGCAACTAAAGAAACAGCTGTCGAGGATTACAGGTACTTCATTATGCTGGGCTTGCAACTCACTTACGTCATGATCTTTTCGGGCAAAACCGTGCCCTTTTTGATCGAGTGGGTGCCTCGCATTTGCAAATATCCTGGGAAAATGGCCCGATATCTCTGGTGAAAGATCAGATGCCAGTAAAAGGCGGTGGAAGAACGGGATATTCAACAATCGAATAGAGGCAGAACAGAGCTTTCAACCCTCTGAGGAACCGGTGGATTAACGTGCAACACAACTGATTTTCAGAGGCTTCAACGCCATCATTTAAACCAAAAAAATGAATTCAACATCTGCAAAAAAGTAGCTTAGCTTTATCCCGGATAACAATACCAACTACATACGCTCTTTAAATTTTCTGCGTCAATAATGATTGTGATATCGTAGAAGCCGGCACTGCTTTCTTTTTTCGTGAGGGTGGGCAAGGCATCGTTTTCAATCTAGTCGCGCTCATCTAAGGCCGACGACATTGAGTTTGCGGTCGCAAATTCCTCCACCTGACGACGCTGCCTATCATCCTGATCACCGTCCTGCCTCTAATCAGGCTGCGGGCTCGGAATTGAACCGCTGCTGTTGCAGGATATATGGTTATGTGGCGTGCGAAACTAGGTTCATTCATTCATTTGTGCGTTTGTGCGTTTGTGCGTAAATTGCCACGTCAATTAGGCCTTGGCGGCGAAACGATTCTTGGGTCGTGGCAGGCCGAGGTTTTCACGTAGCGTCGCCCCTTCATAATCCTCGTGGAAGAGGCCGCGTCTCTGGAGAAGGGGAACGACTTCCTCAACGAACACCTTGAGTTGGCCGGGAAGTGGTTCTCCCATGATAAATCCGTCCGCGCCTTTTTCCCGCAGCCAAAGTTCCATCTCATCTGCTATCTGCTGCGGAGTTCCTGCGAAGCGATCTACCGGCTGGCCAAAACGCTCCGCAATCTGGCGAAGGCTCAGCTTTTCAACCTTTGTCGCATGCTCGATTCTTTCGACTTCGCCTTCGTGGCCAATGAGGCCTGATGCAATGACCTCCAGCGGTATCTGTCCATCGGGGTCATAAACGGAGAAGTCGTGATTCTTGAACCACTTACCTAAATAACGCAACTTTTGTTCGAAAGACACGCTGGCGCGACGCTCCTGAACTAACTTTGCCGTTTCTTCTTCTGTGCTGCCGACGATCGGCTTGCAGGTCGGAAGGATGATGACATGCTCAGGATTGCGACCAGCATTGATGGCGGCTGCCTTGATCTGTCTATAGAGATCCTGCGATTCAGGCAGATTTTCCGGTATACTAAAAACGCCTTCAACACATTCGCCAGCGAAGACACGGCCTTCCTTGGAGAAGGTCGCCGTAAGAAGCAGGGGATAGCCCTGGGGAGCACGGCGAATGTTAAGTGGGCCTTGGACCTGAAAAAATTCCCCTTTGTGGTTAAGCGTATGCATTTTGGCCGGGTCGAAAAAGATTCCCTTTTCCTTGTCCTGGACGAATGCATCGTCTTCCCAACTGTCCCAAAGTGCCGTGGCAAGTCCAACATATTCACGTGCCATCCGATAGCGGTCGGCGTGGGAAAGTTGAGGCACGCCGCCATAGTTCTGGCAGCCCTTGTTCGGATCGCTGGTAACCACATTCCAGCCCGCTCGGCCTCCTGAAATATGGTCGATCGTGGCCATCTGCCGCGCAGTTGTATAAGGATGGCTGAATGTCGTCGAGACGGTCCCGACCAATCCAATGCGCTGCGTGGCAACAGCAAGCGCAGACAAGAGAGCGATCGGCTCCAAACGGCTCAGAGCGTGCGGTTCCGATCTCGCTTCGCAGTAGACTTGGTCCGCCAGGAAGACGAAGTGGAACTTGCCCTGCTCCACAAGCTGTGTCTGTCTCCTATGAAAGTCAAAGCTGGATCCGGCGTCGCGGACCGCATTTGCGTGCGCCCAGTCTGTGAACGTTCGGCCAGCACCTTCCAGCAGAAGGCCCAGTTTGAGCTTCTTCTTATCAGGCAACATCAGTCTCCTTTATCAAACCATCTGCAGTGCTCAACCGACTACATGTTCTTGGCATTTAAAATTGGAGAAGCCTTTTGAATCCGAATATCGCTCACAGCTTTCCTTTAGGCGTTGGCCCATTCTCTCTATCAGCCTTCTCAATTATATGGTATATACATATCAACGACAAGTATAATCAATTGAGGGCGATTTGGGGCTGGATATGACCTGCCAAGGCCACTTTCATCCAGCGGCGACTAGAGCCAATCCGGCGATCACTGAATCAATCCTGATGTGACGATGCGAGCCGAAACTGATTCAACATCCACAGCGAAGAGGTGGATGATGGCACGGGTATTGGACGATGACCTTCGATTGCGTTTGTTGAAAGCGTCTGCTGCTGGCCTTTCGGCCCCGGCGGCGGCTCGGTTCGAGGTTGCCATTTGCACGGCGATCCGCTGGATTACAAGAGCGAAAGACGGTGAGCCAACCTCCCGACCGCAGGGTTGGAGGCGGCCGTCGGCACTGGGTGCACACGAGGCCTTCGTCATCGAGTTGATCGAAGAACGCAAGGACGTGACGCTCGACGAAATGGTCTTGCTCTTGTCTGTCGAACGGCAGATCAGGATCAGTGAGACGAAGGCTTTGGAGAGCTCAAAGATATCGCGGAAACCTTCGGTCACAACCAACAAAGTCGGTAAAAGTGCCGCCGATATCTATCCCCTATTCGGACGGGAGCCATTGAACGCTTCCTATCTTGAACCTTCCTGAAGGTTCGACGAGGTCGATGTTATGTCGGAAGGGGGGTATAGTGGTATTTCGTTGACATGGGCGAAAAGGGTTTCCGAACAGTATCGTGCATCGATCACGCGGCCACTTGCACGCAGGTGGCCAGTGGCCTCGGCCATGAAATCAATTCTGGCTCGGCTGAACGCCGCAAGGCAGTGCTCCAGCCTTTTTGTCTGCTTTCCGGGCCGTTAGGAGGCGCCAAGTGTCATTGACGGCTTGAATCTTACGACGAAACGGTGGCGATCACCAGGATAAATGAGGCGAACGAAGGTAATGAGCACGCCGTCCTGCCAAGTCCTGCGGGCAATAGAAATGCAAGCGGTGCGCTCAACGACTTGCAGCCTTCTGGCCAAGATTGCGTCTGCCGAGACCGCGCGGATCGAGTGCTCTCCGTCCGTGAAGGGAACGTTGTGAAGGAGCCAGCTGCCGGGCGGCTCGTCTTTGAACTGTAGCTTTTCCACCTGCGGGACCGCATCCAGGTTGATTTGGCGGGTTTCCATTGTGAAAGGCAGATTGTCGGCATAATGCATAACCTCAAGGGTCAGAAGGCGCGTTCCGACAAGAACCCCGACGTGGCGTGCGTCGATCGCGTCGGTGGCTGTACGAATGCTGCGATCGGTAATCTCAAACGTGTAGGTCCGATCAATCGCCATGACCTCTGCTCGGATATCCTGGATATGCATCAATGGCTCTTCGATACGCGGAGGCGCGACAAAGGAGCCAGACCGGCGCTTTCGAGTAATCATCCCCGAAGCGGCAAGACTTGACAGAGCCTTGTTCACAGTCATTCGAGAACAATTGTAAATATCGACCAGCTCGCGCTCTGGAGGGATCCGATAGCCTGGGCCCCATTCACCAGTCGCCATCTTGCTTTCGATATCGCGCTGGATCTCCAGGTATCGTGAAGAAGCCGGCTTTTCCGTTACAAAATCATCCATGGGCAGACAACGCTACCTTACGAAAGTGGGAATCGCTCACCATCATATTCTCTGACCGTTCTGTATATAATCTCTCATTGGTCTATAACATATGATGAATTGCTCGTACACCGAAGGCCGGTCCGGTCGCAGCTTCTAACGGGTCCAAAGAAGGGTTTTCTACCGAAATTTGACTCTATAGGGCACGAATGGTGCCGCCGTCCAAAGAACTGTGTCGTTGCGGATTAGAGCAGCGGCAAGAGACCCTTGGTCAACGGAGCGACCAAACGACCACTTGCAACGAGCTCGGTCGCCCGCTTGAGATCGTCCGCCATATAGCGGTCGTCTTCAAGCTTTGGTATCGACGTCCGTATGACCGTTCGAACCGCACCAAGCTCCGGGCTGGTGGTGAGGGGAGCACGCAGATCAATACCCTGGGCCGCGCTGATGGCTTCGATCCCAACGATCGAGAACAGGTTATCTGTCATCTGAAGGAGACGGCGCGCGCCGTGGCATGCCATCGACACGTGGTCCTCCTGATTTGCCGACGTCGGTGTGGAGTCGACCGAAGCGGGATGCGACATTTGCTTGTTTTCCGACATCAACGCGGCCGAGGTGACTTCGGCGATCATGAAGCCGGAGTTTAGACCGGGCTTCGGCGTCAAAAACGCCGGCAGGCCGTAGCTCAAAACCGGATCCACCAACAGGGCGATGCGTCGCTGGGCGATTGCCCCGATTTCGCAGATTGCGATCGCGATCTGGTCTGCTGCGAATGCGACGGGTTCAGCATGGAAGTTGCCACCCGAGACAATCGTACCATCGGAGAGTACGAGGGGATTGTCCGTGGCCGCGTTGGCCTCGATGATCAAGGTATTCGCCGCTTGTCGCAGAAGATCCAAGCAAGCCCCGACGACCTGTGGCTGGCACCGCATGCAGTACGGATCCTGAACGCGCTCATCGCCTTCTTGATGGCTTTCCCGAATTTGGGATCCATCCATGAGCAATCTCAGTGTTTTGGCCGCGTCGATTTGGCCTTGATGGCCCCGGAGACTATGGATCTCCGGGTGGAAAGGCGACGTCGATCCCATCGCCGCGTCGGTGGACAGTGCGCCGGAAACCAGGGAGGAAATCAGAGCACGATGAGCCCTGAACAGGCCCGCCAATGCGAGTGCCGTCGAGGTCTGAGTGCCGTTGATCATGGCGAGGCCCTCCTTAGCCTTCAGCACAATCGGCGTCAGGCCGGCTCTTGCCAATGCAACCTTTGCCGACATCACCTCGCCATCGAACTTAGCCTGGCCCTCGCCGATCAAGGCCGCGGTCATATGGGCGAGAGGAGCAAGATCGCCAGAGGCGCCGACCGAGCCTTTTTCCGGTATGATCGGCAAGACGTTCTTTTCGAGCATCGCGGAAAGAACATTCATCACCAGCGGCCGCACGCCCGAGGCGCCCCTTCCCAGCGAGATCAGCTTTAGCGTCATGATCAGGCGAACGACCCCGTCTGCGAGCGGAGTTCCGACACCACAGCAATGCGACAGGATCAGATTGCGCTGCAAGGTCTCCACGTCTTCCGCTGGGATGCGCACGCTCGCCAGTTTCCCGAAGCCGGTGTTGATGCCGTAATGGGCCTTCTCGCCCCCGGCGAGCTCGGCGACCCGGTTGGCAGAAACCTGCACCCTCTTCAGCGCGGCGGCATCAACAACGGGCACGAGCATGCCTTCATAGACGGCAGCCAGAGTTTCGAGTGAGACCCTTCCGGGGACGAGCGTGTTTTCCATGTTCCATACCTTTTGGAGAGGGGAAATTGGAGGCATACATAACCGTCCTATGGCCTCCATTTTGTATATACAAATATGAAATCTGTCCCGATGTAAAGCGCCGCGTCATAAAAATGCATAGGGCGGCTCCCGCTTGGAGCCGCCCCGATAGCTGATACGAAAAGGCGATTAATTGATTATGCGGACTCAAGCCTTGCCGACCACCGGCAGCAGACGGTGATATTGCGGCAGAAATTTTCCAAATGTGGGCTGCGCCAGGGCTCCAGACCCTTGCTGTACTGAATGAAGAATTTGTTGTCGCTCGCCTGGGAATATCTACGATCCACGATGGCGCAATCGACGATCCGTCGGTGCAGCCGCACCGGTGATGTGCTGATCCTTGGAATCCATCCATAGATGGAATGGCAGATCTTGCCAAACCTGCTCGCAGAGTTTGGGGTTATCTTCGTCTGAATATTCGGTCACGACCATACTCACGAGCTCTGGTCACGCAATATCGATCGATCTTCCCATTGCTAACATCGTCCTGGCAAAATCGAGTAAGTTATCACCATTGCTCGAATAGATATATACCATACCCGTCCTTAGACCGCGGCATGCAAATTACGTTAAGACCGCCATCCGCAGCAGAAAAAATCCCGCACAAGCAAAAATATTTATTTCACGGTGATAAAACTCGCTCGAAGTGGAATTTTGTTTCTATCCCTCGGGCAGATTATACCGAAATTTTTTCCAAGAACGCTCCATTCCCGTTCTGCGCGGGGACTTATGGGCGAGTATTTGCGCGCATGGCCGTTAATGGTATATACAAAACAGCGTCTTTGGCTATGCTAATTGAGGTGAGTTCAGAGCCACACAAGATCAACAATAGGAATCCGAGAAATGTCGTTTAATAAATTGAGTGACGTCGTTAAGGCGGTGGGGGCAGCAACGCATGCTTATGAAAGCACCGAGCCAAAGGAGCTTCAGGATATCCGCACCGGGACTTTCGCGGTCGGCACAAACAACCAGTACTTCACGAACCTGGATTTCGTGAACGGCATGCTTCGCGACCAGTCGATGTACACGTGGTACCCGCTTCTGCTGACGTTCCAGGACGAGAGGTTCACCCTTGAGCAGTGCTGTGCACTCGTGCATCGCTTTGATTACGCGTACAGCAACTATCTGCGTTACAGCGGCCTGCAGGAAATGGGCGCATTCGCCGAAGCGATCACAAAGTATCTCCCAACTGCAACCAGCCGCGAGGAAGCGGTTGAAGCCGTAAAGGCGTTTCTGGGTTACCTCAACCGCCTGGCGGCATGGTCCTTCCACTACTTCCCGTGGAGCATCGGCAAGCATCTCACCTATGAGACTCCCAAAGGTTCGATTGCGGCGCTGGCCGACCCGTCGCGCCGAGTGAAGATTGCCAATGGCCAGAAGGTACGCCTCACGTGGGAACCGCTGGGCATTCGCGTCATTGCCTATCTGGCGACCAAGGAAAACCCGGAACTTTGCTTCGATTTTATCCAGGCTCTGCCGTTTAAAGTCGTTCAGGACCACGCCGTTGTCAGCGGTGAATCCATATATGCCTGGGCTCCTGTCGTCAGCACGGCAAAGGTGAATGTCAAGGAACGTCAGTGCGACGCTCCGGTCGGACGGATCCGCTATTCTCAGGGTACCGGCAACAAGGTTATCGTCCAGTATGGCGAAGTGACCGAAGACATCGCAACACCGGTTCTCGGCGAGATCCTGCCGGAATACGCCGAAGACCTCTACAAGGTTGGTCGCGCCGTTCTGGAAAGCAACTTTGGCAACAAAGAGCCGATTTTCCTGACGGTAGAACTTGCGTAGCGAGCAGTGAACGTGGCGGCCCCAAAGTGAGGGGCCGCTTCTGATTAAGCGACGAAAAATTATCTTGATTGGCTATGCCTATCTGTTAATATGTATAGACAAATCTGCAGAAACATGCGGGAAGAGGAGAACGGCGCAATGGCATTCTGGTTTGAATTCGAGAAAATCAGTGACCTCCCAAACAGGGCATGGCTTGGCGAACTGGTTGGCGGCTATCCGTCGCAATCCGACCGTTTATCCAACTTGACATTGCGTTTCTCGAGAAATGGGTTTGAGTGGCTCTTAAGCCTAAAACCCCAAGCGGTGTTTGCTCGGTCGCGCTGAACCTTAGTTCGACGCGGTCGATCCCAGCACAAAGAGACGACGTTCCAACACGAGTTGATGGGCCTTGACGGCAATAGAGGCCCAGTCGCGAAACCTGAAGTCAACCGAAATTCTGCGGTAGGACAAGGTGTCTGACGCGGAAAGTTTGTCCGGTCCTCATGCGAGCCAAACTTTAACCAAAGGGGAATAAATCCATGAAATGGCATTTAGGGAAAGCCATCGTTGGTGGCGTAATGATGGTGGCAGCCTGTGCGCTAAGCTCAGGGGCTCTGGCGCAACAAAAGGAACTAATCCTCAGTGGCTTCGGCGGCGCCTATGACGAGGCCATGGTCGCGAGCGTCAAGTCGTTCGAGCAGGAAAACGGTGTCAAGGTGACCATCGTCGCCGGCTCGGGCGCGAATAACATCGCTCGTGTCCGAAACAAAGAAGTCGACGTTATCGTTTCTGATCCGGTGTTTGCGCTTCGTATGGAGGCCGAAAAGGCGTTCGCGCCGCTCGATCCGAACCTGGTTCCGAACCTGAAAAACATCTACCCGAACGCGATTTACTCCGACGCAGTCGTGGCCGCGAATTTCGGCGCATATGTGATTGCCTACAATCCCGCCGAGGTGAAGCCGCCGCAATCGTGGCACGATCTTGCGAAGCCGGAATACAAGGGCCGCATTGCTCTACGTGGGTTCCGGCCTGAAAACATCGATCTCATCACCCTCTTCGCGAAAGAGGCTGGCGGCGATGAGCGCCATCCTGATGCCGGGTTTGCCGAAATGGCCAAAATCGCCAAGAACATCGACGTCTGGGTTGATTCCCACGCCAACCATCTCGAACTCTATCGCAACGACCAGATCTCCATGAGCATGTGGACCGACGGTCGTATTGGCTGGGCACGTGACACTGAAGGCGTGAAAATCCAGGGCATAATTCCGAAGGAAGGCTTTTTCCCGCTCGCGTCGACGCTCAGCGTGGTGGCTGGCCGGCCGAACACCGAACTTGCAGAGAAGTTGGTCAACCACTTGCTGAGCCCTGCATCCGGGCTCAATATGGCCACTCGCCTTGGTTATTTCCCGACGAACCGCGAAGCCAAGCTGCCGCCGGAAGTGCAGGCGAAGATCATGATCACGCCGGACAACGTCAAGGATCTGAAAAGTTCCGACTGGAAGTATATCGTTTCAGTGTACGATCAATGGCAGCAGCGCTGGGAACGGGAAATTCAGCGATAATGACCCAAGGCTTCGACATTGAGCTGTCGCATTGCCGCAAGACTTATGGCGACATCGACGTTCTGGATGACGTCTCTCTTCAGGTCAAGAACGGTGAGTTCATCACCGTTCTTGGGCCCAGCGGGTGCGGCAAGACAACAACGCTGCGAGTGATTGGGGGGTTCATCATCCCCGACAACGGTCGTGTTTCGATCAGAGGCAGAGAGGTTACCAATCTGCCTCCTTACAAACGCAACATCGGCGTGGTCTTCCAAAACTACGCCCTGTGGCCCCACATGACTGTCTCAGAGATCCTCTCGTTCGGTCTTCGCATACGCAAGTTGCCCCGGGAAGAAATCGCCCGTCGCGTAGACGAGGCGCTAAGCATGGTGCAACTCACCGGGTTGAAGGATCGGTATCCGCGGGAACTGAGTGGCGGGCAGCAGCAGCGTGTCGCCATGGCGCGAGCGCTTGCGATCGACCCGGAGGTGATCATTCTCGATGAACCGCTGTCCAATTTGGATCGGCGGTTGCGGGAAGAGCTCCGCATTGAGCTAAAGCGGCTCCAGCGGTCTCTGGGCGTAACGATGTTGTTCGTCACCCATGACCAGGAGGAGGCGCTGTCCATGTCCGACCAGGTGGTGGTGATGCAATCCGGAAGGATTCAGCAGATCGCCGACCCGCGGACAGTCTATGAGCGTCCGGCCAACCGTTTCGTTGCTGGCTTCCTCGGTAGCGCGAATTTCCTGGCCGGGGAATTGGTGCAGAATTCTCGGGAGAGCAGGGCTGAGATCAAGCTTGGCAATGGCGCTGTTGTTACCGCGCATGCGCCATCGGTCAAGCAGGTGGGGGAGAAGGTCACAGTCATCGTCCGACCCGAGTGGCTTGTGCTTGAACGGCAGGGCAGTGGGCTGCCCACCAATCAGCTCGAAGGCACTGTTGGTGATGTGATCTATGAGGGATCGGCGATCCGGTACGGGATCAAACTCACTCACGAGCCCGAGTCGCCGATCTTCCTGCAGGAACGCTCTAACGCCGATGTTTTGAAACCCGGGGATAAGGTCAGAATTAATGTCACTAACGCCGTCATTGCCACAGAGTGACGAACACGGGAGGCTCCGGGAGCGCATGGTTGCCTGGGCGACCCGCGCACCGTTGTTCTTGCCGTTCGCGTTCGTCATACTTTTCTTTTTCGTCCCCGTGTGTTGGCTTGTTGCGACGAGCATGTCATCACACGAGGTTGGCAGTGCGCCTGTCTTTACCGGCACACTGGCGCACTACGCGAGGTTCTGGACCGATCCCTTCTATTTGGAGACAGCGCTCTGGACGACCGTGAAGCTCTCGGTTTTGTCTACGGTACTGGCTTTGATTATCGGGTACGTGCTCGCCTATTATATCGCCGAGCTGCCTCCGCACCGCAGAGGCTTTCTCACTAGCATGGTGGTCGTGTCTCTCTCCGTGAACATTGTCATCCGCATCTTTGGATTGAATGTTCTTCTAATGAGTGGCGGGCTTGTCGATAGCGCCCTGACCTTCATCGGCATGCCGAAGGTTCGCATCATGTATACCGAGATTGGCGTTTTGATCGGCTTGGTTCAGATTGCCATCCCTTATGTTGTTTTGCCACTCATCGGCGTAATCGCCGCGATCGACCCCGCCCTCAAAGAGGCGGCGGCAAGTGTCGGCGCAAACAAGTACAAAACGTTCTGGGCGGTGACCTTCCCGCTGTCGCTACCGGGAGTGGTCGCGGGGACCCTGATTGCCTTCACTTTGAACGCCGCAGCATTTGCCATTCCATCTCTCATGGGCGGCGGCCGAGTGAGAATGATGGGTATGATGGCATACGAACAGGCCACCGTGCAGGGTAATTTTCCCTTCGCGGCGGCGATCGGGATTAGCCTGACCATTCTGAGCATCCTGATTACTGCAATCTACCTGTTCGCCATCAATCGAACCTTCCGCACGGCGAGGAAAGCAACATGAGTGCCACGACAATCTCGACGGACAAAGTGGTTTCGAGCAGGAAAATGCGGTTGCCACTCCCTACAGCATTAGGCATTGCCGCTTTCTGTGCGTTCGTCATCGTCGTGGCACCACTTTTTGTGGTCGTCGGCGCGGCTTTGAACGCGGAAGCCATGTTCTTCCCACCCAAGCAGTTGACTTTACATTGGATGGTTGCGGCTCTTACGGACGGAAGCTTCGTGAATGGCGCTCTGATCAGCTTTACCGTCGCAGCGGTAGCGGCCACAGTCTCGACGATTTTTGCGCTTCCGGTCGCGTTGCAACTGCGGAAAGCTCCCCCAACGGTGGCCAAGATCCTGACCTTGTCGTTCATGGGGCCGTTGCTCGTCCCATCAGTGATCTTTGCGCTGTCGCTGTATTCGGTGGTGATCTACGCATTCGGGGTGACCAACCTTTTTGTCCTCGTGATCGGTCACGTGATGATCACCATGCCATACCCGGTACGAACTATTACAGCGGTAACTGAGAACCTCGACCCGGCGCTGGAGGATGCTGCCAGCAGTGTCGGAGCAAACCCGTGGCGCACGTTCGTGTCGGTGACGTTGCCCTTGATCAAACCTGGGGTCATCGCTGGGTTTTTGTTCGCTTTCATAACATCGTGGAATGACTTCTCCATCTCAGTCTTCCTTACGCCGCGCGAACTACAGCCGTTGCCGATCAAAATCTATGAGTATCTTCTGTACCAGTATAGGCCGCTGATCGCCGCGGTTTCCACATGGTCCGTGATTGGCTCTGCGATCGTCGTTCTTATCATCGACCGCCTGGTCGGTCTGAACGTCTTTACCGGTCGCCGCAGCTAGATCGGAAGAGTGATCATATCCGCGATCCGAAAACCGGTAGTGCGTTTGATCTCCTGCGGCCCTCAAGCAAGAATCCCATCCGCTGACACCGCGCGAATCAATGCTCACCATCGGTGAAAGGTAGTTTTGCAGCAGCCAACTTCTCAGCCGTCTATCTCTGAACTGTGCCTGTGGAACAGCATCGAGACGGAGATGCATCTGGCGGCCAGCCCCGTCACCCTCGGCGAGGCAAGCGTCGGCCCAACCTCTTCGACTGCGACTTCAATTCGGCCGAGTATTCCGAATCCTGAAGAACCGCCACCGTGTCTTTACAGGGTGAAACTTATTACCCATGGCTTGGGTAGCGCGGTCCGCGCCGGCTCGGACGGAGGGTTACTAATGTGGTATTTCTGGCGGTCCCGCCGGCTATCGATGCCTTTTGCCAACATTTGCGCCGCGAGCCTACAATCAAAGCTGACATCTCCTTGGTGATGGCTTCAGGCGTAGCTCTCTTTGCGAAGAGGGCAACCATGAGAGAACTTCCGGCACAGGCAGGCCTACTGCGCTCAATCAACCGCTCCACCATCATTGATTTTGTACGTCGCAAACAGATGACGTCGCCTTCGCGGGTCTCGATCGGTCTGGGAATAAGCTTGCCAACTGTCACTCGTGTGCTGGAAGGACTGCGGGAGGAGGGGCTTTGAGTACGACGGATATGAGGAATCCTCGGGTGGACGGCCTGCAGCGCGCATCAGGTTCTGCGGCGAGACGCGCATCTTGCGCTCATGAATGGCGAAATCAGCTATCTCGACCCGATGCTTACGCCGGTTTTTGATCACTGGGAGGAGCTGATCAAGAAGGACTTCCTCCTGCCTAACCATCGCCCGGCCGCTCGTAAGCCCTCAGGGACCTACGAAAATAGCCGTCAAAAAACATTAGAATTACAAGGAGATAGAATAGGCTGGGTTCATTGTGTCCCGCCCGCCACTTCCGAACAAAAACTGGGCATTCCTACTGGCGCACTGCCACCACCCATTACAAGATTTCCGCGTAACCATCGGGCGTCCGTGAGACACATTTCCGGGCCAAGTGGTAGTTTGTCCTGATCGAGCCTTGGAAGTTGATCCCTGATGTGTTCTGCTCAGGCCGTTTCCATGAGTTCGTCGACAGAGGCTTGCGCAGCAAGGCGGGGGACATATTCGTAAGCGCGAATTTCTCCGCACCTTCTGTATTTGAGTGAGCTTTGGCATGTGGTGTCCACTTAAAAGAGGTGGACACCAAGTTATGGATGAAGGTCAAAAACTCGCGGTAC